>NZ_JBIVXM010000002.1:312914-449610 GCF_044769205.1 Paenarthrobacter sp. NPDC090520
CGTCCGGGGGGGCGGCGCCCCCCTCCCGTACCCTCCCCTCTCCGTGCGGGGCGGGCCCGGCGGGCCCGCCCCCCCCCCCCCGCCGCGGGGGCGCGCCCCCCCCCCCCCCCCCCCCCCCCCCGTCCATATTCAACGCATCCCTTTGGAGTTCACGTGACTACCTCTGCCAACGGCAATTTTGTCCGCAAACCCTTTATCGCAGGCAACTGGAAGATGAACATGGACCACGTCCAGGGCATCACGTTGCTGCAGAAGCTCGCGTGGACGCTTGACGACGCGAAGCACGACTACAAGCGTGTTGAAGTGGCGGTCTTCCCGCCCTTCACCGATCTCCGTGGCGTGCAGACGCTGGTTCAGGGCGACGACCTCGAGGTCGCTTACGGTGGCCAGGATCTGTCCCAGTTCGACTCGGGTGCCTACACGGGCGACATTTCCGGCCAGTTCCTCAACAAGCTGGGCTGCTCGTATGTCCTGGTGGGGCACAGTGAGCGCCGGACTATCCACCATGAATCCGACGAGGTCCTGAACGCCAAAGTCAAGGCCGCTTACCGGCACGAGGTCACCCCCGTCCTCTGTGTTGGCGAGGGACTCGAGGTCCGCCAGGCCGGCACGCACGTGGAGCACACGCTTGCACAGCTTCGGACCGACGTTGAAGGCCTCACCGCGGAGCAGGCAGCTGATCTGGTGGTTGCCTACGAACCCGTATGGGCCATCGGAACCGGCGAAGTCGCCGGACCTGAGGACGCACAGGAAATGTGTGCCGCCATCCGCGCCGAGCTGACAGAACTGTTCGATGCCGATGTCGCTGCCAAGACCCGCCTGCTGTACGGTGGATCGGTCAAGGCAAACAATGCCGCCGCGATCCTTGCCGAGCCGGACGTGGACGGTCTCCTGGTGGGTGGCGCCAGCCTTGACCCGGCGGAGTTTGCTAACATTGTCAGGTTCGAGAGCCACCTCGTCACGGACTAGTCCGGCTCCCGCTTTCCGCTTCTTCGAAAGGCCGTCGTGGACGTTCTTCAAGTTATCCTGCAGATCCTGCTGGGCATTACCAGCCTTCTGCTGACGCTGCTCATTCTCCTGCACAAGGGCCGTGGTGGCGGCTTGTCCGATATGTTCGGTGGTGGCATGAGCTCCGGTTTGAGCTCGTCCGGCGTTGCGGAGCGGAACCTCAACAGGTTCACCATCATCCTTGGCATCACCTGGGGAGTGGTCATCATCGGCCTCGGCCTCATCATGCGTTTCACCTCCGGCGGGGATTCCTGATCTTCTCCGGAAAGTTCGTCACGCCATCCTGAACGGCGGCACCAAAGTTTGGTGCCGCCGTCGTGCACCTGGCATTAGACTGTCGGTGTTGGCCGTCAGGCCCACGGGCCATACGGCCGACCACCGAGTCGCTAGGGGTTCGAAATGGTTCATGGCACGCCCGGTTACCGGGGGACCCGAGTGGGAATAACCCAAGGGTCCGCACCGAGAAATCAGAGCGACCACAGTGACGGAGAACAATTGCCGCGTATTCGTGTTCCGTATTGGTGCGCCAAGGGACACGAAACGCGGCTTGTTTTTCTTAAGCTGCCGGACGAGCAAATTCCCAAGACCTGGGACTGCCCTAAGTGTGGGCTACCGGCGTCCCGTGACCCGCTGCATCCAGCAGCAGCACGCCCGGACGACGAAATCTTCAAGTCGCACCTGGACTACGTTAAAGAAAGACGCTCCAGCCAGGACGCAGAAATTGTCCTGGCCGGAGCGCTTGAGAGGCTACGCGCCCGCGGGGTCCTTCCGGACCAGCTGCTGCGGGACACGTGAGGCGGCGTTCTCGTCGATCAGCCACAGGGTCCTTGAGCGGCCCACCGGGCCGGCTGCAGGCACCTGTACGGGATTGGCGCCGGCCAAGGCAAGCCCGACAGCACCGGCCTTGTCTTCTCCGGCTACTACCATCCAGATTTCCTGGGCGGTGTTGATGGCGGGCAAGGTCAGGGAGACCCGCGACGGCGGCGGCTTGGGTGAGTTTTCAACGCCCACCACAGTACGGTCCTTGACCCGGATGGCTGCCTGCTCCGGGAACAACGAAGCAACGTGGGCATCCGGGCCGACGCCCAGCAGGAGGACGTCGAAGCGGGGCAAGGTGCCCGGTTCCTCGGGCCGGTCATCAGACATGTCGGCCGCGTGTTCGGCTTCGGCGGCTGCCTTCAAACGGTCCGCATAGTCTGCGGCAGCTTCCTCGGCTGTTGCGAAGTCATCCGAGGAGCCAGGTTCGTGGATGCGCTCGGGATCCACCGGAAGGTGCGCCAGAAGCGCCTCACGGGCCTGCCGTGTGTTCCGGTCACCGCTGTCGGCGGAGACGAAGCGTTCGTCGCCCCACCAGAAGTTCACCCTCGACCAGTCCACCGCGGGAGCGGCTGCCGAGTCGGCGACCGCCCGCAAAGTACCGATACCCACTGTTCCGCCGGTGAGGACCACCGTGGCTTCGCCGTGCTTGTCCTGGACGTCCACGAGCTTGGTGATGAGTCGTGCCGCAATGGCGGCCATCAACACTTTGGAGTCTGGGTGGATGCTTACTCTTGGCTCAGCGTGCACTGGTCTGGACTCTCCTCTGGCTGGTAAGTGGCAGTCCCATCGTAATCACTTCTCCGAAGACTTCGTCGGGGTCGAGCCGGCGGAGTTCTTCGGCGAGGCAGTCCTTGAGGCTGCGCCGCGGCAGGGTGATGCGCTGCGCCGGCTGGCCTGGCTGGGTGAGCTCGGCGACGGACAGTCCTGGACGGAACAGTTGCACATCTCCGCTGGCGCGGGTCAGCCGCACACGGCGGATGCCCGTACCGGCAGGATCGGCCACGATGGTCACCGGTGCTTCAAGTGCCAACGTCAACCACGCAGCCAGCAGAAGCGTGCTGGGGGAGTCCGAGGCACCTTCGACAGCAATGGCGGACACCGGATCACTGTCCACCTGGTCGAGCACCGCGGCGAGTTGGATGCGCCAGTTGGTGAGGCGGGTCCAGGCGAGGTCGGTGTCTCCGGCTTTGTAGGTGTTGCGGATGGTGTCGAGGGCTTGGGCGGGGTCGGGTTCGTTGGCGGAGTCGGTGATGCGGCGGTGGGCGATGGCTCCGATGGAGGTTTCGCAGGCCGATGCGGGGGCGCCGTGGGGCCACCATGCGACGATGGGTGCGTCGGGGAGGAGGAGTCCGGCGACGAGGGATTCGCTTTCGTGGGCCATTTGGCCGTAGCCGCGCAGCACGATCACTTCGGACGCGCCGGCGTCACCGCCGACGCGGATTTGCGCGTCGAGCCGGTCCGGGGCTTCGGCGCCGGCGTCGGCCAGGACGATGATCCGGCAGGGGTGTTCCCGGCTGGCTTCGTTCGCGGCTTCGATCGCTTCTTCTTCTTGCCCGGATTTGGTCACGACGACCAGGGTCAGGACCCGGCCCAGGGCGATCACCCCGCCTTGCTCGCGCAGGGAGGTGATTTTCTTGGAAATTTTCGAGGTGGTGGTGTCCGGCAGATCGACAATCATGGCCTTCTCCAGGTTCGTCCGTCACGGGCCAGGAGCTCATCGGCCGAAGCCGGCCCCCAACTGCCCGGTGCGTAGGGTTGCGGTTGTTCATCCAGGGACGCCCAGTAGTCCTCGAACGGGTCAAGGATCTTCCAGGACAGTTCCACTTCCTGGTGGCGGGGGAACAGCGGCGGCTCGCCCAGGAGCACGTCCAGGATCAACCGCTCGTAGGCTTCCGGGGAAGATTCGGTGAAGGAGTGACCGTAGCCGAAGTCCATGGTCACGTCCCGGACTTCCATCTGCGTGCCCGGGACCTTGGACCCGAACCGGATCGTGGCGCCCTCATCGGGCTGGACCCGGATCACCACCGCGTTCTGCCCGAAGTCATCCTCGCCGTGGTCACGGAAGAGCAGGTTCGGGGCGCGTTTGAACACCACCGCGATCTCCGTGACCCGCCGACCCAGGCGTTTACCGGCGCGGAGGTAGAACGGCACCCCGGCCCACCGGCGGGTGTTGATGTCCACCCGGATCGCCGCGAACGTCTCGGTCTTGGAATCGGCGGGGATGCCGTCTTCCTCCAGGTACCCCTGGACTTGTTCCCCGCCCTGCCAGCCACCGGTGAACTGCCCCCGCGCCGAATGCGTGGACAAATCCTCGGGGAGTTTGACCGCGGCGAGGACCTTTTCCTTCTCCGCCCGCAAATCATCGGCGTTGAACGAGATCGGCTCTTCCATCGCCGTCAACGCCAGCAACTGCAGCAGGTGGTTCTGGATCACGTCCCGGGCCGCACCCACACCGTCGTAATACCCCGCCCGGCCACCGGTACCGATATCCTCGGCCATCGTGATCTGCACATGGTCCACGTAATTCGCGTTCCACAACGGCTCGAACAACTGGTTCGCGAACCGCAACGCCAGGATGTTCTGCACCGTTTCCTTGCCCAAATAATGGTCAATCCGGAACACCGCATCCGGCGGGAACACCGACTCCACAATGTCATTCAACGCCCGGGCCGAGTCCAGGTCATGACCGAACGGCTTCTCGATCACCACCCGACGCCACTGCCCGGTCTTGGCCTGCGCCAACCCATGCTTGGACAACTGCCGGCAAACCTGCTCAAACGCCTTCGGCGGGATCGAGAGATAGAAGCCATGATTACCGCGGGTGCCGCGGGTTTCATCCAACTCCTCCAACACGTCCCCGAGCCGCTCGAACGCATCATCATCATCGAACTCACCCGTCACGAAACGGATACCGGAGGCGAGCTGCTCCCACACGGCTTCATCAAACTTCGTCCGCGCGTGCGCCTTCACGTTCTCTTTGACCTCAGCGGCAAAGTCAGCGTTATCCCACTCACGCCGGCCGAAACCCACCAAAGCGAAACTCGGCGGCAACAACCCACGATTAGCCAAGTCATACACCGCAGGCATCAACTTCTTACGGGCAAGATCACCAGTGACCCCAAAGAACACCAACGACGACGGCCCAGCAATACGACTCAAACGACGATCCCGCGGATCCCGCAACGGATTCCGCAAACCAGCAGTCTTCCTGCCGTTTTCAGTATCTGGCATTTTAGGTTTTGTGCCTTAGCTTTCGAGTGCGCTGGGCTGACCGGCCAACGCAGCGATGACATCCTGGAGCTGTGCTACGCCTGCGGCACGCTCGGTGAGGTGCAGGCGCAAGACGGGTCGGCCGTGGCTTTCGAGGACCTGGGCGTCGCCCGAGGCCTGGGCCGCAATGAGTTGACCGAAGGTGAAGGGCCGCTCAGGAATTTCAAGATCAAGGGAGGACGCTGCAGTGACCTGCAGGAACACACCGATGGCGGGGCCGCCCTTGTGGAACTGCCCGGTGGAGTGCAGGAAGCGGGGCCCCCAACCGAATGTCACCGGACGCCCGCTGGCAGCTGCGAGTTCATCGCGGATGCCCTCCAGGGGTGCATGGCTGATGCGGTCCAGGTACGCCTGGACGCTGAGGTAACCATCGGTGCCGAGCTGGCCAAGAAGCGCCTGCACAGCGTCCGTAACAGTCGCCGAGGAGCCGAGCCAATCGCCGCCGCGTACTTCCACGGCACCGTCGGTGAAGGCAGCAGGCGTCGGTTCGGGACGGGCATCGAGCAGGCCACGAGCGGCAACCTTGGCGGCTTCAACGTCGGGCTGGTCGAACGGGTTGATACCCAGGAGGCGACCGGCGACGGCGGTAGCAAATTCCCAGACGAACATCTGCGTGGCCAGGCCACCGGCGATGGCCACCTCGTTCTCGCGAAGTTCGACGTCGTCATCCGCACCGACCAGGCGGATGACCAGCACGTCGTCTGCACCGCCGCGGGCTTCGGGGGAGTCCGGGCCAGCGACAACAGGCAGGACACCGGTGCCGAGCTTGCCGGTGGATTCGGCAATGAGCTGTTCCGCCCAATCAGCGAAGCCAACAATGCCGGATCCGTCCTCTGCGATGACGATCTTGTTCCGTAGCGGGTTGGTCCCGCCCAGGGCAACACCGAGGGACAGGCCAATGTTGTCCGAGGAGTCCTCGTTGAGGACCTCTCCGGCTTCTTCGGCCTCATCAAGGAACGCCTGGATATCCACGCCGGCCAAGCCGCACGGGACCAGGCCGAAGGCCGTCAGGGCCGAGAAACGGCCGCCGACGTTCGGGTCTGCGTTGAACACGGCACGGTAACCGGCTTCGCGGGACGCCTTGTCCAGGGGCGAGCCCGGATCGGTCACGATGATGATCCGGCTCTTGGCGTCGATCCCGGCGTCGTTGAACGCCTTCTCGAACACCCGGCGCTGGGAATCCGTCTCAACAGTGGAACCGGACTTGGACGAAACGACGATCGCCGTTTCAGCCAGCCGGTCCGCGAGGGCAGCACTGACCTGTTCAGGATCGGTGCTGTCGAGAACAGTCAGCTCGACGCCAGCGGTGCCGGCAATGACTTCCGGTGCCAAAGACGATCCACCCATGCCACACAGGACAATATGGGAAACGCCTTCGGCGCGGAGCGCGTCACGCAACTCGAGGATCTGGCCGACCAATGGCTGGGAAATGGCCGGAGCCTCAACCCATCCAAGGCGGATAGCGGATTCCGACTCCGCGTCCGGACCCCACAGCGTGTGGTCCTTGGCGAAGATCCGCGTAGCGATCCTGTCTTCGACCAGGCTGTCAATGTGCTGGGCGATTGCCTGCTGTGCGGCACCGCTGGCGTCAAAGCTGATTGTGCTCATTGTTGGTTAGGAAGCCTTCCGTGCGGTAGCAAGTGCGCCTTCGACGTCGGCCAGCAGTTCCTTCCAGCTGGCCACGAACTTCTCGAGTCCCTCGGACTCGAGGAGCGCAACGACGTCGTTGTAGGAGACACCGAGGTTTTCAAGGGCGTTGAGGACGGCGTTGGCGTCTTCGTACGTGCCGCTGATGGTGTCGCCGGTGACCACACCGTGGTCGAAGGTGGCATCCAGGGTCTTCTCCGGCATGGTGTTCACTACGCCGGCGGCAACCAGTTCGGTCACGTAGAGGGTGTCCGGGTATGCCGGGTCCTTGACGCCGGTGGAAGCCCACAGCGGACGCTGGGGGAGTGCGCCCGCTTCTGCGAGCACGTTCCAGCGTTCCGTGGAGAACAGCTCTTCGTAGACCTGGTAGGCAAGGCGTGCGTTGGCGACGCCTGCCTTGCCCTTAAGAGCCTTGGCCTCGTCGGTGCCGATGCCGTCAAGGCGCTTGTCGATCTCGGTGTCCACGCGGGAAACGAAGAACGAGGCGACCGAGTGGATCGTGGACAGATCGTGGCCGTTCTCCTTGGCCTGCTCAAGGCCGGACTGGAAAGCGTTGATGACTGCACGGTACCGCTCCAGCGAGAAGATCAGGGTCACGTTGACGCTGATGCCCTCAGCCAGCGTGGCAGTGATGGCTTCGAGGCCTTCCAAGGTTGCCGGAATCTTGATGTGGACGTTGTCCTTGTTGACCTTGGCGTAGAGGTGCTTGGCCTCGGCGATGGTGCCGGCGGTGTCCCAGGCGAGGCGCGGGTCGACCTCGATGGATACACGGCCGTCAACACCGTTGGTGGCCGCTGCGAGCGGGGCGAAGAGGTCGCAAGCGTCCGCCACATCAGTGGTGGTGATCTCGAAGATGGTTTCTTCGACGCTGGCACCCTCTGCGGCCTTGGCTGCAATGGTTGCGTCGTAGTCCGTTCCGGAGGTGATGGCGGCGTGGAAGATCGACGGGTTGGTAGTCACGCCAACCACGTTCTTCTCGTCAATGAGCTTCTGCAGCGTGCCCGTTTCCAGGCGGTTGCGGGAGAGGTCGTCGAGCCAGATGGAAACGCCGGCGTCAGACAGCTGCTGCGTGGGAGTGCTGGTCATTGGTTTTCTCCTTGATGGGATTTCAGACGATTACTAAGAAAGGTCTGCGAGGGAGTCTTTGGCAGCGGCTGCAACAGCTTCGGCGGTGATGCCGAATTCGTTGAACAGGCGCTTGTAGTCGGCGGAAGCGCCGAAGTGCTCGAGGCTGATGGAGCGGCCGGCGTCGCCGACGAATTCCTGCCAGCCGAGGGCGAGGCCTGCTTCGACGGATACGCGTGCCTTGACGTAGCCGGGGAGGACGGATTCGCGGTAGGCCTCGTCCTGCTTCTTGAACCACTCGACGCAAGGCATGGAGACAACGCGGGTGGCGATGCCCTCGGACTGGAGTGCTTCGCGGGCCTGGACGGCGAGCTGGACCTCGGAGCCGGTGCCGATCAGGATGACCTGCGCGTCAGCTGTTTCGCCGTCCTTGGAAGCCTCGGCCAGCACGTAGCCGCCCTTGGCAACACCTGCGGTGGACGCAAAGGTGTCACCGTTTGCTGCACCTTCGCCACGGGCGTAGGTGGGGATGTTCTGGCGGGTCAGGACAATACCGGCCGGGTTCTCGTGGTTCTCCAGCATGGCCTTCCATGCTGCGGAGACTTCGTTGGCGTCTCCGGGGCGGACAACGTCCAGGCCGGGGATGGCGCGCAGCGAGGCGAGCTGCTCCACCGGCTGGTGGGTGGGGCCGTCTTCGCCCAGGCCGATGGAGTCGTGCGTCCAGACATACAGGGAGGGAACACCCATGAGGGCGCCGAGGCGGATGGCGGGGCGCTGGTAGTCGGAGAAGATCAAGAACGTGCCGGAGAACGCGCGGGTGCGGCCAGCCAGGGAGATGCCGTTCACGATCGAGGCGGCGGCGTGCTCGCGGATACCGAAGTGCAGCACACGGCCGTACGGGTTGCCCTTCCAGGCTTCCGTGGAGCGGGAGGCCGGGATGAACGACGGCGAACCTTCGATGGTGGTGTTGTTGGACTCGGCCAGGTCAGCCGATCCGCCCCAGAGTTCCGGAAGGACCGGGCCGATCGCGTTCAGGACCTTGCCCGATGCTGCGCGGGTGGAAACGTCCTTGCCGGCTTCGAAGACCGGGAGGGCGGCGTCGATGCCGACGGGCAGCTTCTTGGCTTCGATGCGCTCGAGCAACGCGGCGCCGTCCGGGTTGGACGCCTGCCATGCCTCGAACTTGCTCTGCCACGCGGCCCGCTCTTCGGAACCGCGCTCCACAACCTTGCGGGCGTGGGCCAGGACCTCCTGGTCCACCTCGAAGGACTTGGCGGGGTCGAAACCGAGGACCGACTTCAGCGCGGCAACTTCTTCGGCGCCGAGTGCGGAGCCGTGGATCTTGCCGGTGTTCTGCTTCTTCGGGGCCGGGTAGCCGATGATGGTGCGCAGCGAAATGATGGACGGCTTGGTGGTCTCAGCCTTCGCAGCCAGCAACGCCGAGTACAGTTCCTGGACGTCTTCGACGTACTCGCCGGTCTTGGTCCAGTCCACGCGGTGGGTGTGCCAGCCGTAGGCCTCGTAACGCTTCAGGACGTCTTCGGTGAACGCAATGTCCGTGTCGTCCTCGATCGAGATGTGGTTCTCATCGTAGACAACAACAAGGTTGCCCAGTTCCTGGTGGCCGGCGAGGGAGGAAGCCTCGGACGTGACGCCTTCCTGCAGGTCACCATCGGAAGCGATGACCCAGATGGTGTGGTCGAACGGCGATTCGCCGGCGGGAGCATCGGCGTCGAACAGGCCGCGCTGGCGGCGCTGGGAGTAAGCGAAACCAACCGAGGACGCAAGGCCCTGGCCCAGCGGGCCCGTGGTGATTTCCACGCCGGCGGTGTGCTTGTACTCCGGGTGGCCCGGAGTCAGCGAACCCCAGGTGCGCAGTGCTTCGAGGTCCTTCAGTTCCAGGCCGTAACCGGAAAGGAAGAGTTGGATGTACAGGGTCAGGGAAGTGTGGCCCGGGGAGAGGATGAAGCGGTCGCGGCCAATCCACTCGGGGTTCTTCGGGTCGTGGCGCATCAGCTTCTGGAACAGCAGGTACGCCGCCGGAGCCAAGCTCATGGCCGTACCAGGGTGGCCGTTGCCGACCTTCTCCACAGCATCAGCAGCCAACACCCGAACAGTGTCAACAGCCTTCTGGTCCAGATCGGTCCAGGACAGTACTTGCTCTTCCAAATGTGGCACGAAAACCGAGCCCCTCTCTGTGCTGACGGCAGGTTTTGGAAACACGGCGCGCAGGAAGCTCAGGATGGCGCCCGCTGCAATGTGTCTACCAGCCGTTCACCATTGAAACGTTGATCTCTCATCCAGTCGCACGGAGAATCCGAGAATACGGTTTCCCGGAAAGTCGACGTGTGCTGATCTGTTTCACAGCTTAGCCCTAAACGTGGCGTGGGACTCAGGGAATCCCACTAACTGGACAGAAATTCGCTTATATGAATCACCAAGGCGCCCCGAACGCGTGAAGATTCGGAAACATTGGCGTATTTTGCGGACATTGGTCCACTTCCGGCCACGGTATGATATTTGGAGGCCACCAGCGGTGTCCGGCCCCCGGTTCCACCATCAACCGGACGCTGCCGCTGCGAGAACCCCAGAGCATAGAACAGAGTGACTGCCGCCGTGAGCACAACTGATACGCCCCTTAACGCGTCCCCGGCCCGGGGAGGCATCGGAATTTCCCGTAAGTTCAAGGCGTATCTGGCCCTCACCAAGCCCCGGGTCATCGAACTGCTCCTGGTCAGCACGCTGCCCACCATGATCTTCGCCCAGCGAGGCTTCCCCTCCATTGGCCTGATCCTTGCAACGCTGGTGGGCGGAGCCTTTGCCGCCGGCAGCGCGGGCGTCTTCAACTGCTACATCGACCGGGACATCGACAAGTTGATGCACCGCACCGAGAAGCGTCCGCTGGTGACGGGAGAGGTGACTCCCCGCGAAGCGCTCGTGTTCGCTTGGATCCTCGGGGCCGCGTCCATCGCGATCCTTTGGTTCGGTGCCAACCCGTTGTCCGCGTGGCTCGGCCTCGGTGCAATCGTCTTCTACGTCGTCATCTACACGATGATCCTCAAGCGCCGCACCGCGCAGAACATTGTCTGGGGCGGCGCAGCGGGTTGCTTCCCGGTACTCATCGCCTGGTCGGCAGTGACCAACACCGTTGAATGGCCGGCGATCGTCCTTTTCATGGTGATCTTCCTCTGGACCCCGCCGCACTACTGGCCCCTTTCCATGCGCTATGGCGAGGACTACCGCAATGCCAAAGTGCCCATGCTGGGTGCCATTGCCGGCGCCAAGGTGGTCTCGGTGCAGGTTGTCCTTTACGCATGGGCCATGGTGGCATGTTCGCTGCTGATGATCCCCGTGGGCGGCGCGGGCTGGGTCTACACCATTGCGGCGGTCGCCGCCGGCGCCTGGTTCCTCTACGAGAGCCACGCCTTGTACAAGCGGGCCCAGGGTGGCGACGTTTCGAACAAGGGCGCCATGAAGGTCTTCCACGGTTCCATCAGCTACCTGACGCTGCTGTTCATCGCCCTCGCCGTCGATCCCTTCGTGGGTGCGCCGCTGATCGGCGGCTAACGCCCCAAGGCTCCAGCTACGCACAGTCCGACGTCGGACTTTTCCGTTAATCACCCGCCGCACGCTCTCCCAGCAAATCGCCCATCGTTGGGATCGCTCTCTCACGAAACGCCGGTGTCCTGCCCAACGCTCTCGCATCTAGGCGCCGCGTCAGACCGACGCTCGCTCAATTCGTCAGGAAAGTGAGAGAGCGTCGTCGGGCCGGGGGCGTTTCGTGAGCGAGCGTTCGCCAGACGGATGTTCTCACACGGCAGCCCCTCACTGCTGTCGTGATCCGGCTACGAAGAAGCCCGACGTCGGCACTCGGGACTTGAGTAACACCGTCGGGCCTTTCCGCTGGCGGCAGGCTGCCAAGCCTCCCGTGCTCCTACTTGACCGGGCTCGCCTTCGCCAGGTCTGCCGCGTTGGTTGAGGCGCTCATCAGGAGCGCCGCGCCGAGCATGTGGGCGCCAACCAGGAGGGCGGGGATGCCGTTGTAGTACTGGGTAAAGCCAATGATGGCCTGCAACACGGTGACCGCCACCATGAGGTACGAGGCCGTGCGGAAGGGCCCGGCAATCTTGTGCCGGAACACCACGTAGACGGCAAAGAGTGAGCCTGCCGTGATCAGGTAGGCCGGAACGGCGTGGATGTGCGAGAAGAGGTCCCAGTCGAGGTCGTTCCTCGGTGCGTCGGCATCGCCTGCGTGCGGGCCGGCGCCCGTCACCACTACTCCGAGCATCACCGCGATGGCAGAGAACACGGCCACTGCGAGCATTGCCGGGCGCAGAACAGCCGGGAGCGGAACCAGGGTGCGGTTCATGAACCGCCCTGTGCGCCCGTAGGCCCGGTTGACCAGGAGGGTGGCAAACACCACCAAGGCCATGGACACCAGGAAGTGCAACCCCACGACCCAGGGATTCAAGCCGGAAAGAACCGTGATGCCGCCGATGACGGCCTGCGCGGGGATGCTGGCCAGAAGTCCAAGTGCCAGAAGGAAGAGGTCACGCCGTTGCTTGCGGAGGTTCCACAAGTAGACCAGCATGAGGGCGGCCACGGCCGCCAGTGCGAACGTCAGGAGGCGGTTGCCGAACTCGATGAATCCGTGGATGCCCATTTCCGGAGTGTTGACGAGGGAGTCCGAGGTGCATCGTGGCCACGTGGGGCAGCCAAGGCCGGAGGCCGTCAGGCGGACGGCGCCGCCGGTCACAACCAACACTGTTTGACCGATCAGTGACAGGACGGCCAAGCGCCGGATGGTCCGGTTCACCTCGGTGGGGAGCTTGGAAGTGAACCGCTGAAAGGTTTGGGGAAGGCGTGATGCCGTGCTCACAGGTTTCTCGTTTCTCAGTTCTCGTTCGGTGGTCAGTTCCACTTGAACCAGCGGATGGCCGCGGCGCCCGCAATCAGTGTCCACAGCAGCAGGACCAAGGCGGCGGGCCAGGCGATGGCTCCGTGCAGGAACGCCTCGCGCAACGCTTGTCCGAGGGCGCCGGAGGGCAGGAAATGCACAATGTTCTGGGCCAGCGCCGGGAGTCTCTCGGCCGGAACCACAATGCCACCCAGGGCGCCGAGGAGGATCCACAGGAGGTTGGTGATGGCCAACGTGGCCTCCGGGCGCACCGTACCCGCAACCAGAAGCCCCAGGGCGGTGAACGCTGCAGCACCGAGGACCAACAGAGCCAGCCCCGGCAGCCAGCCTGCCGCTTCGGGGCGCCACCCCAGCAAACCGGCAACCACGGTGACCACCACTACCTGCAGGAACAACACCACCAGCACGGCCAGGATCTTTCCGGCAATGAGTCCACCCCGGCCCAGCGGGGTGGTGGACAGGAAGCGCAGGACGCCGTAGCGGCGGTCGAATCCTGTGGCGATGCCTTGGCCGGTGAAGGCCGTGGACATGGCGCAGAGGGCCAGGATGCCCGGCGTCGCGATATCAACGCGGGAGCCGCCGAGGCCGTCCAACAGGGGAGTAACAGCCAGGCCCACCAATGCCATGAGCGGCAATACGATGGCCAGGATGAGCTGCTCTCCGTTGCGGAGCATGGTGATGGTCTCGTACTTGCCCTGTTGGACGATGCGGCGGGACAGGGAGGCCGGACCTGCGTTGTGTGCCAGGAGTTTGCTCATCGAAGGTCCCTTCCGGAAAGGTCCAGGAATACGTCCTCCAGGCTGCGTGCCTCAAGCCGGAGGGATGCGGGCATGATGTTCCGTTCTGCCCACCACGCGGTCAAGGCTGCCAGGTCCGCCGGAGTCAAGGCGCCACTGACCGAGTAGCTCCCTGACCTTGTTTCGGTGACCTGGAGGCCTGCGCGGAGAACTGCGCTGAAGTCCAGCCCGCCGGGTGCGTCGAAGTAAAGGGTCCTGTCGGCGATGTCCGTCGAATGGTCGTTCGCCAACAGTTCGGCAACGGTTCCTTCGGCGACGTTGTGCCCGCCGTCGATGATGTAGACGTAATCGGCGAGCCGCTCGGCGTCGTCCATCAGGTGGGTGGTGAGCACAATGCCCATGCCGGCGTCGCGGAGTTCGGCGATGAGGTCGAAGACGATCTGGCGCGATTGCGGATCAAGCCCTGCGCTGGGCTCGTCCAGGAAGAGGATGTCCGGATTGCCCACCAGGGCGGCCGCCAGGGCGAGGCGCTGTTTTTGCCCTCCGGACAGCCGGCGGACGCTGGTCCTGCTGAACTGGTTGATGCCGAGCCGTTCCACCAGGAGGTCAAGGTCCATGGGGTTCGCGTACATGCCGGCCACATGGCGCAGCAAGGGAAGGGGGCGGGCCGACGGCGGGAGGCCGCCGTCCTGGAGCATCACACCAACGCGGGACCGCAGTTCCGCCCCTGCGGTGTCCGGGTCTTCGCCGAGGAGCGAGATGGTGCCCCCTGTCCGTTTCTGCAGGCCTTGGGCGCACTCGAGGGTGGTGGTCTTGCCGGCACCGTTGGCGCCAAGGAGGGCGGTGATTTGCCCGCGCTCCGCTACCAGGGAAACGCCACTCACAACCCTGAGCATTTTGCCGTCAAGGGAGGCCAGGGGGCCAACATCCTTGATGAGTCCGTCTATGGTAAGGACAGGGGAGTCGGTGGATCGCACCAAAGTATTCTACGCGAAGTAGTACGGTCACATGCGGCGGGTAAGGCAAGGTCAGTCTTGCCTTACTGGAGGCCGGAATGAAATTACGACATGATTGTGTTGTGTATTCCATGAGCACTCCAGTTTCCATGCCCTCGAAGCGGCATGCTGCGGCGGACGGGCCCGTTGCGCCCGTGCCTTCGCTGCCGGATGCTGAAGACCGTACGCGCGACCGCGTCCTTGCCGCGGTCCTGGAAAACGGACCTGTCAGCGCCGCGGAACTCGGCGACCTGCTTGGATTCACCCCTGCGGCCGTACGCCGGCACTTGGACCACCTTGAACGGAACGGCGTCATCGAAGTCAAGCGGGTCGCAAAGGCCGGAGCCGGTGCAGGCCGCCCGGCACGGCGGTACGTCCTCAGTTCACAGGGCCAGTCCAAGCTGGGCGACGACTACCTGAACATCGCAACCTCTGCCCTGCGCCGCCTGCAGGATATCGCGGGAGAAGATGCGGTACGCGACTATGCGGAAGAACGGTTCGCCGAGCTGGAACGCCGTTATGCGCCCGAGGTGGCCGCTGCCGGTGAGGACATAGGAGCCCGCGCAGTGGCTTTGTCCAAGGCACTGAGCCGGGACGGCTACGTCGCCTCCGCCCACTCCATCGAGGCCAAGGCTCCCTTGCCCGCCGAATTCTCCAGCGTCCAACTGTGCCAGGGGCATTGCCCCATACAGCAGCTCGCGGCGGAATTTCCCGTGTTCTGCGACACCGAAACCAAGGTGTTCTCCCGTTTGGTGGGCGTCGATGTCCGCCGCTTGTCCACCCTGGCGCAAGGCGGTCACGTCTGCACCACCCACATACCTACCGGGCGACCGGCTGCCACGATGCTCCCCGGCATCGCAGAGCAGTCCGGAAACCTGTCCAAGGAATCAAACAACCAGCAAGAAAGGCCGTGATGACGGGTCAATTAGCTGAAGGAACAGCAGAGAAGGCGGTAGCTGACGGCACTGTGATCTCGGAGATTCTGGAAAAGAATCCCGAGCTGCATGGCATCGGCAACTACGAGTACGGCTGGGCCGACAAGAACGACGTCGGCGCCAACGCCCGCCGTGGCCTCGATGAGGAGGTTGTCCGTGACATCTCCGACAAGAAGAGCGAGCCCGAATGGATGCTCGACCTACGCCTCAAGGGCCTGAAGTACTTCGACCGCAAGCCCATGCCCACCTGGGGTGCAGACCTCTCGGGCATCGACTTCGACAACATCAAGTACTTCGTGCGCTCTACCGAAAAGCAGGCAGCCACGTGGGAAGACCTGCCCGAGGACATCCGGAACACCTACGAGAAGCTGGGTATCCCGGAAGCTGAGCGCAGCCGCCTGGTTTCGGGCGTTGCGGCCCAGTACGAGTCCGAGGTTGTCTACCACCAGATCCGCGAGGACCTCGAAGCCCAGGGCGTGATCTTCCTGGACACCGACACCGCGTTGAAGGAACACCCGGAGATCTTCCAGGAGTACTTCGGCACCGTGATCCCCGTGGGCGACAACAAGTTCGCCTCGCTGAACACCGCGGTCTGGTCCGGTGGCTCGTTCGTGTACGTTCCCAAGGGTGTCCACGTGGACATCCCGCTGCAGGCCTACTTCCGTATCAACACGGAGAACATGGGCCAGTTCGAGCGCACCTTGATCATTGCCGACGAAGACTCGTACGTGCACTACATCGAGGGTTGCACGGCTCCGATCTACACCTCGGACTCCTTGCACTCGGCAGTGGTGGAAATCATCGTGAAGAAGGGCGCACGCGTCCGCTACACCACCATCCAGAACTGGTCCAACAACGTGTACAACCTGGTCACCAAGCGCGCCATCTGCGAAGAGGGCGCCACCATGGAATGGGTCGATGGCAACATCGGTTCCAAGGTCACCATGAAGTACCCGGCCGTCTACCTCGTTGGCGAGCACGCCAAGGGCGAGACCCTGTCCATCGCCTTCGCAGGCGAGGGCCAGCACCAGGACACCGGCTCCAAGATGGTGCACATCGCACCGAACACCAAGAGCTCCATCATTTCCAAGTCAGTGGCCCGTGGTGGCGGCCGTGCTGCCTACCGTGGCCTGGTCCAGGTCCGTGAAGGCGCCAAGCACTCGGCCAACACGGTCCGTTGCGATGCGCTACTGGTGGACACCATTTCCCGTTCGGATACCTACCCGTACATCGACATCCGCGAGGACGACGTCGTACTGGGCCACGAGGCAACCGTTTCCCGCGTCAGCGAAGAGCAGCTCTTCTATCTGATGTCCCGCGGCATGCCGGAGGACGAGGCCATGGCCATGATCGTGCGCGGCTTCATCGAGCCGATCGCCCGTGAACTGCCCATGGAATACGCCCTCGAGCTCAACCGCTTGATTGAACTTCAGATGGAAGGATCCGTCGGTTAACAATGACTGATATCACTACTGAAAAGGCTCGCATCGGCGCGCCCTCAGCACAGCCCTTTATCGACGGCTTCACCGAAGAAGGCGAGAACCTCTCGCCGATCAACGCCGGCTCGACGACGGAACAGCCTTCTGCGGGACCCCTCGCCGGTGCGTCGGCGAAGGGTCACTCGCACGGCGGCGGCGTCGGCGTTCCCGACAGTTCGCGCGCCGGTCGCCTGACGTCCTACAAGGTGGAGGACTTCAAGGCACTGACGGGCCTTGAAGAGGACTGGCGGTTCACCCCGCTGCGCCGCCTCCGTGGGCTGCACAGCGAAGCCCTGACCGGTGCTGCGCCGGCCGTGTCCGTCAACGCCCCTGCCGGAGTGACGGTTGAGACCGTGGGCCGCGAAGACCAGCGCATCGGCCAGGCAGGCATTCCCGAGGACCGCGTCTCCGCGAACGCCTGGGCGAACTTCCAGGAAGCCACCGTCATCACGGTTCCCTCGGAAACGTCCCTCGAATCGGAGATCACGGTGACCCTCGCCGGTGCCGGTACCGATGCTGCCGCCCAGCACGTGGTTGTTGTGGCGGAGAAGTTCTCCAAGGCCGTCCTGGTCCTGGGCCACGAAGGCACTGCCGTCGTGTCCGAGAATGTCGAGATCATCCTCGAAGACGGTGCAGAGCTTACTGTCGTGTCGCTGCAGGAATGGAACGACGATTCGGTTCACGCCTCCTCGCAGCAGGCAAAGATCGGCCGTGACGCGAAGTTCAAGCACATCGTCGTCAGCCTCGGTGGCGACCTCGTCCGCGTGACGCCGACGGCCCGCTTCGCAGCCCCCGGTGGCGAAGCGGAACTCTTCGGCCTGTACTTCGCAGACGCCGGGCAGCACCTTGAGCACCGCACGTACGTTGACCACGGGCAGCCCAACTGCGTCTCCAACGTGCTTTACAAGGGCGCGCTGCAGGGCAAGGGTGCACACACTGTATGGGTAGGCGATGTCCTGATCCAGAAGAACGCCGAAGGCACCGACAGCTACGAGAAGAACCAGAACCTGGTGCTGACCGACGGCTGCCGCGCGGATTCCGTGCCCAACCTGGAAATCGAGACGGGCCTGATCGAAGGTGCGGGCCACGCCAGCGCCACCGGCCGTTTCGATGACGAGCACCTCTTCTACCTCATGGCACGCGGTATTCCGGAAGACGTTGCCCGCAGGCTCGTGGTCCGTGGCTTCCTGAACGAGATCATCCAGAAGATCAAGGTTCCGGCCATCGAGGACCGTCTGACCGAAGCCGTCGAGCGCGAGCTCGCCGCAACCGACAACTAACGTCCACCGACAACCAGGACAGGCCAACAGGACAACCATGAGTGATCACATCAAGGGCGAACTCGTGTGCAACGCCAACGACATCAAGGTCAAGCAGGCGCTGCGCGTCCTGATCGATGACTACCCCGTAGCCATCGTGAAGGACTCGATGGGCGAAATTCACGCCGTCGGAGACACCTGCTCGCACGCTGACATCTCGTTGTCCGAAGGCGACGTCGAAGGCTGCGCGATCGAGTGCTGGGGACACGGTTCCCAGTTCGATCTGCGCAGCGGACAGCCCCTGCAGTTGCCTGCCTACGATCCTGTCCCGGTTTTCGCCGTCGCCATCGATGGCGACGACGTCTACGTGGATGTGACCAACGTTGTGAACGGCGCTCCGGTAAACAACTACTGAGCGCCCAGTACCGCCAGACTTACGAACGGAAAGAAAGAAGAGCATGTCTACTCTTGAGATCAAGGACCTGCACGTCAGCATCGAGACGGAGCAGGGCACCAAGGAGATCCTGAAGGGCGTCAGCCTGACCATCAGGACCGGCGAAACCCACGCCATCATGGGCCCCAACGGTTCCGGCAAGTCCACGCTTGCTTCCACCATCGCCGGCCACCCGCGTTACACGGTGACCAGCGGCAGCATCACCCTGGACGGCGAAGATGTCCTGGAGATGAGCGTTGACGAGCGCGCCCGTGCAGGCGTCTTCCTCGCCATGCAGTACCCGGTGGAGGTTCCGGGTGTCACCATGACCAACTTCCTGCGCACTGCCAAGACCGCCATCGACGGTGAAGCACCTGCCCTCCGCACGTGGACCAAGGACGTCAAGGCAGCCATGCAGCAGTTGCGCATCGACGCCGACTTCGCCCAGCGCAACGTCAACGAAGGCTTCTCCGGCGGCGAGAAGAAGCGCGTCGAGATCCTGCAGCTCGAGCTCTTCAAGCCCAAGTTCGCCGTGCTCGACGAAACCGACTCCGGCCTGGATGTCGACGCCCTCAAGGTGGTTTCCGAAGGCGTCAACCGGGCACACGCCCAGGGCAACATGGGCACGCTGCTCATCACCCACTACACCCGCATCCTGCGCTACATCAAGCCGGACTTCGTTCACGTCTTCGTTGACGGCAAGGTAGTCGAAGAAGGCGGCCCCGAGCTCGCCGACCGCCTCGAAGAAGAGGGCTATGACCGCTACGCCACAGGTGCCGGCGTCGCTGTTGCTCCTGCCGCTCAGGCCTAGTTAGGATCACCTTATGACCGAAATCAACGCTGCGCGCACCAGCCTCGAGGATGTCGAGGAAGCGCTCAAGGACGTCATCGACCCCGAGCTTGGGGTCAACGTCGTTGACTTGGGCCTGCTTTACGGCCTGAAGTACTCGGACGACGACGGCGCCCTCCTGATCGACATGACACTCACCACGGCGGCTTGCCCGCTGACGGACGTGTTGGAAGAGCAGGTTGGCAAGTCCTTGGACGGCATCGTCGATGACTGGCGCCTGAACTGGGTATGGATGCCGCCATGGGGTCCCGAACGGATCACCGACGACGGCAAGGACCAGATGAGGGCCCTCGGCTTCAACATCTGATCACCTGGCTGTCCCGCTGTAGGCGGACACGAGGAAACGGTTCCGGGCTTATGCCCGGAACCGTTTCCGTTTAAGCCCCGGCTATGGTGTGGCGACGCCGAACGTGTCGCACTTGTTGATGTCGCCGGTGGAGTAACCCTGGGAGAACCACTTCTGCCGCTGTTCGCTGGAGCCATGCGTCCAGGACTCCGGTGAGACCCTTCCGGTGGCCGCTTCCTGGATGCGGTCGTCGCCCACTGCCGATGCAGCGGAGAGAGCATCCTGCAGGTCCTGCTGGGTTATCGGATCCAGGAAGGGCTTTCCCGTTGCAGGGTCAGTCTGCGTTGACGCGTAACGCACCCACAGGCCGGCGTAGCAGTCGGCCTGCAGTTCCACCCGCACTCCGCCGGATTGGGGGCCTTGGGGATCCTGTTGTGCCCGGTCAAGGTTGCCCAGGATGTTCTGGATGTGGTGCCCGAATTCGTGCGCCACCACGTATTCCTGCGCGAGGGGGCCGCCCGAGGAGCCAAACCGCGTCACCAATTCGTCGAAGAAACCAGGGTCGAAGTAGGCCTTGACGTCGGCAGGGCAATAGAAGGGCCCTACGGCAGTGGTCGCCTGCCCGCAGCCTGTAGTGGTGACTTGGTCGAAGATGACCGTCCCCGGCCGCGAGTACTTCACGTTGTAGTCGGCCAGATAGGCGGGCCAAAAGGCGTTCAGGCTGTTGACCGTCCCGGTGATGCGGCAATCCAGCCGCTTGTCGGCATCCGCACCTGTCTGGCATTCCTGGACGCCGCCCGTTCCGGTGCCGCTCTCGACGGCGGGTGGCTGGCCGCCGCCGGTGATGTCACCGAGGATGTTGGGATTCACTCCCAAGAGCACGAGCAGGAGGGCCACAATGCCGCCTCCGATTCCGCCGCCGATCTTGGTTCCGCGTCCTATGCCGCTGCCGCGTCGGTCTTCAACCTGCGAGGGATCAAGCTGTGCTCCGTCATTGAAACTCATACAGCCAGAATAGACGTCACCTTTGATGCCTGACGGCGGACACTGCCGTAAAATTGCGGGGATGCCTTTCCTGGACAAACTTCAACTCTGGGCCGATGAACGCCCGCACCACACGGCCGTGGTTGTGGGCAGCAGCCGGCTCACCTGGGCGGAACTCCGCGACGCCGCCACGGACCTTATGGACACCCGGGCTACTACGGTGCTGGCCGAACAGAACTCGGTCCCCTTCATCGAACGCTACGTTGCCGCGGTGGCCGGGACCCGCCGCTGCGCCGTCCTCGACCCGGCTTGGCCCGGGCCCATGGTTGAGGAGGTCGCCGCGAGGGTCCAGGACTCGACGACGGTTACCGATAGGCAACTGCTGGATGGCGATCCCGCCAGCACGTTCCTGGTTGGACTGACCTCCGGCACAACCTCCATTCCCAAGGCCTTCACCCGTTCGCGCCGTTCCTGGCAGGTCTCCTTCGATGCCTCCATCGAATTTTTCGGCTTGGAACAGGACGACCGTACACTCGCTCCCGGGCCGCTTTCGGCATCCCTGAACCTCTACGCATTGTCCGAGTGCCTTTACGCGGGAGCCTCGTTCCATACCCTGGACACCTTCGATGTTGGCGACGCCCACGCGGCCATCAGCCACGACGGCATCACCAGGCTCGTGCTGGCCCCCACCATGCTCCGCCTCCTCAGCGAACGCGGCCTGGCCGGCGATGTGGACGCCTCGGGGATCCGCAGCATCGTCTCCGCCGGTTCCAAGCTCGATGCCCGCACGTTGGAGGCAGCCCGCCGCTGGGCTCCCAATGCGGTGATTTACGAGTACTACGGAGCCTCCGAACTGAGCTTCGTGTCCGGCACCCGGCTGGCCGCCGGGGAGCCGTTGGACATTGGCGGGACCGGCATTGGACGCCCGTTTCCTGGCGTGGACGTACGGATCCTTGATGACGCAGGGAACGAGCTTGAGCACGGTCAGCACGGAAATATCAGCGTCCGCAGCGGGATGGTCAGCAACGGCTACCTTTGGGGCGATGATGGCCAGGCGCTTCGCTGCCTCGACGGCTGGTACACGGTAGGGGACCAGGGCTACCTGGATCATGGCACCTTGCATATCCTCGGACGCCGGGCGGACATGATCATCACCGCAGGCAAGAACGTTTACCCGCACGAGGTGGAGCTCGCCCTTGCTTCCGTGCCGGGCATTGAATCCGCCGTTGCGGCCGGGGCGCCGGACGACATCAGGGGCCAAAGGGTGGTCGCGGGAATCGTTCCCGCATACGGGGCTGTCACAGCCACCCAGCTTCGCACGGGCCTGGACGGATTACTGCCACGGGACAAATGGCCGCTGCAGTACTTCGTCATGGCCGAGCTGCCCATGACGGACCGCGGCAAGGTGAGCCGCAAGGTTCTCCTGGATTGGATCAAGAACCACGATCCGCGGGTCCAGCCCCTTGGCTAAGGCGGGCAGCCGGGTGACGTCCGATCCGTCCCGACAGGCCGTCATCCTTGGGGCGTTGCGGACGCCCGTGTGCCGTGCCAACGGCCGGCTCCAGCACTTGCGGGCCGAGGATCTGCTGGCTCCGGTGCTGGCAGCCCTGGTGGAGGATGCCCACGTGGACCCGGCTGTGGTGGACGACGTCATCATCGGCAACGCAGTGGGCGGTGGCGGCAACGTGGCCCGGTTCGCTGCGCTCCAGGCAGGTTTCCCCGTCAGCGTTCCCGGCATGACGATCGACCGGCAATGTGGTTCGGGACTTGATGCGATAGCAGTGGCGGCTCGACTGGTTGCTGCCGGGGACAGCCCCCTGTTCATCGCCGGCGGAGTGGAAAGCGTCAGTACGGCGCCCGCACGCGCCAACCGGAACGACGACGGCGGCCTGGACTTCTACTCCAGGGCCAGCTTCGTGCCAAAGGACTTTGGTGACCCGGACATGGGGGTGGCCGCCGAAAATGTGGCCCGGCATTTCGGAATTGATCGGGAACGGCAGGATGCCTACGCGCTGGAAAGCCACCGCCGTGCCGTCGCAGCTTCCACGGCTGGCCGCTTCGAGGCCGAAACAGTGCCGCTGGCCAGCGCTGGAACGACTGTCGCCCAGGACGACGGACCCAGGAAGTCGCTCAACCCGACCCTGATGGCGCGGTTCCCGGCAGCGTTCGTTCCTGGTGGAAGCGTTACCGCCGCGAACTCGTGCTTTGACGCTGACGCTGCTTCCGCCGTCGTTGTTACCTCGCTCGACCGGGCCCGGTCGATGGGTGCGCAGGACGCCTTGCTTGTCCTGGACTGCGATACAGCAGGGGTGGACCCGGAGTTATTGGGCATTGGCGCTGCCCATGCTGCCGAACGGCTCCTGGGCCGCGCAGGCCTTTCGGCCAGGGACGTGGACCTCGTGGAATTCAACGAGGCGTTTGCCTCCCAGGCCATCGCCTGTCTGGACCAGCTGGGGATCGACCCGGCGGCAGCCAACCTGGAGGGTGGAGCGCTGGCTCTGGGGCACGCTTACGGCGCGTCCGGTGCAGTGCTGGTGACGCGGTTGATGGCCCAGGCCAGGGACCGCTACCACTCCGACGGCGCCGAGTCGCTGGGGCTGGCGATGATCAGCATCGCCGGCGGAATGGGGACGGCAGCCCTACTGCGGTACGCGAGGCTCTAGCGGCCCTCTGGTTCCTCGTCGGGTTCGCCAAGACCCCTGGCAGCAAGTGCGTCCCCGGTCTGGCGGGCATAGGCCACGGTGGTGATGAAGACAGGAAGCACCAGCGCGCGCGGGCTGCGCTCGAGTCCGCGGGCCCTCGCGGCGTCCCGGACATCGGAGAACGCGCCGGCAATGAACGGGATGCTGCGGAGCATGATGGCGATGGTCAGTGCGAAGCGCTCGGGATCTGCGCCCCAGCGCTTAAAGGGCCGGGCCAGCGAAACCACACCGTCCAGCAGCTTCTGTACCGGTGTCGTGGCCGTGAGGACAGAGGCGGCGACGACGCACACCAGGACATTCAGGACAATCCTGGCAGCAGTGGGGCCGCCCAGCTGCCACCATTGGAACAATCCGATGACTGCCACAATCGGCGCGACCATCCTGATGACCCGCGCAAGGCGGCGGGGACCCGCACCGCTCAGCAGGAACAAGGCGCATATGGCCCCGAAGACCGCCAGCGAAACAGCCCAGTCGACTATGAGGAAGGACGCGGCCCCGCAGACCGCCACCACCAGGAACTTCAGCCATAAGGGAGTCCTGTGGATCAGCGAGTCCCCTTGGACGTAGTTCGCGATGAGGAAGCCATGGCCCCTCACGGCGTGGTCCCGTTAATGCTGGCCGCACAAAGCTCCCGATAATGGGCAATGGCCGCGGCGGGGATGCCGTCGAAGACGATCCGGCCAGACTCGACCACCAGGACACGGTCCATGTCCTGGGCGAGTTCCAGGTCATGGGTGGACATGATGACCTGCTGTTCGAGCCCGGCGATGGTGCGTCGAAGCAGTTCGCGGTTCCGCAGGTCCAGCAAGGTTGACGGTTCGTCGAGGACCAAAACCTTGGGATTCACAGCGAGGACGGCGGCCAGGGCCAGCAATTGCCGCTCGCCGCCGGAGAGTTCGTAGATGCTTTGGTCGGCCAGGTGCAGGATGCCGAATCTGTTCAGGACCGCCTCGGCCCGGAGGGCACGCTCGCGCCCGTTCTTCACCGAACGGCGCAAGGACAATTCCACGTCTTCGCGTCCGGTGGGCATCACCAACTGCGACAACGGATCGGTGAACACGAAGCCCACATTGGCGCGGACCCGCCGCACGGCAGCCACGGTGTCCTCTCCATGGACCGTTACCGACCCGGCAGTGGGTTCCACCAGGCCGTTGACCAGGCGCAGCAAGGTGGACTTGCCGGAACCGTTGGCGCCGATGACACCGATGCGCTGTTCGGCCAGGCCGAGGGACACATCCTGCAGCAGGGTCTTGTCCGTCGCCGCACCGTCCACGGCAACACGGACGGAGACCCCGCTGAAGTTGATGGAAGTCATTAGCCTGCCTGTTTGACCCGGCGCACCAGCACGTCCGGAAATGCCTTATGGAGTGCCACCGCGATGAGGACCGCGAGGACGTTCTTCAGGATATCGCCCGGATAGTAGGGGAGGTCCGCGATGAATGCCTTGGTGAAGTCGAGTTTGCCGTTGACCATCATGCCCAGCACGCCGAGCCCGTGGATGATGACCACGCTGCTGACCATGGTGGCGACGAACAGCAGGAGGGCACGGAAGCGCACCGTCTTCCGGATGATCACGGCAGCCAAGGCGCCTGCCGCAGCGGCAGCCAGGGGGAACGCGATGATGTAGCCCGCGGAGGGAGTCGCCAGGATGCCGAGCCCGCTGCGTCCGCCGCTGAAGATCGGGAGTCCTGCCAGCCCCAACAGGACATAAAGCCCGACGGCGGCAAAACCGCGCCCGGCGCCCAGCACCAGGCCGCTGAGCATGACAGTCAGGGTCACCAGGGTGATCGGCACGCCAAGGGCACCCACCGGGATGCCCGGGACGATCGATGAAGCGGCCACGAGCGCCGCAAAGACGGCGATGAGGCCAAGGTCCGTTGCTGTCCACCTCTTGCGGGCGACAGTGCGCGCTGGTGGAGCCGGATTGGTTTGAGTCATTGGGGGTCCTTGTTAGCTGCAGTGATGGTGGGTTGGGGCCCACCTTTCGAGAATACGGAGGCGCGGGACCTCCTATTTTGGAGTCTCTCCACAAATGCACGGGAGCAATCTTTGGTGGGTGGCACAGTTTCCCCCGATGTCCGGTCCCGGCCAGGCTGCCGGTAGACTTGGACAGGCCGTTCTCATGGCCGTCCCCGCCGCACCCACCGGCCCACCGGCCCCGCAGGCGTTCCCCGTTGAAAGGCATCACCCGAATTGATTACCGTCCAGGAACTCGAACTCCGCGCCGGCGCACGCCTGCTGATGGACCAGGTCAACTTCAGGGTGGACAAAGGGGACAAGATTGGCCTTGTTGGCCGCAACGGCGCCGGCAAGACCACCCTGACCCGCGTCCTCGCGGGGGAGGGACTTCCGGCAGGCGGCAAGGTGACGCGGAGCGGCGAGATCGGGTACCTTCCGCAGGATCCCCGCACCCCGGACATGGAGCAGTTGGCACGGGACCGCATCCTCTCCGCCCGTGGCCTGGATGTGGTCCTCGGCAAACTGAAGAAGGCCCAGGCGGAGATGTCCAGTGAGGACGCAGCTGTCCAGCGCAAGGCCATGAACCGCTACGACCGCCTGGAGGCTGAATTCCTCGCAGGCGGAGGGTATGCAGCAGAGGCGGAAGCGGCCGCCATTTCGTCCAACCTCGCCTTGCCCGAGCGCATCCTCAACCAGCCGCTCAAGACGCTCTCCGGCGGCCAGCGTCGCCGCGTGGAGCTGGCCAGGATCCTGTACTCGTCCGCAGAAACCCTGCTGTTGGATGAACCCACCAACCACCTGGATGCTGATTCCATCACCTGGTTGCGCGACTTCCTGAAGAACCACCAGGGCGGGCTCATTGTTATCAGCCACGACGTGGAACTGCTCGAAGCAACGGTGAACAAGGTCTACCACCTTGATGCCAACCGCGCCCAGATCGATTACTACAACATGGGCTGGAAGCGCTACCTCCAGCAGCGGGAAACCGACGAGCGCGCGCGCCGTCGTGAACGCGCCAACGCCGAGAAGAAAGCCCAGGTCCTCCTGGACCAGGCCAACAAGATGCGTGCCAAGGCCACCAAGGCCGTTGCCGCGCAAAACATGGCCAAGCGCGCCGAGCGGCTCCTCAGCGGGCTCGAGGCTGTCCGTGAGCAGGACCGGGTGGCCGCGTTGCGCTTCCCCGAGCCCTCGCCTTGCGGCAAGACGCCGTTGACGGCGGAGGGCCTCAGCAAGTCCTACGGATCCCTGGAGATCTTCACCGACGTCGACCTTGCGATCGATCGCGGCTCCAAGGTGGTCATCCTGGGCCTCAACGGTGCCGGCAAGACCACGTTGCTGCGCATGCTCGCAGGAGTGGACGCGCCGGATACCGGTGACATCATCCCGGGGCATGGCCTCAAAGTCGGTTACTACGCCCAGGAACATGAAACCCTGGACCACGACCGCACCGTGCTGGAGAACATGCGTTCCTCGGCGCCGGACATGAAGGACGCCGAGGTCCGCGGCATCCTGGGCTCGTTCCTGTTCTCCGGCGACGACGTGGATAAGCCCGCCGGTGTGCTGTCCGGTGGTGAAAAGACCCGCCTGGCCCTGGCAACCATCGTGGCTTCCAGCGCCAATGTGCTGCTCCTCGACGAACCCACCAACAACCTGGACCCAGCCAGCCGCGCGGAAATCCTCGGGGCCTTGAAGAACTACACCGGTGCCGTGGTGATGGTGAGCCACGACGAGGGCGCAGTCGCCGCCCTGAACCCCGAGCGCGTAGTGCTGCTGCCCGACGGCGTCGAGGACCACTGGAACGAGGATTACCTGGACCTGATCACGCTGGCGTAAGGCCGGCACTGCGGCGCGGCTGCTGCTAGCGTACTGGGAGCTCGGCCGCTCCTGTTATGCGCAGCAGATCCTCGTAGGTGATGGAGAACATGGAGTTGTGGTCGCCGGCTCCGGCCCATAAAACGCCGTGGCCTTTGAGTGAGGCATCCAGGATGGTCCTTATCGGCTGGGGGTGGCCTACGGGCGCCACTCCGCCCACTTCTTGTCCAGTGTGTTCAAGGACGAAGTCGGGCTTGGCGCGCCGGATCTTGCCCGTCCCCAGTTGGCGGGCCACCAGGGCCGTGTCCACCTTTGCGGCGCCGCTGGCGAGGATCAGCAGGGGAGTGCCGTCCACTTCGAAAACAAGGCTGTTGGTAATGGCAGCGACCTCACAGCCCAGTACGGAAGCTGCTGCCGCCGCCGTCGGGACCTTCTCCTCGAAGATACGGACCGTATCCTTGGCTCCGAGCGCAAGGAGGGTTTTCCTGACGGTTTGGACAGGATCGCGGAGACTCTCAGTAGCCTTGGGCATCCAGGATGGCGTCTTCCTCTTCTTCGGACGTACGGCGCTTGTTCTTTCGTGGGGCAGGGGCGGGCCGCTTGCGGGGACCAACGGCGGACATGGTTTCCTCGTCGTCCTCATCTTCGGCATCAATCGCTGCGTTGCGCGCCTGCTGCCGGGCGGCGTAGCCGAACCCGATGAACATCAGGACGCCGAAGGCAAACCACTGCAGCGAGTAGGACAGATGGGTGCCTTCTTCCGTTGCCGGTTTCGGGAACGGCGTAGGCATGGGTTGCACGGCCGGTGCTTCGCTGGCCAATTGGCCGTAAGCGCCCGTTTCGATCGTGTAGGGCAACTCACCAGCGAACCCCGGCAGATCGATGGACGCCAGTTGCCCCTCCACCGCCCCGCGGTCCAGCTTCGGTTCCGATGGCTTGAGGCGGGCCACCACGGTGACCTCACCTGTGGGCGGGGACGGAACGACGTCGGGCCGTCCCGGGGTGTTGTTGCCGATCGGCAACCAGCCACGGTCGATCACCACGGCCTCACCGGTGGTGAGGCGGAAAGGAACCACGACGTCGTAGCCCGGCTGACCGTTCAACGGCCGGTTCCGGACCACTCGCTGTCCGTCAAGATCGTAGGTTCCGCGCAGTTCCACCTGGGTCCATTCGCGCTCGGGATCGAGTTGGCGGAACTCGTCCTTGATGGCGGCGAAGGGCACCGGGGTGGCCGAATAGTTGCTGACCACGCGGTTGATTTCGGCCAGTGTTTCCGCGCGCCGGTCCATTTGCCAGCGTCCCAGGAACACACAAGCCGTAGCGAAGATAACGGCCAGGACAAAATAGCCCAGCCACTTGCTGGAAAACAGGAAGCGGTACATTCAGCGGGCCCCGCCTACGGACGCCTCGTCCGACTCGAACGGCACCGTTTCCTTCCATAGTCCGCGCGTCTGCAAGTAGTCTTCGAGCCACGCGCGGTGTTCGCCACATGCCAGCCACACCTTCCGGCGCTCTGGGGTGTGAATGCGTGGGTTGTTCCACAGGAGTTGCCAATCCGCGCCATCACGGCAGCCTTTGCGGGAGCACAGCGCCTTTTCCGGTACCGCTTGCTGGTCGCCTTGACCAAGGCCGCCGAGGGTGAAGATGTTCATGAAGCCGCCCGTTCGTCGCCGGCGTTCCCGGCCTTCGTAGATGGTGTGTCGTCGGTGGTGCCTTGGGGCGGAGTGCTGTCCTGGTCCGGATCCTCGTCCACCAGCTCCCCCTGGAGGACGGTGACCGTTTCTTCGGGTTCTTCTTCGGCTGGTTGCTGCGACCCCTCGATTTCGGGCGTGGCAACATAGTCCAGCAAGGACTCACTGTGGTCCTCTGCCATGTCGCTGCCATTGGCGATGACAACCGCGATCCACGGCAGGAAGACGGCGCCGGCCACCGCGACGATCTTGAACCAGCCATCCACAACGAAGATCAGGATGATGCAGACCATGCGGATACCCATGGCCAGTGAGTACTTGATCATCCGTTGACGCATGTCCTCGGAGTGGGCGGTGGCGGCGTCCGTGATGCTGTGCACTTCGGGGTCGCTGGAAACAGCGTCCGGGTCCCCGGGCACCTGCTGCATGGGACTGTTCTCTCGTGTCACAGCTGAATCATCACGCTCCAAAGGCTCCTATCAATTCTCTCACCATCGCGGTACTGGCCCAAACCGCTGGCCACACCGGTTACCCGCGCGTTGCGGGGTCCGGCGGCTAAGATCGAGGCAGGTAAAAACCCCTCTTCACCGCGGCACACCCATGCCGCAGAACCTGGAGCGAATGAATGTCTGAAGCAGTATCCACCGGCCGGAGCGTCCTGGTTACGGGTGGCAACCGAGGAATCGGCCTGGCGATCGCTGAGTCCTTCCTGGCCAATGGCGACAAGGTTGCGGTGACCTACCGTAGCGAATCAGAACTCCCTGAAGGGATTCTGGGAGTGAAGGCCGACGTCACCGATGAAGGATCGATCGATGCCGCATTCAAGGCGGTCGAGGAAGCCCACGGGCCCGTGGAGGTGCTGGTGGCGAACGCCGGCATCACCAAGGACACCCTGTTGCTCCGGATGAGCGAAGACGACTTCACCTCGGTTTTGGACACGAACCTCACCGGCGCGTTCCGCGTCATCAAGCGGGCGTCCAAAGGCATGATCCGCCTTCGGAAGGGCCGCGTCATCCTGATCTCTTCGGTATCCGGCCTGTACGGTGCGCCGGGACAGATCAACTATTCGGCCTCAAAGGCCGGCATGGTTGGCATCGCCCGATCGCTCACCCGTGAACTCGGCAGCCGCGGCATTACCGCGAATGTGGTGGCGCCAGGATTCATCAACACCGACATGACGGCCGAGCTCCCCGAGGAGACTCAGAAGTCCTACCTGGCCAACGTCCCGGCCGGCCGCTTTGCCGAGGCTTCCGAGGTAGCCAACGTGGTGCGCTGGGTTGCCAGTGATGAAGCCGCCTACATCTCCGGTGCGGTCATCCCCGTCGACGGCGGACTGGGCATGGGCCACTAGCCGCTGCCGCACTAGCCGCTGCCGCACTAGCCGATCAGGCAGTTTTTGTTGGCGCTCCACAAGCATCTTTCCGGCACGCGCTGGCAAGATGGAATCCGAGCCCACAGTTTTTGGATGAAGTGAACAAAAGGAGCACGTATGGGAACGCTGGATAACAAGACTGCCATCGTCACGGGATCATCCCGCGGTATCGGTGCCGAAGTTGCCAAGATCCTCGCGGGCGAGGGTGCCGCCGTCGTCGTTAACTACCGACAGAAGGCCCCGCGGGCCAATAAGGTGGTGGCTGGGATCCAGGCCGCCGGTGGACGCGCAGCCGCCGTCGGCGCAGACCTCACCACGGATGAAGGCGTCCATGCCCTGGCCAGTGCCGCCATGGAGGAGTTCGGATCACTCGACGTCCTGGTGCTGAACGCCTCCGGTGGCATGGAAACGGGCATGGAAGAGGGCTACGCATTGAAGCTCAACCGCGATGCCCAGATCAATATGCTGAACGCGGCCGTGCCGCTCATGCCCGAAGGTTCGCGGGTTGTCTTCGTGACCAGCCACCAGGCCCACTTCGTCGAGACCGTACCCACGATGCCTGAGTACGAGCCCGTAGCAAAGAGCAAGAGGGCCGGCGAGGATGCGCTCCGCGCCCTGTTGCCCGATCTTGCCAACAAGGGCATTTCGCTGGTGGTCGTCTCCGGCGACATGATCGAGGGAACGGTGACGGCTACTCTCCTTGACCGTTCCAACCCCGGTGCCATCGAGGCACGCCGTGCAGAGGCCGGCAAACTGTACTCCGTGGAAGAGTTTGCGGCCGAGGTGGCCAAGATGGTCACGGCCGACGTCGAATCGGGCCACACCGAGTACGTTGGTGGCGCCGATTACTTCGGTAAGAGCGAGCAGTAGCGGCACACGAGGAAGAGGCCCGGGATGGCATCCCGGGCCTCTTTCACGTTAAACGGACCTTCATCCCTGGCTCAACACTTCATGACGATTTCATAAATTATTGCCATTCTTTCGTCACGAATTTCATTAACTTGTTTCCAGATTCTAATTTTGCATTAAAGTTCGCCATCTGATTGACTCGGCAATACGCCTGCGTCCGTAGTCGCGTGCAATATTGTGCCTTGGGCAGCGCGCATCAACGGGCTTTTCCTGCCAGTCCCTCCGCGATTCTGCGAACAAGGAGCTTTATTGGACCTGCTACTGCACGCCGACGATATCCGCGCGTCCTATGACCAGCGGCGCATCCTCAAAGGCGTCAGCTTCTCATTGCACCGGGGTGAAATCCTGGGATTGATCGGAACCAACGGTGCCGGCAAAACCACATTGATGGGCGTCCTGGCTGGAGCCCACAAACACGACGGTGGCCGCATGAATCTCGCCGGAGAAAAGTTCGCACCCGACTCCCTGGAAGAAGCCCAAGCCTGCGGTGTCGGCCTCATTCCGCAAAACTTCCGGGTGGATCCTGAATTAACGGTTGCCGAAGCCATATTCCGCGGGACGTTCCAAGCGGGGAAAGCCCACGGGGAATTAAGGGAACAAGCAGCGAAATTGATTCTGGACGCCGGGATTGACCTTGATCCGGACATGAAAGTCGGAGCCCTGATCCGTGCCGAGCAAACTTTGGTGGAAGTTCTCCGGATGGTTGCGGAGGAAGCCCAGCTTGTCATCATGGACGAAGTTGCGGCCTCCTTGCCGGACCACGACGTTGCCGTGCTGCACAAAGTCCTGCGAATGCTGAACCAGCAGGGCAGGGCGATCATCTACATCACCCACCGGCTCGATGAAGTGCGGTCCATAGCCCACCGCATCGCGATTCTGCGTGACGGGCGGGTTCATCGTGTGGTGGACGCGAGTCAGACAGACATCGCCGAACTGGCTTTCATGCTGTTGCAGCAAAAACTGGAGCCAAACGCCCGTCCCGTGGAACTGGCTACCGGTGAAGAGGCGCTGCGGGTGGTGAACCTGGGTGTAGGTGACGTGGTCCGCGACGTCACGTTCCACGTGGCCAAGGGCGAGATCTTTGGCCTCGTGGGTACGCACCGCTCCGGGATCTACCCTTTGATCGGTGCCCTTGTAGGGACGAACCCCAGCACCTCCGGGGAGATCTTCATGCACGGCGACAAGGTGGAAATCAGGGAACAGCCGGATGCCAAGCGTTTGAAGATCGGGTTCCTGTCAGAGACGGACGACAACTTTGAGGCGAGTGCCACCGTCGTCGACGGGCTTCAACAGGTGGCGGACGACCATGAGGTGAGCCTCCAGGACGAGGTGATGCAGCTCCGAGGGGTCATTGAGCTTGTCAGGCGCATGCGGATCAACACCACGAACATCCACGGAACCATCGCAACATTGTCCGGCGGTGACCGGCAGAAGGTGCAGCTCGCCAAGTGGATGACCACCGATTGCGACATCCTGATCCTCAGCCACCCCAGCCGGGGCATCGACATCGGCGCCAAGGAAATCGTTTACAAGATGCTCCACGAACTCAGCCAAACGGGAGTGGCCATTATCCTGCTGTCATCTGACTTGTCTGAATTGGTTGGCTGGTGCCACAGGATTGGCGTGATGCGGGACGGCGAAATGGTTTCCATCGAAGCGAACGCAAATACCAACGAGGATGTCTTGGTCCACCACATGTTGGGCGAGAAATTCGAGGCAGCATCCCGGGATCCCCGGCGCCAAAAGAGTTAGTTCGTTGGGGAATGAAGAAGGGGTGGTCCTCAGGAGGACCACCCCTTCTTCATTCGGTGACACTAGATGGTGATGCCCTTGGCCAGGTTCTTGAGCTTGTGGCGGGCCAAGGCAAGGTTCGCGTAGGTGCGGTCCAATACCAGGTAGACAAACAAGCCCTTGGAGCCGGCCGAGTTCAACACGTTGATCAAGTGGTACTGGGTATCCAATGTCATGAGAATGTCTTCGATGTCGCTCTCCAGGTTCAGGTCGGACATGGTGCGCAGTTTTGCGCTGACCAATCGAATTGCCTGCTGCCGCGACGCCGAGATCGAAGCCGGGGCTTCCGCCCTGGGCCAAAGCCATACCGCTGGTGTAGTCAACCACGGCGGCACCGGTGGCGCCTTCAATGGACAGTAGTTGCTTTACGGCTTCGTCAAGTGAACTCATATTCCGATCTTCCTGTTCTGTTTCCTTGGTGGAGGGTTGCGGGAAGTAATCGGTGGTGGATTCCCGGAACGGGACCTCCAGGAAACCCGGCTCCCCAACCACCGCCTTCCCATGGGGCGTGCCCGTGCCAGGGTCTTCTTCCTTGAGTACCTCGTCCAGGAAGGAGGCAGAACCTGTTGTCGGGTCAGGGGACCCATCGGCAAGGGGACCTTCAGTGAGGCGTCTCCACCATTTCCAGGTGCGCTGTGAACCTTCCACTTACCGTCCTGGCGTCCATGTGGTCCTGACGGCCACATGGTGCGTTGCAGACGTGAAGATATGGTTCATGATGCTCCTGGGTCAACGATGGGACGCCAGGCAGCACCTCATCGAAGGAACCTCTGTCAACGAGTCGCCGGACCATGGCAGCCGGACACAACAGTTAAGTGTCGGGAAGCCCGGTTCGTGACGACGATTCATCCACGGAGAAACGGACACAGGCATCGCTGGATCCGCGGAACCGTTCTCCTCGACCACGGCGGCGAGGAAATCCGGCTCAGACGTTGGCGATATGCCTGACCGCGTCGAGGTAAGGCATGTTGATGGCCGCGTCCGCCACGGCCCGTACGGCCGGCTTCGCGTTAAAGGCCACGCCGATCCCAGCGGCCCCCAGCATGTCGAGGTCATTGGCACCGTCGCCGACGGCGATGGTGTGCTCAAGGTCGATGCCTTCGGCCGCAGCCCACTCCCGCAGGTACTTTTCCTTTGCGGTGCGGTCAATGACAGCGCCCAGCACCTTGCCCGTCAGCGCGCCGTCGACGATTTCAAGCTCGTTGGCAATCCAGTAATCGAGGCCGAGTTCCCCGGCAAGCGGACCAAGAATCTGGTTGAAACCGCCGGAAACAACAGCCACCACATGGCCGGCCGCCTTGAACGCGGCAACGAGCTCTGCCGCGCCCAGGCTGAGGCGCACCTCGGCACGCACGGAATTCACGACGTCGACCGGCAAGCCTGCCAGTACTGCGACGCGGGCGTGAAGGCTTTGGGCAAAGTCGAGTTCGCCGCGCATCGCCGCTTCGGTGACGGCTGCGACTTCCTCCCGCTTGCCGGCGTAGGCAGCAAGCAGTTCAATGACTTCCTGCTGGATGAGCGTGGAGTCGACGTCCATGATGAGCAGCTTCCGCGACGCCTTCCGGAGGCTTTCGGGTACCAGCGCCGTATCCATGCCTGGAGCATCCACCCCGGCAACGGTGCGGCGCAACGCAGCCACGTCTTCTGCCGTGGCTGCGGCGACGTTGAGTTCAGCGGTATGCACTGCGTAACGCCCGTCACCGGACTGTGATTCTGCTGACACTGTGACGCCGGCGCCCGTGAGCGCCTTGCGCACGCCATCAAGGGATTCGGGGGACAAAGTCATGCCATAGCTGACCGCAGCCAAGTTCGAAGTCATGCCCTCAATCCTAGCGAGGCGGCTATATGTACCCGAATTGGTTTCGCCTGATAAACAAGGACAAGTGCCGGTTATCAGTCATGTTCATTTTTGTCCTAGTGTCTACTGCTATGAGTGATGTTCTGGAATTGGCTTCCGTCAGCGTTGTCCGAGGCAAAAAAACCCTGCTGGACAAAGTGGACTGGCAGGTCAACGAGGGCGAACGCTGGGTCATCCTGGGACCCAACGGCGCGGGCAAGACCACGCTTCTGCAGATTGCTGCCGCACGTCTGCATCCCAGCAGCGGCAAGGCCGGCATCCTCGACGAAACCCTGGGCCGTGTCGATGTCTTCGAACTCCGCCCCAGGATCGGCCTCTCTTCGGCTGCCCTTGCCACCCAGATCCCCGAGCACGAGAACGTGCTTAACGTCGTTGTCACCGCGGCCTACGGTGTCACGGGCCGCTGGCGCGAAGGCTACGAGCGCGACGACGAACGCCGCGCCTTTGGTCTCTTGAACGACTGGGGGATGGGGCCGCTGCTGAACAGGACATTCGCCACGCTGTCCGAGGGAGAGCGCAAGCGCGTCCAGATCGCCAGGGCACTCATGACCGACCCCGAACTCCTGCTCCTCGACGAGCCCGCGGCCGGGCTGGACCTTGGCGGACGCGAGGAACTGGTCCACAAGCTGGGCGAACTTGCCCAGGACGAAGCCTCCCCGGCAATGGTCCTCGTGACGCACCACCTTGAGGAAGTGCCGCCGGGCTTCACCCATGCCATGTTGCTGCGCGAAGGCGAAGTGGTGGCCGCGGGGCCCATCAACGACGTCCTGACCAATGAACACCTCAGCAGCACCTTCGGCCTTGAGCTGGACGTCACCGAAAACGCTGGCCGCTACACGGCCACTGCCCGCCGCTAGGCCGGAAACGCATATTCACTATGGAAATTCTTAGCAGCATCCTGGTCTTTTTCGCTGGCCTCTGGGCGGGCACCATCAACGCCGTCGTTGGATCCGGCACCCTGGTCACCTTCCCGGTACTTATCGCACTCGGTGTGGTTCCCGTGGTGGCCTCCATGAGCAATGCCATGGGCCTCGTCGCAGGCACCGCAGCCGGCGCCTGGGGCTACCGGCGCGAGCTGAAGGGCCGGGGCAGGCAACTGATGAAGTTGATGCCGGCCTCCCTCCTTGGCGGCATTACCGGCGCCTGGCTCCTCCTTCATTTGCCGGAGAAAGTCTTTGGCTATGTCGCACCGGTGCTGCTGGTTGCGGCCTTGCTGATGGTGCTGTTCCAGCCGAAGCTGCAGGGCTGGATAAAAAACCGCGAGCAGAACCCGGAGCACGCCCTCAAGGACAAGAGCCACGGCATCCTCCTGGTGGTCCTCATCTACCTCGCCGGCGTTTACGGCGGCTACTTCGTTGCAGCCCAGGGAATCCTCCTGGTAGGCATCCTTGGCGTGTTCATGTCCGGCACCATGCAAAACGCCAATGCCATGAAGAACATCCTGACGCTCACGGTCAACATGGTGGCGGCCATCTCCTACCTGATCTTCGCCTTCGACCGGATCGACTGGCTGGTGGTCCTCCTCATTGCCGTGAGCTCCACCATTGGCGGCCTGGTTGGCTCGAAGGTGGGCCGCAAACTCTCGCCGAAGGTCCTCCGCAGCGTTATTTTCACCCTCGGCATTGTGGCCCTCGGTTTCATGATCGCCAATCTCCTGAAGTAAACGCATCATGACCTTCCACTATCTCGAAGCTGCGGACGACCCCCGCGTCTCCGACTACACGACGCTGACAGATGTCCATCTGCGCAAGCTGCGTGAGCCGGAAGAGGGAATGTACATCGCAGAGTCGTCCCGCGTGCTTCGCCGTGCACTGGCTGCCGGGCACCAGCCACGGTCCTTCTTCCTGGCGGAGAAGTGGATCGAGGACCTCGCGGACGTCTTCGAGGCGTACCCCGAAGTTCCGGTCTTCATTGGCAAAGCCTCCCTGTTGGAAGAGATCACCGGCTTCCACCTGCACCGAGGCGCGATGGCTGCCATGCACCGGCCGGCCCCGGTAGCCCTGCCGGAACTGCTCGCGGGCGCCCAGCGCGTGGCGGTGCTCGAGGACATCGTGGACCACACGAATGTGGGTGCCATCTTCCGCTCCGCGGCGGCCCTCGGCGTGGATGCAGTGCTTGTCTCGCCGCGCTGCGGTGACCCGCTGTACCGGCGCAGCGTCCGCGTCAGCATGGGGACCGTATTTCAAGTTCCTTGGGCCCGGTTGGAAAACTGGCCCGGGGATCTGGCGCTGCTGCAGGAGCAAGGCTTTACTGTCGCGGCCATGGAACTAACGGATGACGCCCTGGACCTTGACGAACTGGCAGCCCGGGAGATCCCCAAACTTGCGCTGGTGCTCGGCACCGAAGGAGCCGGCATGAGCGCCGGGACGCTCGCCGCCGTCGACCTTGCAGTGAAGATTCCCATGCGAGCCGGCGTCGACTCCCTCAACGTCGCCGCTGCCTCGGCGGTGGCTTTCTGGGAGCTGCGTCCCCGCGATTGACGCGGGGCCGCCCACTGGTTCGTGCAGATGGCAAGCATCAGGTAGGATTGTTTGTTGGTCCGGACGTTGAAATGAGTTATGGCATCTACGGACCACCTCCATTCATACCTGGCAGCTGGCAAAATCCAGCTGCGCGAACAAAGGTCCAATTATGAAGTCTGATATTCACCCGAAGTACGAAGCTGTTGTCTTCAACGACCTGGCTTCCGGCGTCAAGTTCCTGACCAAGTCCACCGTGTCTTCCTCGAAGACCATCGAGTGGGAAGACGGCAACACCTACCCGGTCATCGACGTCGAAATCTCCTCGGAGTCCCACCCGTTCTACACGGGCAAGCAGCGCATCATGGACTCCGCTGGCCGCGTCGAGCGCTTCAATGCTCGCTTCAAGGGCTTCGGCGGCAAGAAGTAACCCACTTCACCCCAAGTCTTCTCGAGGGCCCGCATCACCGGTTTCCGGCGATGCGGGCTTTTGCGTTTTCCGGCAAGATGGAAACCATGACTTCCCTCCCCGCACAGGAAATGAACGACGACGGCACGCACCTTCACGGGGCGTACAAAGTTCCCGGCGGGAAGCTGGTGGTGGTTGATCTGGACGTCGTCGAGGGCCGGTTTGCGAATGTCTCCGTGAGCGGAGACTTCTTCCTTGAACCCGACGAAGCACTCCTGGACATCAACACGGCCCTCACCGGGCTCCCCGCTGAATCTTCGGCTGCGGAGATCGCGTCCGCCGTCAACACGCGGCTTCCGGAGGGGGCAGTGCTGTTTGGCTTCTCGGCGGAGGCCGTGTCCGTCACCGTCCGGAGGGCCTTGTCCAAGGCCACGGGATGGGCGGACCACCATTGGGACGTCATCCCTCCGTCAGTCCTTCCGACACCTGTCAACGTGGCCCTCGACGAAGTCCTGACCGAGGAGGTGGGCGCTGGACTCCGGAATCCAACCCTGCGTTTTTGGGACTGGGCGGAACCCTCGGTGGTGATCGGGAGCTTCCAGTCCGTCCGCAACGAGGTGGATCCGGAGGGTGTCGCGAGGCACGGGGTGACAGTGGTCCGCCGCATCAGCGGGGGAGGGGCCATGTTCATGGAGGCGGGCAACTGCATCACCTACTCCCTCTACCTGCCGCAGACCCTGGTTGACGGGATCAGCTTCGCCGACTCCTACGCCTTCCTTGACTCCTGGGTCATGGCCGCCCTGGAGAAGCTCGGCATCAGTGCTTTCTATGTGCCACTCAATGACATCGCCACGGACCAAGGCAAGATCGGTGGCGCGGCCCAGAAGCGGCTGGCGAACGGCGGCATGCTGCACCACGTGACCATGAGCTATGACATCGATGCGGACAAGATGGTGGACGTCCTGCGGATCGGCAAGGAGAAGCTCTCCGACAAGGGAACCCGCAGTGCGAAGAAACGGGTGGACCCCTTGAGGAGGCAAACAGGCCTCGCCCGGGCGGCCATTATCGACGCCATGCAGGAGGTCTTCACGGAGCGCTACGGCGCCGTCGTGTCGCGCCTGACGGATGACGAGTTGGCCGAAGCCAGGAAACGGGTGGACACCAAGTTCGGCACCGCCGAATGGCTCAACCGCGTTCCCTGACCCCGGCTGCCTCTTCTGCAAGGGCGGATGTCAGCCTGCTGCCTGCGCTGTCAGGGCGCGCAGCAGGTGGCTGCGCTGCTCGATGATGATCCGGCGCAGGGCGCGGGGCGCGTCTGCGTGCTCCTGCAACCACTGGTCGGTCCGTAGCACCACGGGGTGGGCGACGGGGTCGGTCCCCTCCGGGAGGTCCTGGGAAGCGGGGAACAGGCCCCGGACAATCCGGCCGGCGATCTCGATGGAACGCTCTGCCCACACCGTCTCAAGGGCCTGGAAGTACGGTTCGATATAGGGGTCGAGCAGCGCGGTGGGCGCCACCATGAAGCCGTTGATGGTGGCCGACAGGATTTCGTTGGAGAGCTCCGAGCCAAGAACGGCGGCTTTCCAGGCGGACGCCTTGACAGCATCGTCCGGCCGGGCCGCCATGGCCAGCGCGTGTCCTTCATGGCCCGAAGCCGTTCGGTCACCCGCCAGCTCTGCGTCCAATTGCTCCTGGGAAGCCTGCCCATGCGCCGCCAGCGCCTGCCAGAGGCTCCACCGAAGCTCCGCATCCACCGTCAGGCCATCGATCACCACGCCGCCCTCCAACAGGCCCATCACCAGCGGAAGTTCCCGGTCCGAATGCCGTGACACATCTGCCAGGGTGCGCGCCCAAGCCAGTTGCTGGTCCGAGCCAGGCAGTGCAGCGCGAAGTTGGCGCGCTGCCACGGACAGGAACCCGGACCTGACCTTGTCCCGCTGGGGAGCCGGTACGTACCGCCCGGCAGCAAAGGATGCATTGGCCAGCACGTTGAGGAGCACGCCGATGCCGGTTTCCGCAGGAGCGAACTGTTCTACGGCGGACACGTACTGCGCCGATGGCGTCACGCCGTCCCGCGCAGCGTCCCATAGGGCTGTCCAGCACAACGCGCGCGCCATGGGGTCCTGGATGCGGTGCAGGGACGTACGGACGGTCTGCTCTGAAACCGTGTCCAGCCTGACCTTGGCATAGCTGAGATCGTCATCATTGACCAGGAGCAGGGCCGGGCGGGATTTTCCGGAAAGCCCGTCCACCAAGGTCCGCGGGCCGGCCACATCCACCTCAATGCTGTCCACGCGGACCAAAGCGCCGTCCTGGTCCGGGTCGTACAGCCCGATCCGCATCCGGTGGGGACGCAATTCCTGGTCTCCGGTCAGCGGGTCCACCGCATCCTGCGTCAGTATCACGGCCCCAAGGATGCCGTTGTCCTCGACGATCTCGGCACCGATCGTGGAGATGCCGGATGTCTGAAGCCATTGGCGGGCCCACACGGCAAGGTCCCGCCCGGACGCCTCGCTGAGTGCGCGCAGGAGGTCGTGGAGGGAGGTGTTGCCATATTCGTGGTTGCGGAAGTACTGCCTGGATCCGGCAATGAAGGCGTCGAATCCAACGTAGGCAACCAATTGCTTGAGCACCGAGGCGCCCTTGGCATAGGTGATGCCGTCGAAATTCTGTTTGGCCGCCTCCAGGTCGGGGATGTCGGCAACGATCGGGTGCGTGGTGGGCAGTTGGTCCTGGACATAGGCCCAGGCCTTGCGCTTGCTCGCGAAGTTCACCCACGCGGTGTCCCAGTCCGTGGCCCGGTCTACGCCCAACGTGCCCATGTAGTCGGCGAAAGACTCCTTCAACCACAAATCGTCCCACCAGGTCATGGTCACCAAGTCGCCAAACCACATGTGGGCCATCTCGTGCATGAGCGTGTTGGCACGTGCCTGGTACTGGGCGTCCGTTGCCCGTGACGAGTAGACGTACTTTTCGGTGAACGTCACCAGCCCGGGGTTCTCCATGGCTCCAAGGTTGTACTCGGGAACGAAGGCTTGGTCGTACTTCCCCCACGGGTACGGGTAATCGAAGAGTTCATTGAAGAACGCGAGGCCCTTCTTGGTGAGTTTGAAGAGCTCACCGGCATCAAAGGACCCAGCCAAGGACGCGCGGCAGTAAAGGGCCAGCGGAACATCAAGGCGGGTTCCGCCGTCGAGCGTTGCTCCCCAGTGGTCCGTCGCCTTGAAGTACGGGCCAGCCAAAACGGTGGTGATGTAGGTGGACATCCGGGCCGTTGTGGCGAAGTCCCACAGGGCCGCGGACGGATCGTCGCGCAGTGGCGTCCGCGCCACCTCAACACCGTTGGAGGCAACTTCCCATCCGGTGGGCGCGATCACGTGGAAGGTGAATTCGGCTTTCAAGTCAGGCTGTTCGAAGTTGGCGAAGACGCGCCTGCTGTCCGCCGGTTCGTACTGCGTGTAGAGGTAGCACTTGCCGTCCGCGGGATCCACGAAGCGGTGCATGCCCTCGCCGGAACGGCTGTAGAGGGCCGTCGCGGAGACCGTAACCACGTTTTCTGCCGCAAGGCTTTCGAGGATGATCCGGTCCTGGTCTACTGCCAGGGCGACGTCCAAGGCGCGGCCGTTAAGGACGACGGACTCAACGGTGCCGCCGATGAAATCAAGGAAAGTGGCCGAGCCGGGCTCGGCGGAAAAGGCGATGGTGCTGGTGCTCGGGTATCCGGTGACTGCGGGATCTGCCGCGTTGCGGACATCGAGGGTGACGTCGTAGGAATGGGTGGTGATCAGGGCTGAGCGGGTAGCGGCTTCTTCGCGCGACAAATTGTGATTCGACACACAGCCATCTAATCATGAGGCAGGTGGCGGCCTGACGCGGGAGGCCTGCGAAACCGCGACACAATCAGCGCGAAATGCGCTCGACCCAAAAAGGTGATTGTCTATTTCCCATGTCTGACCTCTTCCAGGATTACTCAGAGGCCGCCGCGCGCAGCGGCGCCTATGACGAAATGTTTGCCAACGGCCACGTCGCCAGAAAATCCTACGGTCAGGTTGCCGGCGCCCTGCAGGAGCTTTCCCTGGCGGATGTCACCGCCCGGGCCGACTCCATGGCCCGCAGCTTCCTCGACCGTGGCGTCACCTTCGACTATGCGGGCGAGGAGCGGCCGTTCCCGCTGGACATTGTTCCCAGGGTCATCCCGGCTGACGAATGGGATGTGCTGGAACGCGGTGTGGCCCAGCGCGTCAAGGCCCTCGAAGCCTTCCTCAACGACGTCTACGGGCGCATGGCGGTGGTGGCGGACGGCGTGATCCCGCGCCAACTGGTGACCACCAGTGCGCACTTCCACCGCGCCGTGCATGGCTTCGAACCGTCCGGCGGTGTCCGCGTCCACGTTTCGGGCATCGATGTGGTCCGTGATGCGGCGGGCACGTTCCGGGTCCTTGAGGACAACGTCCGCGTCCCGTCGGGCGTCAGTTATGTCCTGGAAAACCGCCAGGCGATGGCCAAGGGCCTTCCCGAGGCGTTCGGCCAGCAGCATATCCGTCCCGTGGAGGAGTACCCCCGCAGGCTTCTCTCGGCTCTTCGCAAGACAGCTCCGGCGGGCGTGGACGACCCCACAGTGGTGGTCCTGACGCCCGGGGTCTTCAACAGCGCCTACTTTGAGCACACACTCCTTGCGGGCCTCATGGGCGTGGAACTGGTGGAAGGCCGCGACCTCATCTGCCGCGGCAACCGCGTCTATATGCGGACCACCGCCGGCGAGCAGCGCGTGGACGTCATCTACAAGAGGATCGATGACGACTTCCTTGATCCGTTGCAGTTCCGTTCCGACTCCATGCTGGGTTGTCCCGGATTGGTCAATGCAGCGCGGGCCGGCGGCGTGACGATCGCCAACGCCGTGGGCAACGGCGTCGCAGACGACAAGCTCGTGTACAGTTACGTCCCTGACCTGATCCGCTACTACCTTCACGAAGAGCCGATCATTGCCAACGTCGACACTTTCCGGCTTGAGGAAAAGGAAGCCAGGGAGCATGTTTTGGACCGGCTCGAAGAGTTGGTGGTCAAGCCCGTGGACGGTTCCGGCGGAAAGGGCCTGGTCATTGGCCCCGATGCTTCCAAGGACGAGCTCGATGCTTTGCGCAAGCGCGTGATCGCCGATCCCCGCGGCTGGATCGCGCAGCCTGTGCTGCAGTTGTCCACTGTTCCGACGTTGTCCGGAGACAAGTTCGGCCCCCGGCACGTGGACTTGCGTCCGTTCGCAGTGAACGACGGCGACGACGTCTGGGTCCTGCCCGGCGGACTCACCCGTGTGGCACTCAAGGAGGGGTCGCTGATTGTGAACTCCAGCCAGGGCGGCGGATCCAAGGACACTTGGGTACTGGCCAATTCGCCGCAGATGCCGTCCGAATTCATTCCACGGCAATCAGTGACCGTTCGCGAACAGGTGTCCGTGTGGCCCGTGGAAAGCAACTGGCGGGACCGGCAGACGGAACAACAGCAGTGAGCGGCGTTCCGTTCCTCCCCACCCTTGAACTTCGACAAGCACCACGCGAAGGAGGCACAGCCGCATGCTGAGCCGTATTGCCGAGTCACTCTTCTGGATCGGCCGCTATGTTGAGCGCGCCGATGGCACCGCCCGCATCCTGGACGTCCACTTGGAACGCCTCAACCACTTGCCCCTTGAGGAACAGCGCACCGTGGCAAGGGACCTGCTTGCCGTCATGGGCGCCAAGCCGCAAAACGAGGACTTCGGCCTGCCCGAACTCCTGCATGCCCTGGCCTACGACAAGCAAAGTGCGTCCTCGATCGCCGGTTCCCTCGGTGCCGCCCGTGAAAACGCACGCCGTGCCCGCGAGACCGTGTCCCAGTCGCTCTGGGAGAGCCTCAATACCACCTACTACGGCCTTAACCAGCACCGTAAGGATGTGGTGGGCACCTACCGGTTCTGCAACTGGGTCCTGGAACGGACCGCCATGGTCCGCGGCCTCGCCGACACTACGGTGAGCCACGACGAAAGCTGGCTGTTCATGGTGCTTGGCCGCTCCCTGGAACGGGCAGACATGACCGCACGCATGCTCTCCACCCGCGACGTCCAGTCGGCCGGCATGTCCTGGGTCAACATGCTGCGGTGCGCCGGTGCGTACGAGTCGTTCATCCGGACCCGCAGGGCCGCTTTCGGTGACCAGCACGCTGCCGAGTTCCTGCTCCTGGACCGGCTCTTCCCACGGTCCATCGTCTACGCACTGCGCGATGCCGACGAGTCCTTGGCCAAACTGGATCCCTCGGCCCAGCGCGTTGGCTTCATCAACGATGCCCGCAGGATCGTGGGCCAAGCCCGCACCTTCCTTGAGTTCCACCGGACCGATGACCTGATGTCCGAGCTTCCCGAGCACATGGAACGTGTGCAGAAGGCCGTGACCCAGGCCTCGGACGCGATTTCCCGTAAGTACTTCAATCAGGCTGATGAGCACGCCTGGGTGGGAGAAGTTTCATGACCCGGTTGAGCATCGTCCACAAGACCGCCTACAAGTACAACCGCCGTGTGACCCTCAGCTACAACGAGGCCCGCATGACGCCGTTGACGGACGGCCAGCAAGTGGTCCTTGAGTCCTCGCTGAAGGTGAGCCCCAGCCAGGCCTCGGTGAGTACCTACCGCGACTATTGGGGTACCCGCGTTACCGCCTTCGACATGCAGATGCCGCACGAGAACCTTGAGGTCCTGGCGACTGCCACTGTGGAGGTCCACCGCACTGAACGGGTGGCGAACGACGACGATATTGTTGGCTGGGACGTCATCCGTTCCGCGAAGATCCAGGACGAATTCAGCGACTGGTTGCCGCAGTCACGGCTTAGCGGTCCGGGCGAGGAAGTCCTCAGCCTGGTTCCCGGCGTCGTCGAGGGCAAGAACCCGCATGAGGCGGCACTAGCAGTCTTCTCCTGGATGGCCGGTGAGATGACGTACATGAAGGGCACCACGGGAGTCACCACCAACGCCGAGCAGGCCTGGACCCAGCGTCAGGGTGTTTGCCAGGACCTCGCACACCTGGCCATCGGCTCGCTGCGCAGTTGCGGCATCCCGGCGCGGTACGTCTCCGGCTACATCCACCCGAGGTCCTCGGCGGACATCGGCGAAACCGTGGCGGGCCAGTCCCACGCATGGCTGGAGTGGTGGGATGGCGAATGGCGCAGCTGGGACCCCACCAACCACAAGCCGGCGGGGGACTACCATGTGACAGTTGCCAAGGGGCGCGACTACCGGGATGTGCCGCCGCTGAAGGGAATCCTTTCGGGCGGCGGCGGCTCCGGTTTGTCGGTGTCGGTGGAGATTACCCGCCTGGCGTAGTGCTCACCAGGGCGAGGACTTGTAATCCTTGAGGAAGACGCCGTACTGGTCCTCGCCCTGCTCGCCCATCACGATCGGATCGTAAACCCGGGCGGCGCCGTCCACCAGGTCCAAGGGAGCATGGAAGCCTTCTTCCATGAGCCGGATCTTGGTGTAGTGCGGCCGCTCGTCGGTGATCCATCCGGTATCGACGGCGGTCATCAGGATACCGTCGGCGTCCAGCATTTCCTGGGCACTGGTCCGCGTCATCATGTTCAAGGCTGCCTTGGCCATGTTGGTATGCGGATGGCCCGGCCCCTTGTAGGCGCGGGAGAACTGCCCCTCCATGGCGGACACATTCACGATGTACTTCCGCCGTGCCGTGGAGCGCTTCATCGCGCCGCGAAGACGGCTGACCAGCAGGAACGGTGCCGTGACATTGCACAGTTGGACCTCCAGCATCTCGAGCGGATCCACCTCATCCACCACTTGCGTCCAGCTGTTGATCGTGGCGAGGTCCGGAACCAAGCCACCGGCATCGATCGCCGTTCCGGATTCGATCCGTTCCAGCGAAGCGGACCCCGTGGACAGCGCCAACGAGGTAATGGCGTCGCCGGCGAGGACCGGGTGCTCGGTCACGCTGCTCGCCAGGGCCAGGGGGTGCTTGTCGTGGGCGTGGCCGAAGGTGACCAACTCGGGCCCACCGTTGGCCGTTTCGAGGGCGGCGGGCAACGGCTCGTCCTCCGCGTCCACCAATGGCTTGTAGGCATTGCCTGACCTGCGCACCGTCTGAGCCGCGTTGTTGATGATGATGTCCAACGGACCGGCCTCGTTGAGCGAATCCGTCAGTGCCATGACCTGTGCCGGATCGCGGAGGTCAATTCCCACGATCTTCAGGCGGTGCAGCCATTCGGAACTGTCCTCCATGGCCGCGAAACGGCGCGCGGCATCCTTGGGGAAGCGCGTGGTGATGGTGGTGTGGGCGCCGTCACGGAGCAGTCGCAGGGCGATATACATGCCGATCTTGGCCCGCCCGCCGGTCAGCAGCGCCCTGCGCCCGGTGAGGTCCGTGCGCGCATCCCGCTTGCTGTGGCTGAATGCGGCGCACTCCGGGCACAACTGGTGGTAGAAGGCATCCACCTGGGTGTAGTGCTGTTTGCAGATATAGCAGGGCCGGGACCGGATGAGGTGACCGGCTACCTCACCGGTTGCCGAGGGAGCCAGCTTGTTGCCCCGGGTTTCGTCGTCAATGCGGTCCGGGGCCGCTGTGGCGGTAAGGGCGATCACCGCGCGGTCCGCTTCCGCGATCAGGTCCCGCTTGGTCACCCGCCGGTGACGCTTGACCGCCTTGAACATCTTGCCCGTGGCACGGCGGACGGCAATATAGTCCGGGTGCTCTTCGTCGTAGGCATGGATGGTGGTTAAAACCTTGAGGCAGGCCTGGATCTCCTCAGGCGTCAGGTCGGTGGAGCTCATTGACCTGATTTTACAGCCTTGGGACCCCGGGGCCTGCCTCGGGTTGGTGGTGCGGGTTTCGTCAGTGCGCGGCGCCTTGGGAAGCGGCGTCCACCACGCGCGCCTGGATCCCGGCGGCTACTTTCTCGGCAGAGTCGCGAATGTCGGGATCGCCCTGCGTTGCTGCCTTGAGGGCTTCAGGAAGGCTGCGGCGGTACTCGGCGGAAAGCGCCAGCTCTTCTTCGCCGGGTTCCGGGACCACCTGGCCCTTGGCCAGCACCGTGATGCCGGATTCGGTGACCTTGTACCCCCGGGCCTTGTCCAAGGCCGCATCCACGCCAATGGCAGCACCGGCGGGGACTTTGACGTTCTTGTCAAGGATGGCCCGTTTGATCACGGCACCCTCCCCAACGCGAACCTTGTCCATGAGTACGGAATCCTGGACCCGGCTGCCGGCTTCGACGAAGACGTCGTTGGACAGGACCGAACCCTCAACAATGCCACCGGAGATCACCACGCCGCTGGCAACGATCGAATCCAGGGCTGTTCCCACCGTGCTGTTTTCGCCGCGGACAAACTTGGCCGGCGGAGAAATGCTCTGGCGGGTGTAGATCGGCCATTCGGAGTTGTACAGGTTGAAGACGGGGACGGGGGAGATCAGGTCCATGTGGGCGTCGTAGAAGGAATCGATGGTTCCTACATCGCGCCAGTACGTGCGGTCGCGCTCCGTGGCGCCCGGGATGTCATTGAGCGTGAAGTCGTAGACCCCTGCCTCACCCTTGTCCACGAAATACGGGATGATGTCGCCGCCCATGTCGTGCTTGGTGTCCAGCCGTTCGGCATCCACATGCAACGCTTCCACCAGGGCATCGGCGTTGAAGACGTAGTTGCCCATGGAAGCCAGGAACTGGCTGGGGTCGGCCGCGAGCCCAGGCGTGCTGGCGGGCTTCTCGACGAAGGCGGCGATCTTCTGGGGATCGTTCTGGTCGACCTCGATCACGCCGAACTGGTTGGCCATGTTCAGCGGCTGGCGCACGGCTGCAACGGTGGCCTTTGCGCCGCTGGCAATGTGCTGCTCAACCATCTGCGAGAAGTCCATGCGGTAGACGTGGTCAGCACCCACAACAACCACAATGTCCGGGGCGTCGTCGTGGATCAGGTTCAAGGATTGGTAGATGGCGTTGGCGCTGCCGAGGAACCAGCTCTTGCCCACCCGCTGCTGCGCCGGAACGGAAGCGACGTAGCGCCCCAGCTGGGTGGACATGCGCCAGGTCTCGGAGATATGGCGGTCCAGGCTGTGCGATTTGTATTGTGTCAGCACAACAATTCGCAAATATCCCGAATTGACCAGATTCGATAGTGCAAAGTCAATAAGCCGGTAACCGCCGGCAAACGGTACAGCTGGCTTGGCACGGTCTGCTGTCAGCGGCATCAGGCGGTTGCCCTCTCCACCGGCCAACACGATTGCCAAAACTTTCTTCAACGCCATGGTCACAGCTCCCCGTACGTCTTCGTAGCCCCCAAAAGTCCGATTTTCCGGACTCTTTCACACTAGAACACATACGGCTGAACGACTACGTTGGTTAGCGTGCGAATAGACATTGTGACTAAAGAATTCCCCCCGGAAATTTATGGCGGTGCCGGTGTCCATGTTGCCGAGCTCAGCCGCGTGCTGGCGAAGCACGTTGACCTCCATGTGCGGGCCTTCGGCGCAGCGCGCGAAGCCGACTACCACGGTGCAACGGTTGACTCCTATGAGACACCCGGGGATCTGGACGGGGCCAACGCTGCCGTGCAGACCCTCGGCGTCGATCTGAGGATCGTTCCGGACGTTGCGGGGGCGGACCTCGTCCACTCGCACACCTGGTACGCGAACATGGCAGGGCACTTGGCGTCGCTGCTGCACGGTATTCCCCACGTGCTCAGTGCCCACAGCCTTGAACCGTTGCGGCCATGGAAAGCCGAGCAACTTGGTGGCGGATACGCGCTCTCGTCGTGGGTGGAAAAGACCGCCTACGAGGCCGCGGCCGCGATCATCGCCGTGTCGGAGGGGATGCGCCAGGATATCCTCCGCAGCTATCCCAACGTCGATCCGGCCAAGGTGCGCGTGGTCCACAACGGGATCGACGTGTCCCTGTGGGAGCGCGACGAGGAAGAAGACGCAATCCGTGCGCTCGGCATCGATCCCGCCAAGCCCAGTGTGGTCTTCGTGGGCCGCAATACGCGCCAGAAGGGTGTTCCCTACCTGCTGCGCGCTGCCTCGAGCCTTCCCGGGGACGTGCAGCTGGTTCTTTGCCTCGGCGCGGCTGACACCCCCGAACTTGCCGCGGAAACGGCCAAGCTCATCGAAGAACTGCAGAGCCAGCGTGAGGGCGTCATCCTCATTGAACGGATGCTGCCGCGGCGCGAGCTGATCCAGGTCCTGAGCCACGCCACCGCGTTCGCCTGCCCGTCCATCTACGAGCCCCTCGGCATCGTCAACCTTGAAGCCATGGCCTGCGGCGCGGCGGTGGTGGCCAGTGCCACCGGCGGCATCCCGGAGGTGGTGGACCACGGAAACACCGGGCTCCTGGTGGAGTTGGAACAGGTCACCGACGGGACGGGTACGCCGCTGGATCCGGAGAAGTTCGTCCGTGACTTCGCCGCTGCCCTCAACGAGGTGGTGACCGATCCGGACCGTGCACGCGCCATGGGTGTCGCAGGACGGCGCCGGGCCGAGGAACATTTCTCGTGGGAATCCATCACTGAGTCCACCCTTGAGGTCTACCGCTCGGTGCTCGCCTAAGCGTCGCTGAAGCAGCCGAAACCACGACGGCGCCGCCCCCTCAGGTGGGGACGGCGCCGTCGTGGTTTCCAAGCTTCAGCAATTGTTCACCCCTTGGCCAGCCCGGACTGCTAGACCCCGAAAATCACTGTTGCCGGCCCGCTTTCAGCGCCATCAGGGCCTTTTCGTCGGCTGGGGCGCTGCCGCTGGCCCGCTCGTGCCGGAAGTAGGTACGGGCTTCCTCCTGGCGCGTGGCCTCGGCACCCGTGGCTACCGCAGCCCGCAAGTGCTCCGGGCCGTAGCCGAAGGCATCCACGAGGTCCAGGGCATGCGGGCGGATCTTCACCAGCAGCCGGTTGATGTAGGTGCCTACCGTGCGGCCACGCTGCATGGAGAGGCGGCCGTTCATGAGGTACCACGAGAGGTGTTTCTCAATGAGGGACAGTCCAAAGAGATCACGCAACCACGTCAGCACTTGCTTGGTTCCGGCATCGGATACCGATTCCAGGGCTTCGGTGAACGCCTCCCACTGAAGCAGTTCAGCGTGTGCCTGGGCGGCTTCGATGAGCTCATGCTGGTGCTGGTTGAACAGCGCTGCCGCCTGGTGTTGGGGAAGCTTGTTGGCACCCTTCAACGCGGCCCCGACCTCCGCCACCATTGACTGGACCCTGTCTGTCAGCAGGGTGCGCTGGCCGGCTTCATCCCGCAAGGCCAGTGCGGCTTTCTGGACGGATCCGGAATCAGCCACGAACTGCGCTACTTGGCGAAGGCCGGTCCGGTGGAACGCAACATCCGCAGCCTGATCCACAACGTAGCGGGCCAGCACTCCGAAATCGGCACTGCGGAATTCCTTGGCGTAATCGGCCAGCAGCCGCTTGGCCACCAACTGAAGGAGAACCGTATTATCGCCTTCGAAGGTCACGTACACATCCAGGTCGGCCCGCAGGGAGGCGAATCGGTTCTCGATGAGGAACCCGGCCCCACCACAGGCTTCCCGGCACTCCTGCAACGTGTCCAGGGCGTGCCAGGTGCTGAGCGGCTTCAAGGCAGCGGCGAGGGTTTCCAGATCCTGGCGGTCGGCGTCGGTGTCGTGGGCTCCGGAGAAAACGTCGTCGAACTTCGTGAGCAACTGTTCGTGCGCAAAGCTTGCCGCGTAGGTGGTGGCCAGCCGCGTGAACAGGCGGCGCTGGTGTCGCTGGTAGTCCAGCAGCACTTCCTCGTCCGTGGGCGATGACGCGTTGAACTGGCGGCGCTCTGCCGCGTAGTGGATGGCGGCCTTCAGTGCCACCTTGCTGGCCGCCACTGCGGCGCCGTCAAGGGAAACCCGCCCTTGGACCAACGTGCCCAGCATGGTGAAGAACCGGCGGCCCGGGCTTTCGATGGTGGAGGTGTAGGTGCCGTCGGCGGCGACGTCGCCGTAGCGGTTCAGCAGGTTGGTCCGCGGAACCCTGACATCGGTGAAGTGCAGGCGACCGTTGTCGATGCCGTTAAGTCCACCCTTGATGCCATCGTCCTCGCCCCCGATGCCCGGGAGGAACTCCGTGGTGTCCGGATCGCGCAACTCAACGTAGAACGCGTGGACGCCGTGGTTGACGTTGCGTGTGACGAGTTGGGCGAAGACCACCGCAGCCAGGCCGTCGTTGGCGGCGTTGCCGATGTAGTCCTTCCAGGCCGCCCGGAACGGAGTGTTGATGACAAATTCCTGGCTGGCGGCGTCATAGGTGGCTGTGGTGGCGATACTTGCCACGTCGGAACCGTGACCGGTTTCCGTCATGGCAAAGCACCCGGGGATGTCCAGGCTCATGATTCCTGGAAGCCATTTGTCGTGATGTTCCTGCGTGCCCAGGTGCATCACTGCGGAGCCGAAAAGCCCCCACTGCACGCCCGCCTTGATCTGAAGCGAAGGGTCGGCGGTGACCAGCTCCTCGAACCCGGCGATATTTCCGCCGTGATCGTCCGATCCGCCCAGGCGCACCGGAAAAGCCCGGTGGACGGCGTTGTTGTCCACGAGGTACTTCAACTGGTCGAAGACGCGGTGGCGGTGGTCTGTATGAGTGAGGCCCTCGATCTTCCGGACCTCGGGGCGGCCGGCGAGTTCACGGGCCTGGCGCCGGACGCCGGCCCACGTGCCGAGGAGTTGCTCGCCCAATGCCGCGACGTCCACGGCGGGCACGGCTTCGACACCGGGTGCAGGGTTGCCCGCGGTCGCCTGCCGGGCTGATGATTCGCGATCCACTACGTCGGTCATGCTTCTTCTTTCTCTGGTTCCGGACAACTGCTGCGTCTTTGCTGGTGTCAGGTGGTCTTGAGCTGTGGGGCGATGCCCAGGCACAGCCAGTCGGTGATGTTCGCGGCCATGGTGGCCTTGTCCGGCTTGGCGGGCGTGGCGGCACTTCCGAGCCACATTTCGCCGGCGTTCCGGACCAGGCCGATCGCAGCCGTAGGCCAATATTCGATGAGGGCCTCGTTGTCCGGCCCCAGGTATTGACGCATGGGAGTGGCGATCATGCCGGTGATCTGCTCGAAAAAGTTGCCCAGGGCGCCGGATGCGGCAATGGCATCCTGCGCCGAGGCTTCTCCCGGGGTCAGCCTGGTAATGAAGGCATAGACATTCGGGCTGGATTCGGCCATCTGGAGGTAGGCGGAGACCATGGCGTACAGCCCCTCACGCGGAGTCTGCGCCGACTGGGCTGCGTCCTTCATGCGGCGTTGCATCTGCCCAAGAACCACTTCGCCCATGGCCTGTTGCAGCCCGGCTTTATCTCCGAAGTACCGGTAGTAGACCGATTTGGAGGTTCCGGCCGCGCCCGCGATGTCCTCCATGGACGCGTCGCTGCCGAGCGCGTGGACGGCCTTCCTCGCCGTCTTGATCAGCGCCCGCCGCCGTTCTTCGCGGTGGGACTGCCAGCGGGCCGTGCGGCCATCCATGGCGGTTTCGGCCCCGGCGACGGCGGCAGGGGAGTGCTCGACGCCGGTTCGGCCGGCGCCTTGGTGGGCAGGTGGGAAATCTGCGGGACCGCTGTTCACGATACCCAGCGTATCAGGTACGCTGGGTATCAGTAACCGGCATCTTTTCAGGAGGAGACAAGCATGGCTGCAACAGACGTAACCACGGGTGCAGGCCCGCAACCGCTCCAAGCACGTTCGGCAGTCATCGTGGGCGGAAACCGGATTCCGTTTGCGCGCACCGGCGGTGCGTACGTGAAGTCGTCCAACCAGGACATGCTCACCGCAGCACTGGACGGGCTGATCGCACGCTTTGGGTTGCAGGATGAACGCATCGGCGAAGTCGCGGCGGGGGCCGTGCTGAAGCATTCCCGGGATTTCAACCTCACCCGTGAGGCGGTGCTCGGCTCGGCGTTGTCTCCGGAGACTCCGGCGTACGACCTGCAGCAGGCTTGCGCCACCGGCCTTGAAACGGTCCTTGGCCTGGCCAACAAGATCAAACTGGGCCAGATCGATTCCGCCATTTCCGGCGGCGTGGACTCTGCCTCGGATGCCCCCATTGCAGTCAGCGAGGGGTTGCGGGAGATCCTCCTGGACCTTAACCGCGCCAAGACCCCGGTCCAGAAATTGCGCATCCTTGGAAAGATCAGGCCCAAGGACCTGGCACCGGATGCACCCAACACCGGCGAACCGCGTACCGGACTGTCCATGGGGGAACACCAGGCCCTGACTACGGCACAGTGGAAGATCTCCCGCGAGGCCCAGGACGAACTCGCCTTCAACAGCCACCACAATCTCGCCTCCGCCTACGACCACGGCTTCTTCGACGACCTCATCACCCCTTACCGTGGCCTCAACCGCGACTCGAACCTGCGACCGGACACGTCCCTTGAGAAGCTCGCTGCGCTCAAACCGGTGTTCGGCAAGAACCTTGGATCCCAGGCCACCATGACCGCCGGCAACTCGACGCCGCTCACGGACGGCGCTTCGACAGTGCTGCTCGCCAGCGCGGAGTGGGCAGAAAGCCGTGGCCTGCCCAAGCTGGCCACCGTCGTGGACGGTGAAGCCGCCGCCGTCGACTTTGTCCATGGCAAGGACGGGCTGCTCATGGCGCCGGTATTTGCCGTCCCGCGGCTACTGGCACGCCAAGGACTCACCTTGGAGGACATCGACTTCTTCGAAATCCACGAGGCCTTTGCCGGGACCGTGCTCAGCACCCTGGCGGCGTGGGAGGACGAAGACTTTGGCCGCACCCGACTCGGCCTGGACGGCGCGCTGGGCAAGGTGGACCGCGCAAAGCTCAACGTGAATGGATCATCCCTCGCGGCAGGCCATCCCTTCGCGGCGACCGGGGGCAGGGTTGTTGCCTCGCTGGCCAAAATGCTGCACGGAAAGGGCACGGTGGACGGTCGTCCGGCCCGCGGCCTCATCTCCGTTTGCGCCGCGGGCGGCCAGGGCGTCGTCGCCATCCTGGAAGCTGCATAGGGGACCCGATGACGGACAAATACACCCAAATCGTCAGCGGTGGGCTGGGCCGGGACGTGGCCAGGAAGCTTGGCCTGCCCCAGCCCGTCCTGTTGCGTCGCTACCAGCCCGGTGCGCCGTTGATCTCCGGTCCGGTGTTGGTCAACGGGGACAGTGCGGGCGCCGACGATCTCGCCACCACCTTGCTGGGTTGGGGCCTGGACGTCCGCCGGAATGCCTTGCCCAAGGAAAAGTTGGGCGCCATCATTCTGGTCCTCGATTCAGTGCAGCACCCTGAGGACCTGGGCAAGCCTGTCCTTGCCGTGGGTGCTTCCCTCCGGGACCTTGCACCCAACGGCCGGTTCATCACGGTGTCCCGGGCACCCCAGGGAACCTCGTCGCCGGCAACCGCCGCCGCCCGCCAAGGCATCGACGGCCTGCTGCGTTCCCTGGCGAAGGAGCTCCGGTCGGGGGCTACGGCCAACGGTGTCGTGCTTGCGGAGGACCTGGCCACCACCAGCCCCTCCGCCCTCGGGGCCGTCCGGTTCTTCCTGTCCGGTCGCTCGGCCTACGTCGACGGACAATTCCTTTCGGTGACCTCGGCGGCCGGTCGGATGCCGGCCGTGGCGGACAAGCCCCTTGCAGGAAAAGTCGCCGTGGTCACCGGCGCGGCGCGGGGGATCGGTGCCGCGATCGCCCGCACCCTGCACCGGGATGGCGCGAAAGTGGTGTTGGTGGACATCCCTGCGGCCGGAGACCACCTGGCCGAGGTGGCCAACCAGGTGCACGGGACGGCGCTGCAACTGGACATCAGCCGCAGCGATGCGGGGCAGCGGATCATCGAGCACGCCGTGGAGCGACACGGCAGGCTGGACATCGTGGTGCATAATGCCGGCATCACCCGGGACCGCCTCCTCGCCAACATGGACCAGGGCCGGTGGCAGTCGGTCATTGCCGTGAACATCGCCGCGCAATTGCGGATCAATGAGGCACTCCTGGCGTCCGGGCATTTCAAGGATGCCCCGCGCATTGTCTCGGTGGCCTCTACCAGCGGCATCGCCGGCAACCGGGGCCAGACGAACTACGGTGCCTCCAAGGCCGGTGTGATCGGCATGGTGCGGTCAACCGCGCCGTTGATGGCCTCCTTTGGCGGGACCATCAACGCTGTTGCTCCGGGCTTCATCGAAACGGAGATGACCGCCCGGATGCCCCTGGCCATCAGGGAGGCGGCCCGCCGGCTGAACTCCCTCAAGCAGGGCGGCCAGCCGACGGATGTGGCCGAAGCCATTGCCTTCCTCGCGAGCGACTCTGCCGGGGGCATTTCCGGGGAGGTCCTTCGAGTCTGCGGACAGCAACTGGTGGGCGCATGATCCAGGCCCAGCCCGTCATCCTCGGAGAGTTGCCGTCGCTGTCCAAGCTCTACGTCAATGCCGCCGCCAACGCGGCCCGGAGGCGCGTCCTGGGGACCCCGCCGCGCAGGAAGCTTCCGGCCGTGAGCCATGAGGTCCGGGACGTGACGGCGGACGTTGAAAACCTCACGTCCTATCAGCATTTCCTGGGTGAAACGGCACGCGACATCCTTCCTGCCGGGTTCGTCCACGCGCTGGCTTTCCCGGTGGCCATGAGCGTGATGAACCGTGACGACTTTCCGTTGCCACTGCTGGGGATGATCCATCTCAGGAACCATGTGGAGCAGTACAGCCCTATCCAGTTCACCCAGGCGCTGGATATCAGGGCCTGGGCGGAAAACCTCCACGGTCACCGCGCAGGTACCCAAGTGGATGTGGTGGCCGAAGTCCGTTCCCACGCTTCGGGAGTGTTGCTGTGGCGTGGCGTTTCCACTTACCTGGCCAAAGGCGTCTTCCTGCCCGGAATCGACAAGGCCGGGACGTCCAACAGTGCGGCAAAGACGGACTTCAAGCCCCCGTTTCCCACCGCTCTCTGGCAACTCGGGGTGGATACGGGACGCAGCTATGCCGCGGTATCAGGTGACTTCAACCCGATCCATTTGAGCGGTCTTTCCGCCAAGGCCCTGGGGCTGCGCGGATCGATTGCCCACGGCATGTACCTGGCGTCCAGGGCGTTGGCCGATGTGGGCGCCGTCAAGGCCGAAGCGTTCACGTGGGACGTAGCCTTCGAGGCCCCCGTGTTCCTGCCGGCGCGGGTGGCTTTGGATATCTCCACGACCCAGGCGGCATCCGGGGCTTGGGAACGCTCGGAGTACGTCGCCTGGAATCCGCGCAGCGGACGCCGCCATTTCATCGGCAGCGTTGCTGCGCCGGGCTAGGCCCCGGGGCACGACGACGGCGGCAGTCAGTAATGGTGACTGCCGCCGTCGTCGTGTATATGACAAAGCGGGATTTCGGCACATGACGCCGGTGGCAATAAATGTGAGCAAGCTCGCAAGCGGGTATTTTTGCGACAATGCCTTAAACAATCAAGGCCCGGAATTCGAAAATTCCAGGCCTTGAATTGGTGCGCGGAGGGGGACTTGAACCCCCACCCCCTTTCGAGGACTAGCACCTCAAGCTAGCGCGTCTGCCATTCCGCCACCCGCGCAGGTGGTGTCCGAAGTAACTGTTTGCGCCGTGCGGCGCTTTACTTTCCTTCGAAGCAGCGAGAAAAACTCTAACACGCTTTTGTGGGAACACAGAAATCGGGCAGCCGGTGCGCGGTGGTGCGGTAAAGCCCGCTCCGACGGGTGGCCCGAATGTCTGCACCCTGGCCCATCCGATGAGTAGGCTGAGGGGACACGGGACAGCACAGCGGCGGAGTCCGCGCTGCGCGTCACCGGAACCTGCAGCCCAGCCACGCAAGGAGAACTTCCATGTCTGTCATCCGTCCCGAAGACGAAGTAGTCCGGATCTGCCAGGAGCTCATTCGCATCGACTCGTCCAACTTCGGCGATGGCAGCGGACCGGGGGAACGTGCTGCCGCTGAGTACACCGCAGGCCTCATCAGCGAAGTCGGCCTCGACGTCGAGATCTTCGAATCCGAGCCTGGGCGGGCAAGCGTGGTCACCCGCATGGCCGGCGAGAATCCATCCGCGGACGCGTTGGTGGTCCATGGCCACCTGGACGTGGTTCCGGCACTGAAGGACCAGTGGAGCGTTGATCCTTTCAGCGGTGAACTGAAGGACGGACTGATCTGGGGCCGTGGAGCGGTGGACATGAAGGACATGGACGCCATGATCCTGTCCGTGCTGCGTGATTTCGCCAGGACTGGCCGCAAACCCAAGAGGGACATCATTTTCGCCTTTTTCGCCGACGAGGAAGCGGGCGGAACGTACGGGGCGCGCTATGCCGTGGAGCACCGCCGTGAACTTTTCGACGGTGCAACTGAAGCCATCTCCGAAGTGGGCGGTTTCTCGGCAACAATCGGTGGCCAGCGAACCTACCTCCTGCAAACAGCCGAGAAGGGTATCTCCTGGCTGCGGTTGGTAGCGCACGGCCGCGCCGGCCACGGCTCCCAGATCAACACGGACAACGCAGTGACCCGTCTCGCGGCTGCCGTCACCAGGATCGGCGAGTACACGTGGCCCATCGAGCTGACTCCCACCACGCGGCAGTTCCTGGACGGCGTCACCGAACTCACCGGAGTGGAGTTCGACCCCGACAACCCGGACATCCTCCTCAAGGAACTGGGGACCGTGGCGCGGTTCGTTGGTGCGACCCTGCAGAACACTTCCAACCCCACGTACTTGCGCTCGGGTTACAAGCACAATGTCATTCCGGAGTCCGCCGAAGCTTTCGTCGATTGCCGCACGCTGCCGGGTCAGCAGGAGTTGGTGTTCCAGACCATCAAGGAGCTCGCTGGTGAAGGCATTGACATCAGCTACGTGAACAAGGATGTGTCCTTGGAAGTCCCGTTTGCGGGGAACCTGGTGGACTCCATGATCGATGCCCTCCACTCGGAGGACCCTGGAGCGAAAGTACTGCCCTATACGCTTTCCGGTGGAACGGACAACAAGTCGTTAAGCAAAATCGGCATCACGGGCTACGGCTTTGCCCCGCTCATGCTCCCGGACGAGCTCGATTTCACCGGCATGTTCCACGGCGTCGATGAGAGGGTTCCCGCCGAATCGTTGAAGTTCGGCGCCCGCGTCCTGAACAGGCTGCTCACCAACTACTAGGAAGGCTGAGGCAATGGTTCCCGAGGAAATCCTGCCCGACGAACTGCTCGAGCGGCTCCGGGGGCGGGCTGCGGGCTACGACAGGGACAATGCGTTCTTCCACGAAGACCTCGCGGACCTTGCCGACGCCGGTTACCTCAAGGCTTTTGTCCCGGCGTCCGACGGCGGCCTGGGCCTTGGCCTCGAAGCGGTGGCTGCGCTTCAGCGCCGGCTCGCCACGGCCGCGCCGGCCACAGCGTTGGGCGTGAACATGCACCTGGTCTGGACCGGCGTCGCGCATGTCATGAACGCAAGGGGAGACGATTCCCTGGCCTTTGTCCTCAAAGAAGCCGGAGAAGGGGAGGTCTTTGCCTTCGGGATTTCCGAAGCGGGCAATGACTCCATGCTCTTCGATTCCGGAACTGTGGCCGAGCCGTTGCCTGATGGCGGCTACCGGTTTACCGGCCGCAAGATCTTCACCAGCCTGTCCCACGGCTGGACACGGCTGGGTACCTTCGGCAAGGACTCCGATGCCCGTGATGGCGAGGGCGAACTGGTGTTCGGATTCCTGCGCCGGGAGGATCCCGGGCACCGGACCCTTGATGATTGGAACACGTTGGGCATGCGTGCCAGTGCGTCCAACAGCACCTTGCTGGAGGGTGCTGTGGTGCCGCCGGAACGGATCTTCCGGAAGCTCCCGGCAGGACCGAACCGGGATCTGCTGATCTTCGCGATTTTCGCCTGCTTCGAAACGTTGCTCGCCGCCGTCTACACCGGGCTTGCGGACCGTGCCTTCGTCCTGGGCGTGGACGCCGTGAAACGGCGCGTCTCCTCGAAGTACGGGGGACGCAGTTTTGCCCAGGATCCGGACATCCGCTGGAAGATCGCCGATGCCGCCATGGCCCTGGACGGCATCTACCCACAGCTGGCCGGCCTGGCCCGGGACGTGGACGGGTTGGTGGACCACGGTCCGCAATGGTTCCCGAAGCTGGTGGGCCTGAAATCACGGGCGACGGAGAATGCCCGCTACGTGGTTGACGTGGCCATCAGGGTGTCCGGGGGAGGGAGCTATTTCCGTGGCTCGGAGCTCGAGCGGCTCTACCGTGACGTGCTGGCCGGCATCTTCCACCCGTCCAACGACGAATCGGCGCACAATACAGTGGCCAGCGCCTGGTTGGGACCCTTGGAAAACTAGTCGGTGGGACTACACCGTTCGTTGGACGGAGTACACCTTCCGGCGAAGCCAGAAACGGCGGCCGCCGCCCATATACAGCCGGCTGCGCTCCAACTCCCACTTGCCGTACTCGGAGTGCTCAGCCAGCCGACGGCGGGCCTCCGGCAGCGAATCCTCAGGTCCAACCGTCAGGACGAGGTACTCGTACTGACGCGCATAGTCTCGTTGGCGCTCAACGGAGCCGCCTTGAAATTGTTCCTTCATCCCTCTCCATTTTGGTCCTTTTCCGGCTAACGTGAAGGCATGAGCATCGATCCGCGTGTCGCGCTGCAGTCACTGACTGCTGCCTTCGAAGAGCATCTGGCCGCTGCCTCCGCCCGGCGCGGGGAGGGTGATCCCACCGTCGAGGCGGCCTTCTTCGCCGTCGCCGATGCGTTCGAGGTTTACGAGGACGCACTCTACGAGGCCTATTCCGAGGTTACTCCCCTTCAAGTGTTCGACGAGGATGACGAGGACGGTGAAGAGGTCCTCGACGAGGACCTCGAAAGCCTGGAGGACTGAGCAACTGTCACCGGCCACCCAACGGGTGGCCGGTTTTTTTGTGCCGGTTTTGGCCTTCTTTGTGCTGCCTTGGGCCCGGATTGGCGCTGATCTCCGGCGTCGAACCACGAGCCAAGGCACGTAGTCCCAAGTAGCGCAGCTAGGTACTCGCGAGTATGCGCAAGGGGTAAACCTGCGCAAAGTTGAGTACCGACTACTGGTGCGCCCCCATTTCCCCCCGGCTTCACTGGGTTGTAGGCAATGGCAGGTCTGCAAAAGAAGGCTGACATGGTACGAGTTCCGCTCTTGCGCCAAGGCAAGGCAACAGCACCCAAGCGTGCAACCCACACCGTCGCGGCATTCCCCCTGCAACCGGCCGTTGCCACCGTCAATCCGCCGGTGTCTCCCTGGATTGACAAGTCCGTTGCTGCACAACGGACTGAAAAGGCGGGACTGGCGGCACTGGGGGCAGATGTCACCCTGGACCTCATGCCGCCAGTCACCCGCCGGCCCGCACACGCGGTGCTGCCGCGGCCCGACCGTTCAACGTGGATCCGGTTGCTGAGGAATGCCCTCCGCCTTTCCGACAGTGTTTTGGTGGCGGTCGCGGTTTTTGCCGGATACCTGCTGAACACCGATGGCTTCGCTACGGCCGCGGAGGGAACCGGATACACACGGCAAGCCATCCTGGGACTGCTCATCGGGTTGGCGTGGATTGGCGCACTGGAGGTCTACCGCACGCGGGATTCGAAGGTCCTTGGCGTCGGCCCGGAGGAATACAAGCGCGTCCTCTCGGCCAGCCTGCGGGTCTTCGGCTTCCTGGGCGTCGCCGCGGTGGTGTTCAGGATCGAGTCCGTCAGCACCTTCGTCCTTGTTTCGCTGCCCATCGGCGTTGCTGCCCTTGCGGTGAACCGGTGGGCTTTCAGGCGCTGGCTGGGCCGGCAGAAGGCCCATGGCCTGTGCCTCTCCCGAGCCATCGTGGTGGGTGAGCCGGAGGACGTCAGGTACGTCATCAAGCAAATCAACAGGAAGTCCGGAGCCCCTTACGACATTGTGGGAGCCTGCCTTCCGGGCGCACGCCGGGGAACAACCCTCGTGGTGGACGAACGCCGTGTCCCTGTTCTCTCTTCGATCTACGGGGTGGCCCGCACCGTCCGGCAGACCGGAGCCAACGCAGTGATCGTGGCAGGCCCAGTTCCGGGCGGCAACCAGTTCATCCGCGAGCTGGGGTGGCGGCTCGAGGAAGATGCTGCCGAACTGGTGCTCGCGGCAACACTGACCAACGTCGCCGGTCCCCGCATCCACTGGCGGCCGGTCGAAGGCCTCCCCCTGATGCACGTCGACATCCCGCACTATTCCGGTGGCAAGCACACCCTCAAGCGGGTCATGGACATCGCCGTCGCGGGCGCAGCCCTCCTGGTCCTGGCGCCCGTGCTGCTGGCACTGGCCCTCATAGTCCGGTCCGACAGCCCCGGTCCCGTCCTGTTCAAGCAGGAACGGATCGGAAAGCGCGGAACCACCTTCCAGATGCTCAAGTTCCGTTCCATGGTGGTGGACGCCGAGGCCCGGTTGGAAGAACTCAGCACCAAGGACCAAGGAGCGGGCGTGCTGTTCAAGATCAAGGGCGACCCCAGGATCACCAAATGCGGACGCTGGATGCGGAAGTACTCCCTGGACGAACTGCCGCAGTTCTGGAACGTCCTGATGGGCACCATGAGCCTGGTGGGCCCCCGCCCGCCCCTGCTCCGCGAAGTTAACGGCTATGAGCAGCACACCCACCGCAGGCTACTGATCAAGCCGGGCATCACCGGTCTGTGGCAAATCAATGGACGGTCCGACCTCCCATGGGACGAAGCTGTCCGCCTGGACCTCTATTACGTCGAGAACTGGTCCATCGCGGGGGACCTCATGATCATGTGGCGGACCTTCCGGGCCATGACCCGGCCCGCCGGAGCCTACTAAACCCTTTCAACCCAGTCACCCTCACAGAATCCGAGTGGAAAATGAGCATAGGAACCATTCCATCAGGCCAACTGAATGGCCACGGGCTGCGCCCGAAACTGCGGATCGCCGTTGTGGGCGCGGGTTATTGGGGACCCAACCTGGCAAGGAACCTCAAAGCGAGCCCGGACTGGGAACTCGTGGCCATCTGCGACCTTGACGTCGAGCGGGGACTCCGCCTGGCGGAAACGGTGGGTGGGGTGGCCGTCGTCGAATCCCTCGACGAACTGTTGGACACCTACAACCTCGACGCCGTAGCCGTGGCGACGCCGGCCCACACCCACCACGGAGTGGTGATGACCGCCCTGCGGGCAGGCAAGCATGTACTGGTGGAGAAACCGCTGGCAGACAGCAGGGCCAAAGGCCTCGAAATGGTCGAGGAAGCCAAAGCCCGTGGCTTGGTCCTGATGGCCGACCACACCTACTGCTTTACCCCGGCGGTCCTGAAAATCCAGGAGCTGGTCAGCAGCGGCGCTTTGGGCGACATCCTGTACGTCGACTCGGTGCGTATCAACCTTGGCCTGGTCCAGCCCGATGTGAACGTGTTTTGGGACCTTGCCCCGCACGATCTGTCCATCCTGGATTTCATCCTCCCCGGCGGACTGCACCCGACGGAGATCTCCGCGCACGGAGCCGATCCACTCGGAACCGGGCGTGACTGCGTAGGCCACCTCACCTTCGGGTTGCCCAACGACGCCATGGTCCACATCCATGTGAACTGGCTCAGTCCCACGAAGATCAGGCAAATGATCATCGGCGGTTCCAAGAGGACGCTGGTGTGGGATGACCTGAATCCCCAGCAGCGGCTCAGCGTCTATGACCGCGGCGTCAGCCTGGAACACCAGCCCCGCTCTGCTGCGGACAAGAAAGCGACCGCCATTTCCTACCGCCTGGGAGACACATGGTCCCCGGCACTCCAGGAACGGGAACCCTTGACCCAGGTAGTGGCCGAGCTGGCCTCGTCCATCCGCAACCACTCGACTCCGCGAACCAGCGGCGAGTCCGGACTGCGCGTCCTGTCAGTCCTGGAAGCCGTCACCCAGAGCCTCGGCACCGACGGTCATGCGGCCGTTGTGGCGGGGAACGAAGTTTCCCTCCAGGTTGCCCAATGAACGCCCTCCTCGGCGCCACCGTCCTGGTCACGGGCGGGGCCGGCACCATCGGGTCCACCCTCGTGGACCAGTTGCTCGACGCCGGAGTGGCCCACGTGGACATCCTGGACAACCTGGTACGCGGCCGCAAAGCCAACCTCGACGATGCCATGGCCTCAGGACGTGTCCGTTTGATCGAGGGGGATATCCGCGAGCGCGACCTGGTCCACGATGTGACGATCGGCAAGGACCTGGTGTTTCATCAGGCGGCCATCCGCATCACCCAGTGCGCTGAAGAACCACGGCTCGCGCTGGAAGTACTGGTGGACGGGACGTTCACTGTCCTTGAAGCGGCCGTCGAGCACAAAGTAGGAAAGCTCATCGCGGCTTCCAGTGCGTCGGTTTACGGCATGGCGGAGGAATTTCCCACGACGGAACGCCACCACCACCACAACAACGACACCTTCTACGGCGCCGCCAAGTCGTTCAACGAAGGCATGGCCAGGAGTTTCCGGGCCATGTCCGGCCTGGACTACGTGCTGCTGCGCTACTTCAACGTCTATGGTCCCCGCATGGACGTCCACGGACTCTATACCGAGGTGCTGGTCCGCTGGATGGAGAGGATCGTTGATGGACTTCCTCCGTTGATCTTCGGAAACGGTGAGCAGACCATGGACTTCGTGCACACGGCAGACGTGGCCCGGGCCAATGTCCTTGCAGCTGCGAGCCCCGTGAATGAGGGCGTTTACAACGTGGCCAGCGGTACGGAGACCAGCCTCGCTGACCTCGCCCGTACCCTGCTGCACGTCATGGATTCGCCTTTGCACCTGGAGCATGGGCCGGAACGGGCAGTGAACGGAGTTGTCCGCCGGCTGGCTGACACCACCCTTGCCCGGCGGGATCTGGGCTTTGAGGCCGCGGTGGGATTGGAGGACGGATTGCGTTCCCTCGTTGATTGGTGGAGGCCACTCCGGGAGGAAATCGCCGCAGCCAGGTCCGCCACCCGGCCGGCAGTGCCTGCGGCAGGTGCACGATGACCCTGTCAGAGACCTCGCTGGCGCGTATCGACGTCATGAAGCCGTGGCTTGGAGCCGAAGAGGCCCAGGCCGTGGCGGAGGTCATCGCATCGGGCTGGGTTGCCCAGGGACCGAAGGTGCGCCAGTTCGAGGAAGCTTTCGCTGTGGAACAGCAGGCGGCTTATGCCGTTGCCGTCTCGAGCTGCACGTCCGCCCTGCATCTGGCTTTGGCCGTTGCCGGTGTTGGTCCCGGCGATGACGTGGTTGTGCCGTCCCTTTCCTTCATCGCCACTGCGAACGCGCCCACGTACGTGGGCGCACGGCCGGTGTTCGCCGACGTCGACCGCGTCACCGGCTGCGTGACGGCCGAAACCGTGGCCGCCGCGCTTACTCCTGCCACCCGGGCCGTGATCGCCGTGGACCAGGGTGGTGTGCCGGTGGACCTGGAACCCATCCGTGAGCTGTGTGATCCTTTGGGCATCGTGGTGGTGGAAGATGCGGCGTGCGCCATCGGGTCGCGCTACCGCGGGCGGCCGGTGGGTGCCGGTGCGGACGTGGCTGCATGGTCCTTCCACCCCCGCAAGATCCTCACCACAGGAGAGGGTGGCATGCTCTCGACGTCCCGGAAGGACTTTGGCGACCGTGCCCGCAGGCTCCGCGAACATGCCATGAGCGTTTCGGCCGCCGACCGGCATGCAAGCGTCCTGGCCCCGGCCGAGGAGTACCTCGAAGTTGGCTTCAATTATCGCATGACAGACCTTCAGGCCGCCGTCGGACTCGTGCAGTTGGGCCGACTGGCCCAAGCCGTACGGCGGCGTCGTGAAATGGCCGCCAACTACGCTGACGCGTTTGCCGGTGTGGAAGGACTGCGGCTCGTGGAGGATCCCGTGTACGGGGCGGGCAATTACCAGTCGTGCTGGCTGGAAATCGGTGAGGCTTTCCCGCTGGAACGCGATCAGCTGATGGTTCGCCTGGCGGAGGACGGAATCTCGGCCCGCCGCGGCATCATGGCCGCGCACCGCCAGCCCGCCTATGCCGGCAGGGATACCGGCAGCGCAGCCCTCGACGCCACGGAATGGCTCACGGACCACACATTGATCCTGCCCCTCTACCATCAGCTCACGCTCGCCGACCAGGTCCGCGTCATTGATTCCGTGCTCCGGGCGGCAGGGCGGGGACGATGAGCGAGTTGCTCCTGATCGCTGCAAGCGGCCTGGCCCGGGAAGTCCTGGCCATGGTCCGCACCAGCGGGCCGTTCGACGTCATCGGCATACTTGACGACGACGAAGACAAGCTCGGACGTGTTGTGGATGGCGCCCACGTACTCGGGCCCATCCGCGACGCCCTGAAATTCCCGCATGCACTGCTGTTGGTCTGCATCGGATCGGGCAGCGGCAGGGAAAGCGTCGTCATGCGGCTTCGGGCGCTTGGGCTGTCCGAGGACCGTTACGCGACCGCCGTCGATCCCTCCGCCCATGTTCCGGAAGGGTGCCGCATTGGCCCCGGCAGCATCATCCTGGCGCACGTCACGATGACTGCTTCGGTGACCCTCGGCAGCCACGTCGTGGCCATGCCCGGAGTGACCTTCACGCACGATGATGTTGTGAGCGACTTCGCGACCTTCGCCGCGGGCGTGTCCCTGGGCGGGAACGTCCACATCGGCAGGTCAGCGTACATCGGAATGAACGCCAGCGTCCGCGAGCGCCGCACGGTTGGCGCCGGTGCCACCATTGGCATGGGTGCCGCCGTTCTGAGCGACGTTCCCGAGGATGAGACGTGGGCGGGTGTTCCTGCACGGATCATCCGGCGCGGCAACTACCCCGCGCTGGAGGGCATCCTGTGACTCTCCAGAAGCACGTGGCGACCCAACGCCGGCCAACGCCCTCAAGGGCCTTTGCGCTGAGCGTCATCAATGCGTTCGTCACGCGCCTGGGGACCATTGGCATTGGCATTGCCCTGGCCCGTTTGCTGGGACCGGAGGAGTTCGGTACGTACGCGGTGGCGTTCGTCGCCCTGATCGCCGTGTTGAGCTTCAACGAGTTGGGGGTGAGCCTGGCCATTGTCCGGTGGCCCGGGGACCCAAAGCATATCGCTGCTACGGTTACTACGATTTCCACGGCGTGCAGTGTTGTTCTCTTCGCTGCGTCCTATGTGGCTGCCCCGTACTTTGCTGCTGCCATGGGCAACGAGGCCGCCACGGATGTTGTCCGGCTGCTTGCCACCTGCATCGTCTTCAACGGCCTCGTGGCCACCCCTGCTGCCCTCCTGCAAAGAAACTTCCGTCAAGGGCAGCGGATGGCCATCGACCAGGTGAACGTGTGGCTCGGTGCGGGTGTTTCCCTGGTCCTGGTCATAGCCGGCATGGGGGCCATGAGCCTTGCCGTCGGCCGGGTGGCAGCAAGCATTGTGTCTGCCGTGCTCTTCGTCGTTTTTTCGCCGTTGCCTTACCGCTTCGGTTTTTCCCGGAAGGCGGCCCGCGAGCTGTTGTCGTTCGGGCTGCCGCTGGCAGGGGCGAGCCTGGTGGTTTTCAGCGTCGGCTACGTGGACCAGCTGGTGGCAGGCAAGATGCTGGGACCCGTGACGCTGGGACTCTACGTGATGGCGTTCAACATGGCCGGTTGGCCCGCGGCATTGTTGTCACAGCCCCTCAGGAGCGTCGCCCCGGCCATGTTTGCCCGCTTGCAGGACAATCCGGAAGATATGCGCGCCGCGCTGCTTTCCTTGCTCGGTGCATTGTCCGCGGTGCTCCTTCCGGTCTGCGCGGTGATGATGGGCTGCGCTGTCGCGTTGGTGACCTTGGTCTACGGGGATGCCTGGTCCTTGGCGGGCCTGGCCCTGGTATGGCTTGCACCGTTGACGGCACTGCGCATCCTTCACGAGCTGCTCTATGACTACCTCGTGGTGGTTGGCCTCTCCATGTCGATTTTCAGTGTCCAACTGGTGGCGCTGCTGGCATTGGTTCCAGGACTGATTGCCGGGGCCGCGCTTGGCGGGATGCCCGGCCTGGCCATGGCTCCGGCAGGTGTGGCCCTGCTGGTGACCACTCCCATGTATCTGAGGACCCTGCGCCGGGCGAACGTCGCCATGAAGGACCTGGCGGCCCGTGTTGCCGTTCCGCTCGCCCTGGCCGCCGTCACCGGTTACGCATCGTGGCTCGTGTCCCAGGCGCTGCACTCACCCTTGCCGGCTGTCCTTGCTTCCACCGGCATTGGACTCGTGGCCATGGGGGCCGCCCTCGCCCTGAGGCGCTCCGACGTCGCCGAAATCCGGCGCTGGGGCCGTGGCCGCGAGGAGGTGGCCGCATGAGGATCGTTGTCTACCCCCACGACCTTGGCCTCGGCGGCAGCCAACTGAACGCCATCGAACTGGGCGCCGCCGTCCAGGCGCTGGGACACGAAGTGATGCTGTTCGGACAGCCCGGCCCCTTGGTTCGCAGGGCCAGGGAACTGGGCCTCGAGTTCATCCAGGCTCCAGTACCGGGGAAACGTCCCTCTCCGGCAGTGGTCCGGTCACTGGGACGCCTGGTCCGCGAGCGCGGCGTCGACATCATCCACGGCTACGAATGGCCCCCCGCCTTGGAATGCCTCGCCGCCAGCAAAATAGCGGGCGGTTCCGCCGTCGCCACCGTCATGTCCATGGCGGTTGCACCCTTCATCCCGTATTCCATGCCCCTGATGGTGGGAACAGAGCAGATCCGCCGCCATGAAGAGAAGGCCGGCCGGGGAATGGTCCGCCTGATGGAACCACCTGTGGATACTGCAGCCAACGTTCCGGATACGGGCGCTGCCACAGACGAATTCCGGGAAAGGTGGGGGCTGGCGGACGCGGCCATGCACGTTGTCTGTGTTTCGCGCCTGGCCCACGAACTGAAGCTGGAGGGAATTCTCGCAGCCATGGACGCCGTGGCGGATCTTTCCCGCGCAGGAGACGTGCGTCTGGTAGTTGTGGGATCCGGGCCGGCCGAGGCAACCGTCCGCGCACGGGCCGAACGGATCAATGCCGGGGCCGGACGCACCGTGGTTGTCCTGACCGGGGAAATCGAGGACCCACGTCCCGCCTACGGCATAGCCGACGTGGTCTTGGGAATGGGCGGCTCAGCCTTGCGGGGCATGGCGTTCGCCAAACCCCTGGTGGTCCAGGGCGAAGAGGGCTTTTGGGAGCTCCTCACGCCGGAATCGCTGCCAACCTTCCTGTGGCAGGGCTGGTACGGCGCAGGGCCCGGGAGTTCCGGGCAGGGAAGCGGGGCACTCACCGCCATCCTCGCCCGCCTGCTTGATGACCAGGGGCTGCGCATCGCCCTGGGAAGCTACGGCCGGCGCCTGGTTGTGGAACGTTTCTCCCTGGAGCACTCCGCACAACGGCAACTTGACCTCTACACGGAAGTTACCGGGTCACCGCAGCGGCCGCCTGCGCTGGCACCGGCCGAGGCGACGGCCCTGGCACGATATGCCGCCTACATTGCGCGACGCCGCTGGCTCCGGCTCCGCGGCAGGGCCGCCCTGGATGATTTCAATTCCCGCCCCGTGGCGTCCTCGCCACGTCCGGCCTGGAACCCCGCTGAGGTCCGGCCATGACGCGGACCATCATGTACATTTCCGGAGGTCGCTGGGACGGCATCGCCGGCACGGACCGGCTCCTCGCCGAGGCGCTCGCAGCACGAGGCGATGTGTTGTGGGCGGACCAGCCAGTCTCCGTCCACCGCTACGCCGACGTCCGCCGCCACGCGTTCAGGAGCCTCAACGGTGTTCCCGAACAGGTGGCACCGTCCATCAACCGGCTCCGCCTCCCTGCACTTCCCGGCTTCAGCCGCCCCCTGGTCCGGCGAAGCACCGAAGCTCTGGCCATAAGGGCGCTGGCGTCCGCCGCGCACAAGGGGGACATCGCCGTCGTCGTCAATTCCTCCCCGGTGGTGCCGTTCCCTGCAACCATCAGGGCTCCCCGGCTTCTCCACCTCACTGACGACTGGCTGGCGGCAGCGGACCTCCTTGGCTTGTCGCGCCGCCATGTGGAACGGGTCCTGCGGGCCAACTGCGCCATGGCAGATGTGGTCACCGCGGTCTCGCCAGGCCTGGCCGAAAAAATGACCGCGCTCGCTGGCCGCACAGTGGAACTGCTGCCCAATGGTTGCCGAACCCCGGCGGCAGGGGACCCGGACGCCGTGCGGCGGCCCGTTGCCGCCCTGGTGGGGCAACTGAACGAACGGCTGGACAAGGAAATCCTCACCGAACTGGGCCATGCCGCAGTGCCCCTGGTGGTGGTGGGACCCCGGACCGAACGTGATCCGGGGATGGCACGGTTCCTGGATGGCTTCCTGGCCCTGCCGTCGGTGGATTGGCGCGGTGCAGTCCCCGCCGAAGAGGTGGCCCGGATCCTCCAAACAGTCGCGGTGGGCCTGACCCCGTACAGCGTTTCGGAGTTCAATACGTCAAGTTTTCCCTTGAAGACCCTCGAATACCTTGCATCAGGTGTTCCCGTGGTTGCGACGGACCTGCCCGCCACACGGTGGGTTGGGGGATTGTCCGTCGCCATCGCCGGGACACCAAGGGAATTCGTGGATCTTGTGCGTTCCAGGATCGTTGACCCGCCCGGCCCTGTGCGGCGGCTGGCGATCCAGGACTCGGCCCTCGCGCACACGTGGGATGTCAGGGCAGAACAGCTGCTTTCCCTTGTGGGCAAGCATCAAACCACGGAGCCGGGCAGCACACGCGGATCCCGTCATGTTGGGAGCAAATGATGCAATTTCGTACCGTCATAGCGAGCATAATCCGGCGGTGGTACGTGCTGGTCGCCGGCATCCTGGTCACCGGGCTGTTGTGCGTGGCCATCCAGATGAACGCCCCGGACAAGTTCAAAGCCCAAGCCAGCCTGGTGCTGATGCCCTCCAGCCAAAGCATCGGCAGCGCGGGCAACCCCTACCTCTACCTGGGAGGCATGAGCGAGGCACTGGACATCCTGATCCGCAAACTCTCCTCGCAGCCGGTCAAGGAGCGCGTCCTGGCGAACTTCGGCACGGCCACGTACACGGCCGAACCGGACCGCGGCACCAACGGCGCCATCCTGGTCATCACGGCAAATGCTGACTCACCGGAACAGACCATGTCCCTCCTCAAGGCCGTGATGGAGGAAACCCCGCGCTCCCTCAACGAGATGCAGGAAGCACTCAATGTCGCCGTTCCGGCCAGGATCACCACCATGAACCTGCTGGTGGACCGGCAGGCCGTGCCGGAGGTGAAAGCCCGGACCCAGCTGGTGTTGGTAGCAGGCGCCGGTGGCGTCGCCGTGACCCTGGTGATCGCCGTCCTCCTGGACGGGTTGCTCCTGACCCGGCGCCGCCGCAAGCTCGCAGCAGAGCAGGAAATCACCGTGGACCCCTTGGCCGCCTCGCCGGTGAGATCCCGTAACCGGAACAAGACCCAGGCCACCACGGAACCTGAAGCTGACGGCGTCCTGCCCTTGTCTTCCGGACCAAGTTAGCCATGACGGCGGCTACATTCCTCGGGATCCTCCTGCGCCGTTGGTACGTAGTAGCCATAGGCCTGGTGCTGGGCCTGGCTGCATTGGGCGCCATCAGATCCTCCGAGCCCGTTTTCTGGACCGAGGCAGATGTCACCTTCCTCGCCCCGGAACGGGAACCTGCCTATTGGATCTCAGGGGGCAGCGCCATGACGTTGGTGGAGTTCGCGGACATGGTCAAGCGCCGGGTCAACCAGGATTCTGCTGCCGTGGACCTGGTCCTGACGAGCGGAACACTGTACGGCGCAGGAGTCCAGCAGGGCTACTCCGTTACCTTGCCCAACAATGGTGGCCAGTGGAACAAGACCTTCAGCCAGCCCGTGCTCAAAGTGCAGGTTGTGGATTCGAGCGCGGAGAAGGTGAACCAGGTGCTGGCGAACGTCCTTGACCGGATCAACGACGCTACCGTCGCGCTGCAATCCGAGGCCAAGGTCAAAGGGGACCTCATCTCCACCCAGACCACTCCGTCCAAATCGGAGGTGGTCTTCGGCGGTGGAACTCCGGTCACGCGGCTCAAAGGAGCGGTGGTGCTCGAGGCGCTCTGCCTGGCGGTCACGTCCGTGGCCACCATCTACATTGACCGCATCATGGTCCGCCGCCGCCAGAGCAAGATGCAACCAAGGGAGGTGTCCGATGCCAAGGCCCGGGTCTGAGCGGAACACGCTGCTTGCCAACCCCACACCCCTCGAACCCGCTGAACGCAGGGACGTCTCATCGTTCGTCATCGTCTACCTGCTTCTCACCTGTGCCATCCCTTCCAACCTGACACTCACCGCCTTGGGGTCCGTGGGCAGGCCCAGCACCCTGTGCGGGCTCCTGGCCTTCGCGTGGTGGTTGCTGTACCAACTGCAGCGCACCACCCCAAGCCGTGCTGGAACGCAAATGGTCCGCAACGCCATGGCCGTTTTCCTGGCCATGGCGTTGGCCAGCTACGCCCTGGCCATGCTCCACGGAGTCCCTGCACCCGAAACGAGCCCGGCCGACAGCGGCATCATCCGCCTGACGAGCTGGGCGGGCATCTTCCTGCTGATCAACGATGGCCTGGCCAGTCGCCGGACCCTGATGAAGGTCCTCCGCGCCCTGGTCCTGGTGGGAACAGGAACAGCACTGCTGGGCCTCCTGCAGTTTGCCACAGGCCAGTCGCTGGTGGACTGGATCAGCTTGCCCGGGTTCAGCGCCGCCTCGGAGCTCACCGGCGTACAGTCCAGGGGTGGCTTCGTCCGCGCGGCCGGCATGGCCAGCCACCCCCTGGAGTACGGCGTCGTCCTGGTGGCCTCCCTCCCCGTAGCCATCGCATTCGCCGTGACCGACAGGCACCGGGGATGGCTCCTCAGATGGTCACCGGCAGCGATCATCTCTGCCGCAGCCGTCCTCTCGGTGTCCCGTTCAGCGCTCACAGCCTTCGCCGTCGCTATCGTCGCCCTGGTTCCGTCATGGCCCAAAAAGATCCGACGCCGGGCGATCCTCCTGGCCGTCGTCCTGGCCGGCGCCCTGTACGTCCTGACTCCCGGCATGCTGGGTACCCTTCGCGGACTCTTCACGGTGGGAACCGAGGACCCCAGCATCAGCTCCCGCACCAGCGCCTACAGCACTGCGTTCGGGATGCTGGCCAACAACCCAATCGTCGGCCGCGGGTTCGGAACGTTCCTGCCCGATTACGTGATCGTGGATAACCAGTACCTTGGCACCCTCGTGGAACTTGGAGTCCTCGGCCTCCTGGCCTTCCTTGGGGTCATCGCCTGCGCGCTCGCCGCCACCTGGCAGGCCAGGAAACTCGCCACGGATCCCGCCGCCCAACAGCTCTCCCAAGCGGTCCTGGCATCAGTAGCAGCAATCGCGGTCACCTTCGCCTTCTTCGATGGATTGTCCTTCGCCATGTCCGCCAGCGTCCTGTTCTTCATGCTCGGAATCTCCGGAGCGCTGTGGCGGCTGGCCCGCACGGACGCAGCCCTCGAACCCACTCCGCACTGACCACCGGGAATCGGGGAACCATGAACCGCAGGTCCGCGGCAATACTCGGAGCGCTGGCACTGCTCTGCCTCCTGGCAGGTGCCACGATCAGCGGGGGAGCACCCCTCGCGGGCACGGCGCCGCAACCTGAACCAACCCACCCGGCGGGCACTGCACTGCGCCCTGTCGACGGCGGACCGGGCTTCTACGGACAATTCCGCAACCCATTGCCTACCGATCCGGACTACTTTCCCGTGGGTGTCTGGTTCGAAAGTGCCTTGGAAAAGGACTATGTGGCCAAGGACCTCGCGGCGGGACTCAACACGTACGTCGTGCTCACACCGGACTCCGACATGGAACTCATCAAGTCCTCCGGAATGTACGCCATCCCCACCTACCCGGCCGGGACAGCCTCAGGCTTCGCGTTGGGTGACGAAGTGGACATGTGGGCCGGCGGCGGTGACGGTGCGTGGAGCGGCAAATACCCCGGGGAGGGGACCATCTGCGTTCCCGAACAAGCCAAATGCGGCTACACGGTCCAGGGCCAACTGCGCGCCGCCGCGCCACCAGGCACCATGGTCTACGCCAACTATGGCAAGGGTGTCACTTTCTGGCTGTCCGACGAACAATCACAAAAGTTCCTTCGCGAATATCAGGACGTTGTCTCGGCGGACAACTACTGGTTCACGGACCCCAACATCTGCGCCAAGACCGAAGGCGGCGCCATCAACGGCTACCTCCGGGACCTCACCCCCGCAGAATGCCGGCTCGCGGCCAATTACGGGTGGACGGTGGAGCGCATCCGCAAACTCACGGGAGGCAGCCAACCCGTATGGGCTTTCGTCGAGGCAGGCCACCCGTTCGAGGACTCACCAGCCGCTGCCACCATTACCGGTCCCCAACTGCGTGCGGCCGTATGGAGCAGCCTCATCCACGGTGCCCGCGGAATCGTGTACTTCAACCACAGCTTTGGCGGGGACTGTGTGACCCAGCACGTGCTTCGTGACTGCCCCGGAGACGTCCGGCCTGCGGTCACGGCAGTGAACCACCAGATCAAGCAGCTCGCCCCCGTGCTGAACGCGCCGTTCCTGGATGGTGCCGCCACCGCATCCGGTCCCGTGGATGTCGCGACGAAACTCCACAACGGGCAGGTCTACGTCTTCTCCGGTGCCAACACCCAGGCCGCAGGCCAGGCCACCTTCCACCTCGCCTGCGGCGGCAGCACCGCCGTCGTGATCGATGAAAACCGCACCATTCCCATCACTGACGGAACGTTCACCGACAGTTTCGCCGACGGCAACGCGGTCCACCTCTACCGCATTGAAGGAGGCACCAGCTGCGGCTGGTGACTTAGCGGCTGCTGTTGTCCCTCTCCCAGGCCAACGCCGGGGTGCCCGGGCGTAGTGCACGACGGCGGCCCGCACCTGCGAAGGCCGCATACACCAACGCGTCGAAGGCCGTCAGCGGACCACGGACCGATTCCACCAACTGCCGCAGCGTCCTGGAAGCCGTGGCATCACCGGAAACCGCATCCTGCTGGGCGTTACCCGAGGACGTACGCCGCAGGACGGCCATCAAGGCAGACGGGGAACGGGGGGTCCGAACCACCACCGGTTCCGTGTCCAGGACGGCCTTCTCCTCCGCCGTGAACAACCTGTCAACGTAGTAGTCATCGCCACTCAGCGGCGGAAAGGTCCCCAAGCGGGCGTGTCCCGGCTCGCTGAGGGCATAAGCCCCCGCACCCCACAAGCCCTCCGAGTTCCCGGGGATCCTGGTCCTGGCCCGGTAGTAGGCGCGGACAAGGAACGTTGCACCCGTGGTGTCGTACCGGTAGGCGGGGCGCCCGGCAAGGAGACTACCCTCCGTTAGCGCCGAGAACACCGCAGCCAGGGCACCGGCCGTCACTTCTATGTCGGCATCCAGGTACAGCCGCGGCCACAACTGCGCAGCCTCATCAGCGGCATTTAAAGCCGCCACCTTCGAAGCCGCCTCCACCTCGATGACACGCACGCCGTCATAGGCCGCCGCAATGGCCTCCGTCCCATCCGTACACCCATTGCAGGCAACAATCACCTCCACGGTGCCCCAAGCCAACACCTCCCGCAACGAATCCAGCGTCCGCCCGATCACCGCGGCCTCATTGTGCGCCGGAATAACCACCGAGCCCACCGGGCGAACAACCGGTCCCGGCTCCGGGTAGGCTCCCGCATGGGGCAAGGAAGCCCAACGCCTGCGGCTCAGCAACGCCACAGCGGCCTCCCGGTGACCGGGTTTCCCGAGGCGCGCAATCTCCGAGCCCAGCACCGCCAGCCGGAAAGCCCCCGAACGCCCACGGCCCAGATGCTTCTCCGCATACCGCACCCGGTTGACCGACATCAGGGCCGACAACTGCGCAGACGAACCCGACCCGCCACGCTCGTGCCACATCCTGGCAGACGGCTCAAACCAAATCGGGAAGCCCAACTCCCTGACCCGCCGGCAAAAGTCTGTTTCCTCCGAGTAGAGGAAGAACTGTTCGTCCCACTCGCCCACGGCCTCAGCCACCCTCGCATCGATCAGCAAGGCCGCACCCGTTGCCCACTCCACAGCGTGGGCATACTTGTAGCTCTCTGCATCAAAGTCCATCTCGGACAACCATCCAGGCCGTCCGGGCAGACGGCTTCCCATGGCCGCGTCACCCAGCGCTCGCAGGATGCTGGGTTCGCGCCGCAAAGAGGGATAGACGCTACCGTCGTCATCGAGGAGAACAGGTACCACCGCACCGGCGCCCGATGCCGCCATGCGGCGCCGCAGCGCAGCCACCGCGCCCCGTTCCACGCGCAGGTCAGGGTTGAGAATGAGGAAGGCACCAGCCGGACCAGCGGCCCGGAGCCCCACGTTGATTCCACCGGCATACCCCAGATTGCCGCCCGTGCTCTTGGCAATCACATCTGGATGGTCCGCCAGGGCTGCCATGGTGTCGCCGTTCGGTGAGTTGTCCGCCACCACTACCTTGAGCGTCTGGGTTGCCGTTTCGGCCCGGAGGCTTTCGATGAGCGGGCCAATATCATCGGCGTTGTTGTAGGTCACCACCACGACGGCGATGTCCGCTTGGTCTTCCGCCGAAGCGAAGGTGCCCGGCGCCTGGAGTGGCGCGTGCGCAGGTTGTCCCACCGCGCGGGTCATCCCGGACGCGGCGGACAGTCCACTGTCCCGCCGCAGGTGGAGGTAGGCCTCGGGGCCGTCCACGAGGTAGCGGTGGGCCAGCCGGCGGGGCTCGAGCATGAGGCGCCATGCCCATTCGAAGCCATGTCCGGCCACCCAGGCCGGTGCCCTCGTGATGCGGCCGGCAAGGAAATCCACCACGGCGCCGAACGCCAGAAGGACCTTGGCTCCTGTCAGATGGCCGTACTCGGTGATCCACAGTTCCTGGCGGGGTTTGCCCAAACCCACCACCAGGAGGTCTGCGTCGCTGGCAGCTATCTCACCGGCCAGTCGCCTTGATGCCTGCGGATCGCTGATCTCGGACCGGTCCGGCGCCCACCAGCCAGCGATGGCCAATCCCGGACGATCCGCGGCGAACCGCTGGCGGATCAGCTGCTGGGCCTGCCCTGACCCACCGAGGAAGCCCACGCGCAATCCGCGACTCTCTGCTTCGTCGAGGAGGGGTCCAACCAGGTCGCTGCCCGCCAGCCGTGGCCACGGCTTGCCGGTGAGGCGCTCCGCTTCCACGGCAAGGGGAGCGCCATCGATGAGGGTGAGCCACTCAACCGCGGGGCCGGCCATCGTTCCTGCCCAACGGCTTCCCGTGCCGAAGTGCCGGATGTGGTCCAGGTTCGCTGAGCACACACCGAGGGGCGGTGTTCCCAGGTGTGTGGCGCGGTCCATGATGAAGCGGACGGCCTCCGGGAACTCCATGAGCCGGACCGAGGAGCCGCCGAGACAAAGCTCCTTGGCTTGGGCCGCCTGTGGCGCTGCTGGAGGGTGGTAACTCAGCCGTCCGGCGAGGTCGTGGAAAAGGCCCCCGATGGGGAAGGTCTTTGACTGCAGCATTATCGGCTCTCCAGACGCAAGGTCTCGCTCGGGTCCAACTCAAGGCATGGACAATTGACCGGCGATCCCTGGCCGCTGCACTGCCTTGGATCGCCGCGGGCAACTGGTGCTGCCCGTACTTGCTTGAGTTGTCTCCCGGCCCCGTCTGATCGAGGTTGCCGTACGGCCACTGTAGGACGTTTTGTGCCGCAGGGCTAGGGTTTCAGGTCCTGCAGGTACTCCTTGAGCCGGACGTGTGCCTCCGGGGGCACGAATCCGGCCGCCTTGATCCTGCCAAGATCCAGCACGCTTCGTCGCGGACGGGCCGCCATGCCGGGTTTGGCGTACTCTTCGGCGCTCACCGGGGTCACCAGCCCGGGATCCACGCCGCTGAGGCGGTAGACGTCCCGCGCGATGTCCGCCCACGATTGCACCGGCCCGTCGTTGCTGACGTTGTACGTTCCATACGGAGCGCCGGTGCCCAGCAAGTGCCTGATCGCCGCCGCGATGTCCTCGGCAAACGTCAGGCGCCCCCACTGATCGTCGACGACGGACGGTCCTGCACCGCGTCCGGCCAGCGCGGCCATGGTGCGCACGAAGTTCTTTCCATCGCCTACCACCCAGCTGCTCCGGAGGATGTAGTGCTTCGGTGCCACAGCAGCGGCCGCATCGCCCGCGGCCTTGCTCTGCCCGTAGACGCCGAGGGGACTGGGTTGCTCGTCCTCGCCGTGGATCTCCGCCGTGCCGTCGAAGACGTAGTCGCTGGAGACGTGCACCAAGGTCAGTGAATGGTCGACGGCGGTCCTCGCCAGGTTCGACACCGCACCGGCATTGACCTGCCAGGCCGCAGTCCGGCCCGCCGGGGTTTCGGCGGCGTCGACGGCGGTGTAGGCGGCGGCGTTGATGACCGTGTCGTACTTCCGCCAATCGGCCCGGTCAAAGGAGCTGCCATCCGTGACATCAAAGTCCGCCCGGTCAAAGAAGTCCACGGTGTCCAGATGCGCGAAGACCTTCCGCAAGGCGGACCCCAGTTGGCCGTTGGCGCCCAGAACCATGGTCCGGAGCGGCTTCATGGGAGCAACCTGGGCCAAGGATGGGTGCTGTTGGTCCTGGGTGGACATGGTGGCTTCGGCCAAGGGGATCGGCCACGGCACAGCAGCGGTGGCGTCGGCCAGGTTCAGGAACGTGTAGTCGGCCTGGGCTTCGGAGCTCCAGTGGTCGTTGACCAGATACGTGTACGCCGTGTTGTCGTCAAGGGTTTGGAAGGCGTTGCCCACGCCCCGCGGGACGAAGACGGCCTCGCCGGGACCCATTTCGGTGAAAAACACCGTGCCGAATCCCGGACCGCTCCTCAGGTCCACCCACGCTCCGAAGATCCTGCCGGAAGCTACCGAAATGAACTTGTCCCACGGCTCGGCATGGATTCCCCGCGTCGTACCGCGTCGGGCATTGAATGAGATGTTGTTTTGCACGGGCCCGAAGTCGGGCAGGCCCAGGGCGCCCATTGTCCTGCGGTTCCAGTTCTCCTTGAACCAGCCTCTTTCGTCTGCGTGCACCGGCAGGTCGAAGAGCAGTAAACCGCGGATCGGGGTGGACCGGGACGTCAACTCTTTGGGTGTCGGCATCGGCGCTAGTGACCTTGCCCTGCGTACTTCACTTCAGTTTCGGCTTTTTGCGGCCGCCACCAGTCCTCGTTCTCCTGGTACCACTGCACTGTAGCCGCCAGTCCGGCGTCGAAATCTTCGAACAGCGGCCGCCACCCGAGCTCGCGTCGCAACTTGGTGGAGTCTATGGCGTAGCGCAGGTCGTGGCCTGGGCGGTCCGTGACGAGGTCGTAGGCATCGGATGGTTGGCCCATCAGGTGGAGCAGTTTCTCCACCACCGTGCGGTTGGACTGTTCCCCGTCGGCGCCGATCAAGTACGTCTCACCAATGCGGCCGCGTTCCAGGATGGCCGCCACCGCCGAGGAATGGTCTTCCACATGGATCCAGTCCCGGACATTCAGGCCTTGTCCGTAGAGCCGTGGCCGGTGTCCATCCAGGAGATTCGTGATCTGGCGGGGAATGAATTTCTCCACGTGCTGGTATGGCCCGTAATTGTTGGAGCAATTGCTGATGGTGGCCTGCAACCCGAAAGAACGGACCCAGGCCCGCACCAGCAGGTCCGAACCGGCTTTCGTTGCGGAGTAGGGGCTCGTGGGCCGGTACACCGAATGCTCGGTGAAACGGGTGGGCTCATCCAGGGCGAGGTCTCCATATACCTCATCGGTTGAGATGTGATGGAATCGCGTCCCGTGCTTCCGGGCAGCCTCAATGAGGGTGTAGGTCCCCAAGAGATTGGTGTCCATGAATGGCCTGGGATCCTGCAGGGAATTGTCATTGTGGGATTCCGCCGCGAAATGCACCACCGCATCAACACTGGCCGTAAGCCGGTCAACAAGCACGGAGTCGCAAATATCGCCCTTGATGAATTCGAATCTTTCCGGTGGCAGCCCGGCCAGGGATGATTCATTTCCCGCATAGGTCAATTTGTCCAGGACAGTGACATGAACGCTGCCGTGTTCCATGATGTAGTGGACAAAGTTGCATCCGATGAATCCGGCCCCGCCGGTGACAAGGATTCTCTGCATGGCGATAGCGTAACCGCCAGCACCGGTCACGGGCAGGGGAGAGGAGCGCAAAATGCGCGGAATTATTCTGGCAGGTGGAACGGGCTCACGGCTTCATCCCATCACGCTCGGAATCAGCAAACAATTGGTTCCGGTGTTTGACAAGCCCATGATCTACTACCCGCTCTGCACCCTCATGCTGGCGGGAATCCGCGACATCCTGGTGATCACCACCCCCAAGGACGCCCCCCAATTCGAGAACCTCCTGGGCGATGGCTCCCACTTCGGCATTTCCCTCACGTACGCCCAGCAGCCCACCCCGGACGGCCTGGCACAGGCCTTCATCCTGGGCGAGGAACACATCGGCGGCGGCAAGGTGGCGCTCATCCTCGGGGACAACATCTTCAACGGTCCCGGCATGGGTGCCCAGCTCCGGCATTACAACGACGTCGACGGCGGCGCCATCTTCGGCTACTGGGTCAAGGACCCGACGGCGTACGGCGTGGTGGAGTTCGACGACGACGGCCTCGCCATCTCGATCGAGGAAAAGCCCGCGCAACCAAAGAGCAACTACGCCGTACCGGGACTCTACTTCTACGACAACGACGTCGTTTCCATGGCCAAGGACCTGGCGCCCTCGCCCCGTGGCGAACTGGAGATCACGGACATCAACAGGAAGTACATGGAGCTTGGCAAACTCCACGTCCAGAAGTTCCCACGCGGCACCGCGTGGCTGGATACCGGTACCTTCGGCGACCTTAATGACGCCTCGAACTATGTCCGCACCACGGAAAACCGGCAGGGGCTGAAAATCGGCTCGCCGGAAGAAGTGGCATGGCGCATGGGCTACCTGAGCGATGACGAACTGCGCCGGCAGGCGGCCAAACTGGCCAAGAGCGGCTACGGGAGCTATCTCCTGGACATCCTGGACAGGCGCTAGGAAACGTCTTCCAGGGCCCGCGAAATTTCCGCCGGCAGGACACCCAGTTGCGCGTCGAGGAGTTCCTTGAGCTGGACTGCGTTGCGCGGTCCGACGATGGCGGTAGAGACGCCCGGGCGGGAGAGCAGCCAGCTCAGTGACACATCCAGCGGCGAGCGTCCCAGACCCCGCGCTGCCATGGCCACGGCTTCCACCACCCGGGAGGCCTGAGGGTCAAGGTACCTTTCCACGTACGCGGTCAACCGGCCCTGGGCTGCCCGTGAATCCGTGGGGATCTGTCCGCGGTACTTGCCGCTCAGCACTCCGCGGCCCAGTGGAGCCCAGGCCATGAGTCCCAGGCCGGCATCTTCAATGGCCGGGACAAGTTCATCTTCCGGCCGGCGCTGGAGGAGCGAGTACTCGGATTGGTTGGCCACGAGGGTGAAGCCGGCAATCGCCGCAGCTTTGGCTGTTTGCCAGCCGTTGTAGTTCGAAATTCCCACATAGCGTGCCCGACCGGTCCGCTGGGCCAGTTCCAGCGCAGACAGGGTCTCTTCGAGGGGAACGTTCGGATCCCACTCGTGGGCGAACCAGATGTCAATGTAATCCGTCCCCAGCCGCGCCAGGCTGGCGTCCAGCGCAGCCAGCATGGCACCCCGCGAAGCGTTGATGCTGCGACGGGATTCGGAACTGGACGCGCCGGCTTTCGTGGAAAGGACCACTTCGGAACGGGCAACCACGTCTCCCAGCATGGAGCCGAGCATCGCTTCGGCCTGACCCTGGGCGTAGGACGCGGCGGTGTCGATCACGGTCCCGCCACCGTCCACGAAGGCATGCAGGAGGGCGGCGGCTTCCTGTTCGTCCGTCTCTTGTGCCCAGGACATGGTTCCAAGCGACAAAGAGGACACCCGGAACCCACTGTTTCCGACATAACGCTGCTGCATGCTGATAGCTTACGGGGAGTTCCCATACTTCATGACGTAGGGTCTATTCACGTGAACTGGATAGAAGCTGCCTTGCTGGGCCTGGTGCAGGGCCTCACCGAATTCCTCCCGATCTCTTCGAGCGCGCACCTGCGGATTGTGGGCTCGTTCCTCCCGAATGCCTCCGATCCCGGCGCCGCGTTTACGGCGATTACGCAGCTCGGCACGGAAACCGCCGTCATTGTGTATTTCTGGCGGGATATCGTCAGGATCATTCGCGCCTGGTTCGGTTCCCTGACCGGCAAAGTCGCCAGGAACAACCCCGACGCGCGGATGGGGTGGCTGGTGATCCTCGGCAGCCTGCCCATCGTCATTTTGGGCCTTTTGTTCCAGGACCAGATCGAATCCGTGTTCCGCAGCATGTGGATCGTTGCCACCATGCTGATCGTCTTCGGCATGATCCTGGCGGTGGCGGATGCCATAGGCAAGCAGGAAAGGGACCTTTCCCAGCTCAGCTACAAGCACGGCATCCTGTACGGCTTCGCCCAGGCCATGGCGTTGATCCCAGGCGTCTCCCGCTCCGGGGGCACCATCACTGCCGGCCTCCTGATGGGCTACACGCGTGAGGCGGCCGCCCGCTACTCCTTCCTCCTTGCGATCCCCGCGGTGTTCGGCAGTGGCTTCTACCAGTTGTACAAGACCGTCTCCAAGGAAGGGCTCGCCGGCCCCTACGGTCTCCCCGAGACTGCCCTGGCCACCGTGATCGCCTTCGTGGTGGGCTACGTCATCATTGGCTGGTTCCTCAAGTTCGTTTCGACCAGGAGCTACCGGTTGTTCGTTTGGTACAGGATCCTGCTGGGCTTGGCGTTGTATGTCCTGCTCGGTTTCGGTGTGATCAGCGCCTAGCACTAAGGTTGACTCGTGAAATCGTGGATCTCCCGCCCTGTTCCTGAGCTGCCCGGCAGCCCGGCGTCCCTGCGCCTTTTCGATACTGCCCTGGGGCAGGTGGTGGAGGTCGGCCACAAAGCGGACCAGTCCATGTACGTGTGCGGCATCACCCCGTATGACGCTACGCACATGGGCCACGCCGCCAGCTATGTGGCCTTCGACCTCCTCAACCGTGCGTGGCGTGACGCCGGAACCACAGTGTCCTACGTCCAGAACGTGACGGACATTGACGATCCCCTCCTGGAGCGGGCCAATGCCACCGGCGTGGACTGGCGGGAGCTGGCAGCGAGCCAGATCGAGCTGTTCCACACTGACATGGATGCCCTCAATGTCCTGGCTCCGGACCACTACATCGGTGCAGTGGAGGCCATCCCGGACATTGTGCCTGCGGTGGAGCGCTTGATCGCTGACGGCGTCGCTTACCGGGTCCAGGGTGCGGATGGCGAACCTGACGGCGACGTCTATTACGACGTCGAAACGGCCGGCAAACGCTCGGACGCCACCGATGCCTGGACCCTCGGTGACGTCTCCGGTCTGGGCGAAGCGGAAATGCTGGAGCTGTTCGCCGAGCGTGGCGGCGATCCGGCCCGCCCGGGAAAGCGCCAGGCCCTCGACCCACTGCTGTGGCGCGTAGCCCGCGAGGGCGAGCCGAGCTGGCCGGGCGCCAGCCTCGGTGACGGCCGGCCCGGCTGGCACATTGAGTGTACGGTGATCGCCCAGAAGTACCTCCCGGCACCGTTCACCGTCCAGGGTGGTGGCTCAGACCTCATCTTCCCGCACCACGAAATGGGAGCCGGCCACGCCTACTCCTTGGCCCATGTTCCCCTCGCACGGCACTACGCCCACGCCGGCATGGTGGGCCTTGACGGCGAAAAAATGAGCAAGTCCAAGGGCAACCTCGTCCTCGTTTCCAAGCTTCGCGCCGCCGGCGAAGAGCCTGCGGCCATCCGCCTGGCCATCCTTGCCCACCACTACCGTTCCGATTGGTCCTGGACTGCGGAGGGTTTTGCTGAGGCCAAGCAGCGGCTGGCCACGTGGCGCGAGGCAGCCCTGAAGGCACCTGCGGAATCGGCCATGCCGCTCATTGCAGCCATGCGCACTGAGCTGGCCAACGACCTGAACGCCCCAGGTGCCATCGCCGCCGTCGACCACTGGGCAGAATCGGCGCGCACTGCAGGCGCCGCCGAAGCCTCACCCGTGGACGGCGCCCTGGTGAAGGACGCCCTGAACGCCTTGCTCGGCATCGAACTCTGAACCGAAGTGCAGTAAAACGAAGCGGCCCTGACGGATATCCGTCAGGGCCGCTTCGTTGCCGGCAGTAGCTGTACCAGCGGTCCGCCTAGGGGCGTTCCTTACCCCGCCGTTTGAGATAGCGTTCGAATTCCCGGGCAATGGACTCTCCGGAGGCCTCGGGAAGGTCCGCCGTGTCCTTGGCTTCTTCGAGTTGGCGAACGTAGGCCGCGATCTCCGGATCTTCCGTGGCGAGTTCATCCACGCCTCGTTCCCAGGCCTCTGACTCTTCGGCCAGCGTGCGGCTGTCCAAGGGAACCTGCAGCAGGTCCTCGATCTTGTGGAGGATCGCCAGCTGCGCTTTGGGCGACGGTGGCTGGGCAACGTAGTGGGGGACTGCGGCCCACAGCGAAACGGTGGGTAGTCCGGCGAGCATGGCGAACTCTGCCAGCACGCCCACAATGCCCACGGGTCCCTCGTACTGGGAGGCCTCGAGGTTGAGCCGCTCGCGCAGGGAGTTGTCCTCAGTGGTGGTGCTTACGGGGATGGGGCGGCTGTGCGGAACGTCGGCCAGCAAGGCCCCGACCAGGATCACGGAGTCAACCTTGAGTGCTTCGGCGTGGACCAGCAACTCAGTGGTGTAGGCGCGCCAACGGTACGACGGTTCCGTGCCGAGGACGAACACCACGTCAACATTGCTGTCCGGTATGGATGCCTTGTAGATCCGGGTGGACGGCCATTTCACCTTGCGGGCGCCGGACGAGGTACGCCGCACGGTGGGGCGGGTGAACTGGAAGTCGTAATACTCCTCGGCATCCACCGTGCCCACCTTCTTGCCATCCCACAACTTGTTCACATAGTGCAAGGCGTCGCTGGCGGCCTCTCCGGCGTCGTTCCAGCCTTCAAACGCGGCGATCATTACGGTGACACGTTGGCCTTCCGCGGGTTCCTTGAGGAAACGCTCGGGCTCCGCAACGGTGTCCTGTCCTTCGGGGGTCCCGTCCACACTGTTCATCCACTCACCCTACGTCCAAGACCCGCGTGGATGCATGGCATTTCAACGGGGCGCGTCCCCGGTCTTCGCCCACAGCGCAAGCACGGCAAGGTTGGCTCCGTGTTCCACGTAGACTTGAAGCCATGCATTCCTCACCCAGCCAGCCCTTCCTCAAAGCCGTGCTCTGGGATATGGATGGCACCCTCGTGGACACCGAACCCTATTGGATTGCCGCTGAGCGTGCCCTCGTGGAGGCCCACGGCGGTTCCTGGTCCCACCAACAAGCCATGCAGCTGGTAGGCCAATCACTGCTCCACTCGGCGGGGATTCTGCAAGCAGCAGGCGTTCGGCTCGAGGCCCGTGAAATCATTGACACCCTCAGCTCCCAAGTGATCCAGCAGGTCCGCAACGAAGTTCCGTGGCGGCCCGGGGCGCGCGAGCTCCTGGAAGATCTCCACCAGGCCGGCATCCGCTGCGCCCTGGTCACCATGTCCGAGGGCCCCTTGGCCGGCGTGGTGGTGGAAAGCCTGCCCAAGCCGTACTTCGAGTTCCTCGTCACCGGCGACACCGTGACCAACGGCAAACCCCATCCCGAGGCCTACCTGACGGCAGTCGACCGCCTGCGGCTGGACGATCCAACGCTGACCATCGATCACTGCGTGGCGCTCGAGGATTCGGTTCCGGGAGCCACCGCGGCCATGGCATCGGGAGTCGTCACCATCGGTGTTCCCCACCAAGTGCCCCTTCCGGACGATCCCCGCATGGTCCTGTGGGACACCTTGGTGGGCAGGTCCGCCGCCGACGTCTCCAGCCTCGTCCTCGACCGCTTCGCAGCAGCAAACCTGCTTGAAGGGGCCAACTAAGTGAGCAGTCCCTCCGCGCCACACCATGCCGCCACGAAGCGGGACGGCATACCCCTGGGCAAAATCGCCGGAATCCCCGTGTACCTGGCTTACTCGTGGTTCGTGATCGCCGGGTTTACGGTGATCGTTTACGGTCCGGCCGTGTTGGTTCAATTTCCTGGATTGGGCCTGGGCGCGTACTTCGTGGCCTTTGGTTACGCACTGTTGCTGGCCGTGTCCGTGTTGGTTCACGAGCTTGCGCACGCTTTGAGTGCCAAGGCGTTTAAGTGGCCAACGGAGAAGATTGTTCTCAATCTTTGGGGAGGGCACACACAATTCCAGAACTTCACGGCATCGCCCGGGCGTGCGGTGGTGGTGGCCATGGCCGGCCCCGCGTCAAACTTCATCCTGGCCGGGGCTTTGGCTCCATTTGTGTTCGGCCATGCCTTCCACGGCGTCGTTGAGATGCTTGCGAACATTCTCATGTGGGCCAACTTCCTGATCGGCATCTTCAACGTCCTGCCCGGAACCCCGTTGGACGGGGGACGCCTCGTCGAGTCAGCCGTGTGGAAGGCCACCGGAAGCCAGGACAGGGGGACTATCGCCGCAGGCTGGTCGGGGCGTGTCATCGCGGTAGCACTGTTTCTCTGGTTCATTGCCCGGCCCTTCCTCAGCGGGGAGCGGTTGGACATCAACCTCATGTTGATTACATTGCTGGTCTGCGGCTTCCTCTGGATGGGCGCATCCAGTTCCATCCAGCATGGGCGACTCCGCAGCCGGCTCTACCTGGTGAGCGCCGGCGGACTGGCCGATCCCGCGGTCGGCATCCCGAACTCCGCCAGCGTCGCGGACGTGGTGGCCATGTCACCGGAAGGACGTCCCGCCGTCGTGATCTGCGGTCCGGACGGTAAGCCCCAGGGCGTGGTGGACACCAGCGCGGCCGCCGCTGTGCCGCCTTATGCGTTGGCCACGACGCCGGTCACGGCGGTGGCGCACGCCCTCGCAGCCGGTGCCTACGTGCCGGAATGGTCCAAGGGCCAGGAGCTGATCCAGTACCTGGCCAGACTGGACGGCAACGAATATGCGGTGGTGGACCACAACGGCATGGTGACCGGATTGCTCCGCCAGCAGGCGGTGGTGACGGCCATAACAGGTAAAGAAGCCCGCGGAGGCGGGCGGGCCTGACGCCTTAGCCGGTAGAGTTACGTGCCGGCCCGAATAGATCCAGACGAATTTTTGGCGCCCTCAGGGCAGCGATATATGGCGGCACAGCCGCACAGGAGTGAGGAACACCAGATGAGCAGCGAAACCGCCGCGGAAACGGCCACCACCGTCACCGGCGCGAGCCCGGCGGCCCAACCAACCGGCGCTGCGCGGCGCCGTGGACCCTTCCGCGTCGGCGAACGCGTCCAGCTCACGGACGAGCGTGGCCGCATGAATACCATCACGCTCGAGGTGGGCGGCGCCTTCCACACGCACCGTGGATTCCTGAACCACGATGAAATCATCGGCAAGGTGGACGGCTCGGTCGTCAGCAACAACATCGGCCAGCAGTACCAAACGCTGCGCCCGCTGCTTTCGGACTTCGTTCTTTCCATGCCGCGCGGGGCTGCCGTTGTGTACCCCAAGGACGCAGCCCAGATCGTCACCATGGCGGATATCTTCCCTGGTGCCCGCGTGGTGGAAGCCGGCGTCGGCTCCGGCGCCCTCTCGATCTCCCTGCTGCGGGCCGTCGGCGACGGCGGCTACCTCCACTCGTTTGAACGTCGCGAAGAATTTGCCGACATTGCCCGCGGAAACGTGGAGACCATCTTCGGCGGACCGCACCCCGCGTGGCAGATCTCCCTGGGTGACTTCCAGGACGAAGTGGTCAAGGCTGAGGCCCCGGGGTCGGTGGACCGGGTTGTCCTGGACATGCTGGCGCCGTGGGAATGCCTCGATGCCGTGGCAACCGTCCTGGCACCGGGCGGCGTCTGGATCAACTACGTGGCCACCGTGACCCAGTTGTCCCGGACCGCGGAGGCCATCAGGGCCGACGGACGCTTCACCGAGCCGGACGCCTGGGAATCCATGGTCCGCGGCTGGCACCTTGAGGGACTGGCTGTCCGCCCCGACCACCGCATGGTGGCCCACACCGGTTTCCTCCTGGTGACCCGGCGTCTGGCTGACGGCGTCCAAGGCATTTCCGTGAAGCGCCGCCCGTCCAAGACCGAGTTCAGCGAAGACGACTTGAACGCCTGGACGCCCGGTGCCGTGGGGGAGCGTTCCGTCTCGGACAAGAAGCTTCGCCGTGCGGCCCGTGACGCAATCGCCGGCACCAACGTCCAGGACGATCCGCCGGTCACAAACTGATAAAGGTCACAATAGGGTCCGCATTCCGGATGTCTCCCAGCACCCTGAGCTTTTCGGGACTAAGGTCTTCTTAAGCGCAGGAAGGGGCTGATGAATCGTGGATACGTCGAACAACGACATTGGACGGCCGACGCCGGAAGAAGCAAACGCAGCAGCGGAAGAGGCTGCCCGCCGAAGGCTTGCCGCCATCCAACCGCCTGACCCTTCGAGTGAACTTACCGTGGCCGAACGGCAGATCAACATCCTTCGGGACAAACTCCGCCATATCGACCGCCAGTTGGCCGCTGCCACGCAGAACAACACCAAGCTCGTCACCATGCTGGAAACGGCCAAGGCCGAGATCCTCCGGCTGAAGGGCGCGTTGGAGCAGGAGGGGCAGCCACCGTACAGCTTTGGCACGGTGGTCCAGATCAATCCGCGCAGGCAGCCAACGGCAGGCAATTCGGGCCAGGCCGCCACAGAAGAATCCGTGGATATCTTCAATGCCGGCCGGAAGATGCGCGTAGGCATCAGCCCCTTGGTTAACGTCAACCAGCTGGCCGTGGGCCAGGAAGTCCTCCTCAATGAGGCACTCCTGGTGGTCGCTGGCCTGGGATATGAGCGCGCCGGGGAACTGGTGACACTGAAGGAACTCCTTGGCCAGGACCGTGCCTTGGTGGTGGGCCGCGCAGACGAAGAGCGGGTGGTCCGTCTCTCCGGTGCCCTGCAGAACGTGCACCTCAAGGTCGGCGACGCGCTCTCGCTTGATTCGCGGACCGGTTACGCCTTGGAGAAGGTGCCACGCGCCGAGGTGGAAAACCTGGTCCTTGAGGAAGTTCCGGACATCACGTACCAGGACATTGGTGGCCTGGGCCCGCAGATCGAGCAGATCCGCGACGCCGTGGAGCTTCCGTTCCTGCACCCGGACCTGTACCGCGAACACGGCTTGAAGGCTCCGAAGGGCATCCTTCTTTACGGTCCTCCGGGTTGCGGCAAGACTCTCATTGCCAAGGCCGTTGCCAATTCCCTGGCCGCACGCGCAGCCGAGCGCGCAGGGAATACGGACCTCAAGAGCTACTTCCTGAACATCAAGGGTCCCGAACTGCTGGACAAGTACGTCGGCGAGACGGAGCGGCACATCCGCCTCATCTTCTCCCGAGCCCGCGAGAAAGCCTCGGATGGCAGCCCGGTAGTGGTGTTCTTCGACGAGATGGACTCGCTGTTCCGCACCCGCGGCACCGGGGTGTCCTCCGACGTCGAAACCACCATTGTGCCCCAGCTCCTGAGCGAGATCGACGGCGTGGAGCGGCTGGACAATGTCATCGTCATCGGTGCATCCAACCGTGAGGACATGATCGACCCCGCCATCCTGCGGCCAGGCCGCCTGGACGTCAAGGTCAAGATCCAGCGGCCGGACGCCGAAGCTGCGGCGGACATCTTCGGCAAGTACATCACCACCGACCTGCCGTTCCATGCCCAGGACCTCGCGGAGTACGGCGGGGATGTCCAGGCCACCGTGGACGCCATGATCCAGCGCACCGTGGAGGCCATGTACTCCACGGAGAAATCCAACGAGTACTTGGAAGTCACCTACGCCAACGGCGATACGGAAATGCTCTACTTCAAGGACTTCAATTCAGGTGCCGTGGTCCAGAATGTGGTTGACCGGGCCAAGAAGTACGCCATCAAGGACCTCCTGACCAACCACCAAAAGGGCCTGCGCATCGACCATTTGCTCCGGGCCGTCGTCGACGAGTTCCGCGAGCACGAGGACATGCCCAACACCACCAACCCGGACGACTGGGCCCGGATCTCGGGCAAGAAGGGTGAAAGGATCACCTACATCCGCACCATCGTGCAGGGCAAGGCAGGCCAGGAGCCTGGCAAGTCCATCGAAACCACCGCCAACACGGGCCAGTACCTGTGACAGCTCGGCCCGAGGGACAAACCCAGGAGAAACTGCCTGTAGGCGGCGCCATGCGGGTGATGGGCTCGGAAACGGAATACGGCATCCATGCCCCTTCCGCCCCCGGCGCCAACGCCACCATGATGTCCGCGCGCATCATCCAGGCCTACGCCACCGTCACCCGGCAGCGTGCTGCCGGCGGCGCGGAAACGCGCTGGGACTACACGGACGAAGAACCGTTGCATGACGCCCGCGGTTGGACGCTGGAACGTTCGGCGGCCGATCCGAGCCAACTCACGGACCAGCCGCCAGTGCTCGACGCCGAGGCAGTCGCCTTGGCGTACGGGCGGCAGGAGTTGGAACTCGATGGGGCTGATGAATCAGGCTCACTCCTCATGAACATGGTGCTCGGAAACGGTGCCCGGCTCTACGTGGACCATGCACACCCCGAATACTCGAGCCCGGAGGTAACCAACCCCCGTGACGCGGTGACGTGGGATGCTGCCGGGGACCTGGTTGCCTTGGCTACGGTTCGCAAGGTTGCCGCGGACACCAGCCTTCCCCCGATCAACCTTTACAAGAACAACACGGACAACAAGGCGGTGTCCTACGGATCGCATGAGAACTACCTCATGCCGCGCTCCGTGCCGTTTGGTGACATCATCCGCGGGCTGACGCCGTTCTTCGTCTCCCGCCAGGTGGTTTGTGGTGCAGGCAGGGTTGGCCGAGGGCAGGACAGTTCCACCTCCGGCTACCAGATCAGCCAACGTGCCGATTTTTTCGAGGCCGAAGTGGGCCTGGAAACCACCATCCGGCGTCCCATCATCAACACCAGGGACGAGCCACATGCAACGGCGGACAAATACCGCCGCCTGCACGTCATCATCGGCGACGCGAACCTCAGCCAGGTGTCCAACTACCTGAAGTTCGGGACCACGGCCATGGTGCTGAGCCTGATTGAAGCGGGACAGGCACCCAGGATCGAGGTCCACGAGCCCGTCCAGGCGCTTCAGGCCATCAGCCATGACACAACGCTCACCACCTCCGTGAGGCTCCTTGACGGAAGGCACGTCACGGCGCTCGACATTCAGTGGATGTACTTCGAGGCCGCGGCAAAACTGGCGCAGGAGACGGGCGTAGCTGACTCCGTGACCGGCGACGGCCATACCTACGAGGTGCTCGAGCGGTGGGAGGCCACGCTCACTGCGCTGGGTACCGATCCTGCCTCCGCAGCGGCGTCCGTGGAGTGGGTAGCCAAGAAATCCATCGTGGAGGGCTACCGGAACCGGGACAAGCTCGAATGGGGAGACGCCCGGCTGGGCCTGGTGGATCTTCAGTGGTCCGACATCCGGCCGGAAAAGGGCCTCTACTACCGGCTTCTCTCACGGGACCGCATGGCGCGGATCGTCGACGACGCCGCCATCACCAGGGCGGTGGGCGAACCGCCGTCGGACACCAGGGCCTACTTCCGGGGACGGTGCGTCTCGACGTTCGGCAAGGACGTGGTGGGGGCGAGTTGGGACTCCGTGATCTTCGATGTCCCGGGCCTTGGCAAACTGCAGCGTGTCCCTACCCGGGAACCCCTCCGCGGCACCCAGGCCCTCACGGGTGGGCTGTTCGACAGGCACAGTGAAGCAGGTTCTTTCCTGGCCGAATTGCTGGGGCAAACACCCCTGCCGCCCAAGGCCTAGGACACCGCCCGGCACGGCAAAAATGGTGGTCCGGCAAAGCCGGGCACGGCAGCCCGCAGCGTGGCAGTATGGCAGTAGGAAGTCCCCATATGGGGGACTGACAGTAGGGAGAAAGAAAATGGCAGGTCAGGAGCAACAGCAACCGCAGTCGCGGGACACCGAGGCCGAGGTAGACGTACCGGAGGCCCCGCCTGCGGCGCCCGAAGCCCAGGCTTCGGACGCTACCCAGGGCGTGGACGACCTCCTCGACGAAATTGACGGCGTGCTCGAATCGAACGCCGAAGAGTTCGTCAGGGCATTCGTCCAAAAGGGCGGCCAGTAACCGGTCCCGGACACAGGATGTAGAGCCCGTTCGGCGAGAGGCCGCCGGGCATTGGAACGCGAGTCGAAGGAGTGCAGCAATGCAGGACCCATCAATCGGCCCCCTGGCCACCCAGGCAACGTCTTCATTCACGGAGCATCTCCAACGCTCGCGTCCCGAACTTCTTCCCTTCAATCAATCCCTTCCGGCGGGCACCGTTCCCGCCGCGCCGCATGCCACAACCATCGTGGCCATGACGTATGCCGGGGGAGTCCTCATGGCCGGCGACCGGCGCGCGACCATGGGCAATGTCATTGCCAGCCGCCATATCGAGAAGGTCTTCCCGGCGGACGAATACTCCGTCCTGGGAATTGCAGGCACTGCAGGCCTCGCCATCGACATCACCCGCCTCTTCCAGGTGGAACTGGAACACTACGAGAAGATCGAGGGCACCCTCCTCAGCCTCGTGGGGAAGGCAAACCGCCTGGGCGCCATGATCCGCGGCAACCTGCCCATGGCAATGCAAGGCATGGCCGTCATACCGCTCTTCGCCGGCTTCGACCACGTCTCAGCTACCGGGCGGCTGTTCTCCTATGACCTGACGGGCGGGCGTTACGAGGAGTATGAGCACCACTCTGTTGGCTCTGGCTCGGTCTTCGCCCGCGGGGCTTTGAAGAAACTATGGAAGCCCAATCTCTCCGAGGAAGCGGCCGTAGCCGTAGCCGTCGAAGCCCTGTACGACGCCGCGGATGACGATTCCGCAACGGGTGGCCCGGATCCGGTCCGCCAGCTGTATCCCGTGATCTATGCCGTGAACCGGGCGGGCCACCGCCGGGTTCCTGAAAGGGACCTCGCTGTGATTTCCTCGGCCATCGTCGAATCGCGGGCCATCGCCGGACGGGAGGCCTGACATGACGCAGCAATTCTACGTTTCGCCTGAACAGCTGATGAAGGACCGGGCGGACTTCGCCCGGAAAGGCATCGCAAGGGGCCGGTCGGTGATCGTGATTTCCTGCTCGGAAGGCATCGCTCTCGTGGCAGAGAACCCTTCACCCTCCCTGCACAAGATCGGCGAAATTTACGACAAGATCGCCTTTGCGGCGGTGGGCAAGTACAACGAGTTCGAGAGCCTCCGGCAGGCAGGTGTGCGGTATGCCGATGTGCGGGGCTACTCCTACGACCGTGAAGATGTGACGGCCCGTGGGCTCGCCAGTGTCTACGCGCAAAGCCTGGGCGCCGTGTTCACCGCTGAACAGAAACCTTTCGAGGTTGAACTCGCGGTGGCCGAGGTAGGGCTGCGCCAGGACAAAGACCACCTGTACAGGCTGACGTTCGACGGTTCCATCGCGGACGAAAATGGCTTCGTAGTGATGGGTGGCGTGGCCGAGCAAATCTCGGATGTGGTGCGGGGTTCCTGGGATCCCGAACTGGACTTCGCCGGCGCCATGAGATTGGCGCTTCGGGCGCTGGCTGCGGACAAGGACGTTGAAAGTCTTCCTGCTACCGCCGTGGAGGCCGCTGTCCTGCACAGGGCCTCGGAGAGCAGCAGGGGAACGCGGAGGTCTTTCCGCCGCCTTCTCCCTGAGGACATGGCGCAATTGATCACTGAGGAGGCCTGAGATGGACAAACGGATTTTCGGCATAGAAACCGAATTCGGAATCTCGTATTCGAGCCCTGACTCCCGGCCCCTGGCTCCGGAAGAAGTGGCCCGCTACCTGTTCCGCAAAGTGGTCAGCTGGGGCAGGTCCTCCAATGTCTTCCTGACCAACGGATCGCGGCTCTACCTGGACGTTGGTTCGCACCCGGAGTACGCCACAGCCGAATGTGACGACCTCGCCCAGCTCATCGCCCACGACAGGGCGGGGGAGTTGATCCTGGACGACCTCGTCGATGAGGCACAGGCGCGGCTTGCCGCCGAAGGTTTCAACGGAACGGTGTACCTGTTCAAGAACAACACCGATTCCGCCGGCAATTCCTACGGCAGCCACGAGAACTACCTCATTCCCCGTAGGGGCGAGTTCTCCAGGTTGGCCGAAATCCTCATTCCCTTCCTGGTGACCAGGCAGTTGATCGCCGGTGCCGGCAAGGTCCTCAAGACACCGCACGGCGCCACCTTTGCGTTTTCCCAGCGTGCCGACCACATCTGGGAAGGCGTCTCATCCGCGACCACCCGTTCGCGTCCCATCATCAACACCCGCGACGAACCCCATGCCGATGCCGAGTTCTACCGCCGCCTGCACGTGATCGTCGGCGACTCGAACATGTCCGAGACCACGGCCCTCCTCAAGGTGGGCACCGTGGACCTGATCCTTCGCATGATCGAGGCCGGAGTCATCATGCGGGACATGCGCATGGAGAACCCGATCCGGAGCATCCGCGAAATATCGCACGACCTGACTGGCCGGGCCTTGGTCCGTTTGGCCAACGGCAGGCAACTTTCCGCGCTGGACATCCAACGTGAGTACCTGGGCAAAGTGACGGAGTTCGTGGCGGCCAATGGCGCGCACAACCCCCATGTCCCCCTGATCCTCGACCTCTGGACGCGCACATTGGATGCCATCGAAAGCGGTGACACCAGTTCGATCGACACCGAAGTGGACTGGGCCATCAAGAAGAAGCTCATGGACGGTTACATGCGCCGCCATGATCTCAGCCTCGATTCGCCCCGGATCGCCCAGTTGGACCTGACGTACCACGACATCTCCCGCCAACGCGGACTGTTCTTCCTCCTCCAGTCACGCGGTGCTGCCCGCCGTTTGGTCACGGAGACCGAGGTCAAGGACGCAGTGGACGCTCCGCCGCAGACCACGCGCGCCAAACTGCGCGGGGATTTTGTCCGCCGCGCCCAGGAACTTGGACGCGACTATACGGTTGACTGGGTTCACCTGAAGCTCAACGACCGTGCCCACCAGACCATCCTGTGCAAGGATCCCTTCCGCAGCGTGGACGAAAGGGTGGAGGCCCTGCTGGACTCTATGAGCTGACTCCCAGCTTCGCCGGTTACTCTGGATGTTGGTCTCTTTCCAAAGAGGCACCTGATCGGACGCAGCGCGCCCCGCGATTGCCTGCGATTCCGAATGTCCTTTGTCCCGACGAAAGTGTCTTTTTGTGCGACGACTCCTAGCAATACTGATTCCTGCCCTTCTGCTCGTGACAGCCTGTGGGGGAGGAGGAAGCACACCGGCTGCCGAGCCCACCAGCCAGTCAACGGGTGATGTCTCGAAGCTCTCTTCGCTGAAGGTGTCCGACAACGGTGACGACAAAGCACCCGGCCTCGACTTCACCAAGCCCCTGGCCGTCACCGAACCCACCGTCAAGGTTGTTGACGAGGGCGGCGGAGAGACCATCAAGGCCGGCCAGACGGCTGAGTTGGCGTACATCGCCGTCGACGGCACCGACGGCAAGACCCTGGAAGACACCTATCCCCAGGGACCCCAGCCGATCGAACTAAATGACGACTTGAAGTCTGGAAACGCGGCAATCTACAACGCCATTGTTGGCGCCAAGATCGGTTCCCACGTCGCTTTCGCTGCGCCCGGAAACGCCTCCACCGGCGAGGCGGCCACGACGCAGTTGGTGGTCTTCAAGCTGCTCTCCGCCAAGGACACTCCGAAGGCCCTCGACAAGCCTGAAGGCGAAACCGTCACTCCTCCGGCAGGCCTGCCCACCGTCAAGGAAAATGACAAGGGCATCCCCGAGATCTCCGTTGACGGCGTCGCGGCTCCCAAGGAGCTCATCGCACAAGACCTGATCAAGGGCACCGGCGCGGCCGTCAAGGCCACGGATACGCTGACCGTGAACTACGTGGGCGTTAATCTCGTTGGCGGCGAGAAGTTCGACTCCAGCTATGACAGCGGAAAGACTGCCAGCTTCCCCCTGTCCGGCGTCATCAAGGGCTGGACCCAGGGCCTGGCGGGCAAGACCGTTGGTTCCCGCGTACTCCTGGTCATCCCGCAGGACCTCGCGTACGGCGCGGAAGGATCCGGCAAGGCCAAGGGCGACCTCGTCTTCGTCGTGGATATCCTCGGCGTCAAGTAACAGGAGCCAGCACGACGGGCACTGGCTTAGGCTGGAACCTGACACCCGACTACTTCAAGGAGCAACCATGTCATTTGGACAGCGCGATTACGACCGCACCAAGCCGGAGATCGACTTCCCTGAGGGCGAGGTCCCCACGGAACTGCGCATCACCGACATCATCGAAGGCACGGGCGCCGAGGCGAAGGCCGGAGACACCGTTTCCACGCACTACGTTGGCGTGGCCTGGTCCACCGGTGAAGAGTTCGACGCTTCCTGGGGCCGTGGTGCACCGCTGGACTTCCGCGTCGGCGTAGGCCAGGTCATCCAGGGCTGGGACCAGGGACTGCTGGGCATGAAGGTTGGCGGCCGCCGCCGCCTCGAGATTCCCTCCGAGCTTGCCTACGGCTCGCGCGGTGCTGGTGGAGCCATCAAGCCCAACGAGGCCCTGATCTTCGTCGTGGACCTCGTAGCCGTCCGCTAGGCGAACCAAAACCACAAGGCGCGTCACCTCCGGTTCAGCCGGCAGGTGACGCGCCTTGCTGTTTTTCGACGGGTGTTTAGTAACGTAGCAAGGGTGTCCGCATCCCGCACTGAACGCCTCCTGAACCTGCTCCTGGCCCTGCTCAACACCAAAGTAGGGTTGAGCCGCGCAGTCCTGCGCGAGACGGTCTACCGTGGCTCCGCTGAGAGTGACGCGGCTTTTGGGCGCATGTTCGAACGTGACAAGGTGGACTTGAAGCAGTTTGGCTTCGATATAGAGACGCTGATGGATACCGGTTTCGGTGAGGATGACCCCGCCTCAACCAGATACCGGATCGGGAAGGATTCGAACAGGCTTCCCGAGGTCAGCCTCACCCCGGCTGAAGGGACTGTCCTTCTCCTGGCTTCGCAACTCTGGGAGCGTGCAGCCCTGGGGAATGCCGCGGTGAACGCCGTGCGCAAGCTGCAGGCCGCAGGCGGGTTCGCGGACACGGAGCTCCCTTCCGGAGTCCAGCCGCGCGTCAAGCCTGCGGGCCAGGCATTCGATGACGTAGTGGCGGCCATGCACGGACGCCAGGCCATCCGTTTTGGCTACCTCGCCGGCAGCACCAACAGGGAGGAAACCCGTGAGGTTGAACCGTGGGGCCTGGGCAGCCGCTTCGGCCAGTGGTATCTGGTGGGCCTGGATCGCGGACGGAAAGCGAAGCGGTTCTTCCGTTTGTCCAGGATGACCACCGCCGTCACGGTCATGGCCACCAGCCGGTTCGACCCACCCGCTGGTTTCGATGCAAGGGCAGAGCTCAATTCCCTCACGGAACTTCCACTCCAGGAAGCGCACCTCGACGTGGACGCGGGACGGTTGCTGGACCTTCGGAAACGCGGCTCGGCCATGCCCGGCACCAACGGACGCGACACACTCCGGATCGCCTTCCGGGATCCGGAGAAGTTGGCCGAGGAGCTGGCCTCCTACGGGCCGCATGTCATGGTGAGGGAGCCTGCCGGGTTGCGCGCCGCCGTCGTACGTCGCCTTCAGGGTGCGGCCGCCTTTGATGCCGCCCCACCTGTTGCCGTTGAGTTTCCCGCCTCCGCCCCGGTTGTCCGGGCGCGGAAACGGACCTCGGAGGACCAGCTCACCCGGATGCTGCAGCTGGTGCCGTTCCTGGTACACCACCAGGGGCTGCATATCCAGGAGGTCGCAGACCACTTTGGGATCACCCGCAAGGCCCTCATCGACGATCTGAAGATCCTGATCTGTTCCGGGCTGCCGGAAGGCTATCCGGACGACCTGCTGGACATCCAGTGGGAAAACGACCACGTGTACATCACCGAACACCTGGATCTGAACCGTCCCGTGCGATTCAGTGAGGAAGAAGCCGCGGCGCTGTTGACGGGATTGGCCATGCTGGGAGACCTGCCGGCCTTGGCCGGTGTTGAAGAAGACCATGCGGGCAGCGCCCTTGAATCGGTCACGCTCAAGTTGGCAGGTGCCGCGGGCGACGCTGGAAGACTGGCAGGGGCAGTGGCCGGAGCCTCTGTGGAACCCGAGCAGTCGGAGGCCTTCGCCACGGTGACCAAAGGCCTGCGGGACGGCACGCAACTCCGCCTGCGGTACCTGTCCTTGCAGCGGGACGAAGTCAGTGAACGGGACGTGGATCCGCTCCGCCTCTTCTCCATGGACAATACGTGGTATTTCGAGGCCTACTGCCACAGCAAATCAGGACTCCGCAACTTCCGGCTGGACAGGGTGGAGTCGCTGGAGCCCAACGGGCGGCCGGTGTCGCGGAAGGCGGTTCCGGACGCTGATGTGCCGGCACGTCTCTTCACTCCCAGTGACGACGACGCCTTGGTAGTGCTGCAGCTGACCCGCCAGGGCGCCGGACTTGCCGACGACTACTACGCGGAGCGCACGGCTCAACTGCCCGACGGCGGCCTGCTCGCCGAAGTGCGCTTCGGCAGTCCGGAGTGGCTGCCCATGTTCATAGCCCAGCACGGTGGAACAGCCCGGATCATGGACCCCGGGCCGCTCAGGGAAGCTTCGCGGGCCTGGCTCGAATCCGCCTTGGCGCAGTATGGCGCCACGACTTCCAGCCCGGCTGGCTAGACTACTCAGATGCCTTGGTGGTTTTGGATCCTGTTGTGGATCGCGCTCATAGCCCTGTCGCTGCTTTTGCATGTCACCCTGGGCTTCCGTTTGTTCCGGAAATTCATGGCTACCGTGCGCGAATTGGGCGAGGCGGGTAAACGTTTCAGCAACATTTCGCCAACAACGGAAACCTCCGATGTGGACGCGACGTCCGAGAGGTCGGTGCCCGGTTCTGCCGTTTTTGCCTCGCCCGAGCAGATGCGTCATGATTACCTGACGGCCAAAGCCTTCCGCCAGGAAGTTCGTCGCCAACGGCGCGTCCAGCGCAAAGCCGAGCGGGGCCAACCCCAATCCCTGCACGACATAGAATTCAGATAGACGTAGGATGTATCCAAAAGGAAAGGACCTCCCCAATGGGACGACTATTTGACGGGCCCTGGCCGATCGTCATCATCATCATCGTGGCTCTTCTGCTGTTCGCCGCTCCTAAGTTGCCAGCGATGGCGCGCAGCCTCGGACAGTCGATGCGGATCATCAAGTCCGAGGTCAAAGAAATGAAGAATGACGGCAAGCCGGAGACCAAGGACTCTGCGAGCGATGCCGATGCCGTAGAGGGCAGGGTTGTGGATCACCCGGACGCCAAGTCCAAGAACAGCGGCGAAACTGACGTTCCGCCATCCAACCGCGTCTAAGAAGAAGTGTGGTAGCGACGAAAGGGCGCAAAGCCAATCCCGAAGCCCGGATGGCCTTGCTCGACCATCTCAAAGAGCTCAAGAACCGCCTAATTAAGGCTGCCATCGGTGTAGTGGCTGCTGCCGTTGGCGGCTGGTTCCTCTATGACCCGGTTCTCGAAGCATTGAAGTCTCCGGTCGATTCAATCGCCGGGCATACGGGTGCAATTGCGACCATCAACTTCAACAGCATTGCTTCGCCCTTTGATTTCAAGCTTCAGATTTCCATCCTGATCGGGCTGGTGATTTCCAGCCCGATATGGATTTATCAATTGTGGGCTTTCATCACTCCCGGCCTGACCAAGAAAGAGCGCCAGTACACGCTGGGCTTCATGGCTGCGGCTGTTCCGCTCTTCCTTGCCGGGGTCTGGGTTGGTTGGCTTGTGACGCCGCAGGTGGTCAGGGCCCTTACGCAGTTCACTCCCTCCGGCGTTGCCAACATTATTGATGCGCGCGACTACATCGACTTCGTCACCCGCATGATTCTGTTCCTCGGTCTGGCCTTCCTTGTGCCGGTGGTCTTGGTTGGGATCAACATGGCAGGCCTGGTTTCGGGAAAGACCATCCTGAAGGCTTGGCGGATCACGGTGTTCCTGGTCTTCGTACTGGCCGCCGTTGCCGCACCGGGCGCTGATGCCTTGTCGATGTTCCTCCTCGCAGGACCATTGCTGGTGCTGTTCTTCTCAGCCATTGGCGTCTGCATCTTCAACGACCGGCGGCGCGAACGCCGTGCCGTCAAGCGGGCTGCTGAGACGGAAGCCACGGCGGACATAGCCACCTCGGCATCGGATCTGGAGAATCTGTAGACCTCCGGCCACTAGGCTTGATGCATGTCCTCCATCTCCGGGTCTCCGTCACCATCAGACCGCTACCGGGCGGCAGCCAACCGGACGGCCGAAGCCAAGACGTATCTTGGCGCTTTCGCACGTTCCCTTGATTTCGACCTGGACGACTTCCAACGTGAGGCGTGCCGGTCCCTCCAAGAGGGCCGGGGCGTCCTCGTGGCGGCACCCACCGGCGCGGGTAAGACAATCGTTGGTGAGTTCGCCATCTATCTTGCGCTGCAACGGGGATTGAAGGCGTTCTACACCACTCCCATCAAGGCGCTGAGCAACCAGAAGTTCTCTGAACTTGCTGCCAAGTACGGGGCGGCCAACGTTGGCCTGCTGACCGGTGATACCACCATCAACGGAGAGGCGCCGGTGGTGGTCATGACCACCGAAGTGCTCCGGAACATGCTGTACGCCGATTCGGAAACCCTGGGTGACCTTGGCTTCGTGGTGATGGACGAGGTGCACTACCTCGCCGACCGGTTCCGCGGGGCAGTGTGGGAAGAAGTGATCATCCATCTGCCCAGCGAAGTCCAGGTGGCTTCTCTGAGCGCCACAGTGTCCAATGCCGAGGAGTTTGGTGCCTGGTTGGACACCGTCCGCGGAGATACGGACGTCATCGTGTCCGAGCATCGGCCTGTTCCGCTCTGGCAGCATGTCATGGTGGGTCGGGAAATCGTGGACCTCTTTGCGGGCGACACGTCCTTTGACGAGATCGCCCCGCCCATTCCCGATTCCGAGGTCCCGGACCTGGACGAGTCGGAAGACGCCGCTGAGGAACGTGCTGCAAGCCTCGCCAAACCGTCCAAGCAAGCAGGAGGCAAAGTCCGGCAGGCCCTGTCCGGGCAGGAGTTCGAGGTAAACCCCGAACTCCTGGCCATGGCGCGTTCGGAAAGCCGCATGAACTTCAGCGGCCGCTTTGGCCACGGCGGACGCAGCCGGCGTCGCCAGGACAGGCAACGGGAGGACCGCAACACAGAACAGCGCAGTCCTGTCCGGAAGGCCAGCAGGCCCCAGGTCATCGACAGCCTGAACCGGCAAGGCCTGCTGCCCGCCATCACCTTCATTTTCTCCAGGGCCGGCTGTGACGCAGCGGTCGCACAGTGTGCGGCCTCCGGATTGTGGCTGACCACCGAACGTGAGCAACAGATCATTGCCCAACGTGTGGACGAGGCCAGCCGGGAGATTCCGGCCGACGACCTTGACGTCCTGGGTTTCTGGGGGTGGCGCGACGGCCTGGTCAGGGGCTTCGCGGCCCACCATGCCGGGATGCTTCCCACCTTCAAGGAGGTGGTGGAGAAGCTCTTTGCGGACGGTTTGGTTAAGGCTGTTTTCGCCACCGAAACCCTGGCGCTGGGCGTGAACATGCCTGCACGGTGCGTCGTCCTGGAAAAGCTTGAAAAGTTCAACGGGGAAGCCCACGTCAACATCACGGCAGGGGAGTACACCCAGTTGACGGGGCGGGCCGGGCGCCGCGGCATCGATGTCGAGGGACACGCAGTAGTCCTGTGGCAACCCGGTACTGATCCGGCAGCCGTGGCGGGACTGGCTTCGCGCCGCACCTACCCCCTGAATTCAAGTTTCAGGCCAACCTACAATATGAGCATCAACCTGATTGCCCAGTTCGGGCGCACCAGGGCACGGGAAATCCTCGAGTCCTCTTTTGCGCAGTTCCAGGCCGACCGTTCCGTAGTCGGCCTCGCCAGGCAAGTCCGCGGCAGGGAAGAATCGCTGGCCGGCTACGCCAAGTCCATGGAATGCCATCTCGGTGACTTCGGCGAATACTCCCGGCTGCGGCGGGAATTGGGCGATGCTGAGCAGTTCGCGGCGCGGGACAACCAGCGGGCCCGCCGTTCAAGGGTGTCCGATTCCCTGACCCGTCTCATCCCCGGGGACGTCATCAGCGTTTCGAGCGGCAGGTTGGCGGGGTTCGCCGTCGTGCTTGACGCCGACCCCAACGCGCGTGAACCGCGGCCCGCCATCCTGACCTCGGACAACCAGTTGCGGCGAATCGGCGCACATGACGTGGATGCGCCGGTGTCCCCGGTGACCCGGATCCGGATTCCCAAGTCCTTCAATGCCAAGCTGCCGAAGGCCCGGCGCGACCTCGCAGCGTCCATGCGCCACGCTGTCAGCGACGATGCTCCCAAGCGGCGCAACAGCAGGCATGAGGACTTCGGCCTGGGTTCCCGGACGCAGGAGCAGGAGAAACGGATCGCCGAGCTTCGCAGGAACCTCCGGGCGCATCCTTGCCACGGCTGCAGCGAACGTGAGGATCACGCCCGCTGGTCAGAGCGCTGGTGGAAACTGCGGAAGGAGACCGACGGGCTGGTCCGCCAGATCCAAGGCAGGACCAACACGATTGCCAAGACCTTCGATCGTGTCTGCGATGTCCTGTCCTCGTACGGCTACCTGGAAGCGAACGACGCCGGAAAGGTCACCATCAGTGCCGACGGCCAGCGTCTTCGCAGGATCTATGGCGAGAAGGACCTGCTCATCTCGCAAGCCATCAGGGAAGGTGCAATCAACGACCTCGACGCCGCGGAGATGGCGTGTTTTGCCACTACCTTGGTGTACCAGGCCAAGCGCGAAGACCGGGGCCTGCGGCCCAAAATGCCTTCCATTTCCCTGGAGACCGCCGTGGACATCGTGGTCCGTGAATGGTCGCGCCTGGAGGACACCGAGGAACAAAACCGGCTCCCCTTGACGGCGGAACCCGAACTGGGCCTCATGTGGCCCATGTACAAGTGGGCCAAGGGCCGGCACCTCCAGGATGTGCTTAATGGGACGGACCTCGCGGCCGGTGACTTTGTACGCTGGGCCAAGCAGGTGGTGGACCTGTTGGACCAGTTGGCGAAGATTCCCCAGCTGGACCCACGGCTGGCCCGCATCTGCCGGGAGTCCATCGACTTGGTCCGCCGTGGCGTCGTGGCGTACTCCACGGTCGCCTGACGTCTTTTTCGATTTCATTACCGTCTTTCCCAAGGAGTTCAGCGAATGAACCAGCCAGGCGCGCCTGCCGGCAAACCCAAGGTCACCATGTACCGCAACGGATCCATCTACACGGCGGCGGATCCTTTTGCCACGGCCATGGTGGTGGACGGTGACACTGTGGCATGGGTCGGTTCCGAGCAGGCTGCTGCGTCCATCGCGGACGACACCATGGAGATCATCGATCTCCGAGGTGCCCTGCTCGCCCCGGGCTTCGTGGACTCGCATGTCCACCTGACCGAAACGGGCGTGGCTCTGTCCGGACTGCAGTTAGGTAGTGCGCGGTCAGCCCGCGACGTCCTCGACGCCGTTGCCGCAGTGCCCGGCACGGCTGCCATCCTGGGCCACGGGTGGGATGAAACCACGTGGAACGATTCCACGCTGCCCACCGTGGGAGAGCTTGATCGGGCAGCCCGGGGCCGGACCGTCTACTTGTCGCGGATAGATGTCCATTCGTCGCTCGTTTCTTCCGCACTGATCAAGGCCGCGGGCCTTGGCGGGCTTGATGGCTTTACCGGGACAGCCCATGTGGTCCGGGCGGCACACACGGCGGCCAGGAGCGCGTCCAGGAACTTCGACGATTCCACGCGACGGGGCTTGCAGGAAGCAGCCCTCCGCGAAGCGGCCAGCAACGGGTATGTGGCGCTGGCGGAAATGTCCGCTCCCCATATTTGCCGGCCGGACGATCTGCGGTTGGCCAACTCCTGGAACGAGGAAGGCGGCAGCCCGCTGATCCTGCCCTACTGGGGTGAGCTGGCCTCCTCGGAGGAGAACGCCCAGCAGATCCTGGAAGGCCTCGGAACCCCGGTGTTGGGGCTCGCCGGCGACCTCAACATCGACGGGTCCATTGGCTCCCGGACAGCAGCACTGGCCTCCGATTACGCCGACGCTCCCGGAAACCGTGGCAATCTCTACCTGTCCGTTGAGGAGGCGGCGAGCCATCTGGCGGCATGTTCCATGCTGGGTATCCAGGCCGGGTTCCATGTCATTGGAGACGCCGGACTGGCTTCCGCGCTGGACGCGCTCGACGCGGCCGCAGCGGAAGTCGGAGAGCAGCGTATCCGTGCTGCCGGGCACCGTTTTGAACACGTCGAACTCGCCGACCAGGAATCGGTGGACCGGCTCGCCAAGTACTCCATCACTGTCAGCGTGCAGCCTGGTTTCGATGCCGCGTGGGGGAGTCCGGGAGGGCTCTATGAGCAGCGGCTCGGTGACCGAAGTCGTGGCATGAATCCCTTCGCGTCGTTCTATGCCAGCGGCGTTCCCATTGCCTTTGGAAGTGACAGCCCTGTGACTCCGCTTCGACCATGGTCAAGCATCCGGGCCTGCCTGGAACACAGCAATCCTGACCAGCGCATCTCGGCGCGCGCTGCCTTCCTGGGCCACACCCGAGCGGGGTGGCGGGCCACCAAACACCGCAATCCGCTCATGGGCCAACTGGTTCCGGGCGCACCGGCGAGCTTCGCCGTCTGGGAGGTCGAGGAGCTTATGGTGCAGGTGGCAGACAGCCGGGTGCAGTCGTGGAGCACCGATCCACGAGCCCGCACCCCACTGCTTCCGGCCCTGGATACCGGCAGCGACCCCGTATGTTTGCAAACGGTCCGCGAAGGCCAGGAACTGTTCGCGCACGAGTCCCTGCGCGGCTGATTCCGCAAGAATTTTCCGGAACCACCGCCCCGCTGAACTGGGGCAACGCCCGTCAATGCAGGTCATCGGGCGGTTGACGGCGTTGCCTCGCCGGGTAGCATGGGCGGTACGCGTGTGGGCAGGTCCATACGGTCTTGGAGAACAGTCCGCCCGGCAGGATACCCGCCGGGCATCGACTGGACTGTGGCCGTTGGACCTGCCCACAGCATCGGCTGCTCCGCCCGGGAATGTGGGCACTGACACATGCGCAAATTATCAGTGGCCGCCTCACCCTATAATGGAGAGTTGCGCCAGAACGCCAGCGTCCATGCTGGTCCGGCACACTGACCGCTCCATCAAGGAAAGGCCTCTTCTTGCGTGTCCTGACGATCATCCCCACCTACAACGAGCTGGAATCGCTCCCCAAGACACTGGGCCGGCTTCGGGCTGCCGTTCCCGAATCGGACGTCCTCGTGGTCGATGACAACAGCCCGGACGGTACGGGACAGCTCGCCGACGGGATCGCCGCGGAGGACAGCCAAGTGCATGTCCTGCACCGCAAGGGCAAGGAAGGCCTGGGGGCCGCGTACATCGCCGGGTTCAAATGGGGCCTCGCCGCGGGCTATGACGTCCTGGTTGAAATGGACGCAGACGGCTCGCACCAGCCGGAGCAGTTGCCCCTGCTGCTGGATGCCATCAAGGACGGCGCCGACCTTGCGATGGGATCCCGTTGGGTTCCCGGCGGGAGCGTGGTTAACTGGCCGCTGTACCGGCAGGCGATTTCCCGCATTGGCAGCACGTATTCCCGGATCATGCTGGGCGTCAAAATCAAGGACGTCACCGGGGGATACCGCGCGTTCCGCCGGAGCACCCTGGAGGCCCTCAAGCTGGATGAAGTAGCCTCGGTCGGCTACGGCTTCCAGGTAGACCTCGCCTGGCGCGTCGCCAAACTCGGACTGCGTATCGAAGAACGTCCCATCACGTTCGTGGAGCGGGAACTCGGGGCATCCAAGATGAGCGGCAACATCGTGGTGGAAGCCATGATCAACGTCACCAAGTGGGGCCTCGCCGCGCGGTGGGCGAAGCTCACCGGCAAGCAGCCGGCCGCGGCCAAGTAATCCGAGGCCACCAGGCCACAAGAAAAGGCCGGGCCCGGATCCCCCTAGGGGATCCGGGCCCGGCCTTTGCTCTGCAGGCTCCGTTATGCGGAGCGGCGCTCTCCACGGCGCTCACGGAGGATGTTCAAGCGATCCTCCAGGATTTGCTCCAGTTCCGGAAGCGTGCGGCGCTCAAGAAGCATGTCCCAGTGGGTACGTACAGCTTTTTCATTGGCGTCGACCGGACGCTCGCCGTCAACCAGCAGCGCCTCCTTGCCGGTCTTGGAAACCCAAACAGGGGGAATCTCGGCTTCGGCGGCAAAGGTCACGAAGACCTGCTCGCCATCCTCGCAACGGTACTCGACCCGCTGGCGCGGTGCCGGCTCGACACCGGATTCGGTTTCCATGCTCTGGGCGCCAAGACGCATGCCCCGCAGGCTGCGATCGCTCATGATTACTCCCTCTGTCTGTTCGCAGGGCTGGAAACCCTGCGCTAGCCGTAAGCCGTTGTCTCGCCGCTCACGGACTACTTCTGCACACCTTGCATCACTATTTGCAACGCCTGGCCAAGCTCTTATGTTCCATCCACGCTGAACCAGCCGGACAAATATCCCATTATACGCGGAAACGGGCCGGGCGCTCAAAAACCCTTAAACCCCAGGAGCGGCCAGCCTCCCGGCTGACCGCTCCTGGCGCGATTCGCTTGGTGCTACTCCGCGGGCCTCGCAGGCTCGGCTGCCGGCTCCGCGGACGTTGCCTTGGCATCGTCCCTGCCGCCGAAAAGACCCTGGACGGGGGAGTCCCCATTGGTCCCGCCAAGGGCACCGCCGATGCCTTTCAGGGCTTCGCCTACCTCGCTGGGAATGATCCACAGCTTGTTTGAGGTGCCCTCCGCAAGTTTGGGGAGAGTCTGCAGGTACTGGTAGGCAAGGAGCTTCTGGTCCGGATTTCCCTTGTGGATCGCGTCGAAGACCTTTTGGATGGCCTGGGCTTCACCGTCTGCTCGCAGGATGGCTGCCTTGGCATCACCTTCGGCTGCCAGGATAGCCGCCTGCCGCTGGCCCTCAGCCGTAAGGATCTGCGACTGCTTGGTGCCTTCGGCCGTGAGGATGGCTGCACGCCGGTCTCGCTCGGCCCGCATCTGCTTCTCCATGGAGTCCTGGATGGAGTGGGGCGGGTCGATTGCCTTGAGCTCGACGCGGGACACGCGGATGCCCCAGCGACCCGTGGCCTCGTCCAGCACGCCGCGCAACTGACCGTTGATCTGATCGCGCGAGGTCAGTGCCTCTTCAAGGTTGAGCCCGCCCACGACGTTACGGAGCGTCGTGGTGGTCAACTGCTCTACTGCCTGGATGTAGTTTGCGATCTCGTACGTGGCAGCCCGGGGGTCAGTGACCTGGAAGTAGACGACGGTATCGATGGACACCACCAGGTTGTCCTCGGTAATGACCGGCTGCGGCGGGAACGACACTACTTGTTCACGAAGATCCAGCAACGGCAGGAGCCGGTCCACGAACGGGATCAGGATGGTGAGTCCCGGGTTGAGCGTGCGCTGGTACTTGCCCAGCCGTTCAACGACGCCGGCACGTGCCTGCGGAATAATCCTGATCGAGCGGACCAACACAATGATGACAAATATGACAAGAACAACCAGCACTATGGCTGCCGCTGTTCCTCCTAGGCCGTCCATACATCTCCTTCATTCCCCAATTGAGTGGTTTGATGCGGCTCAACGGTGCGGGGCCAACCCGCGGCCGTCAGCAGAAACTTTTGGTGTGCCCTAAAGCGGGCTGTTTTCGGCAGTCGAGGCGACAACCGCCGTCGCGCCGTCAATCCTGGTGACCTGGACCGTGGCACCCGGGTCAATGACTTCAGACGTACTGCGTGCCGTCCACACGTCGCCCCCGATCTTGACCAGGCCGCTTGTCCCGCTCACAGCCTCGATAACGAGGGCGGATTGTCCAATCAGGCGGTCAACGTTGGTGCGCTGTTCGGCGGGTCCCTTGCGGAGGTGCTTGAGGGCCACGGGCCGTACAAAGGCAATCATCAGGAGGCTTACTACGCTGAAGATCACGATCTGGAGCCAGAAGTCGGCACCCGCGAAGTCCGCCACGAGACCGGCGAGGGCGCCGCCACCCAGCATGATGAAGAAGAGGTCGAGCGTGAGCATCTCCACCACTGCGAAGGCGAGGAAGACCGTGAGCCAGAGAGCCCACCAGTTTTCGCCGAGCCATTCAAACATCTGTTCCCCCTTGGTCCCGGACCCCGAGGACGGGATCACAGTCGCTGTCCTTCCATCCTAGCCCGGAGCGGAGTCCCACGTCAGGGCCGTGTTTCCCGGCTCCTGAAGATACCGATCTGGAACTTCGCCGTGGTGTGCAAGGATTCCGTGCCGTCGGCCGTTCCCGGCGTCTTGTGCGAATCGAGATGGTGGCCCGCAGGGCCCATGAAGGCGAGGTCCGCCAGCTGTGCCGGGTCCAGCGCGAGCGGGATGTCGAGGCTGATGGTGCGCCCTGGCAGGAAGTGTTCCGAGAGGGTCTCTGCCAGCTTCGCCTCTTTGCCTTCCTGTATGGACAGCATGCCGGTGCGCTCCGCCGCTTCGGCCAGGTGTCCAGGGCGTGGGGTGACCACCAACAGGGTGCCCCCCGGACGCAGCACGCGGGCAAACTCCGGTGGATTCCGCGGGGCGAAGACCACCAGGACCACGTCCACGGAATGGTCAGCGAGGGGCAGGGGACGCCAGATGTCCCAGACCAGGTTGGCGGCCTGGGGATTCAGGCGGGCAGCCCTGCGGAGGGCGAACTTGGAGATATCCAGTCCCACTGCTGTGGCCGGCGTCTTGTGCAGTACGGCGTGCAGGTAATGGCCCGTCCCCGTCCCGGCATCAAGAACAGCAGGATCCGGGCCCTGCATGGCTTCCGCCGCCAGGGATGCGATGGTGCCGGCCAGTTCGGCGTAGTGGCCTCCGTCCAGGAAGCGCTGGCGGGCAGCCACCATGTCAGCGGAGTCCGCTTCGAAGACAGTGCCCTTCCCGGTCAAGAGATTGAAGTAGCCCTGCTTCGCAGCATCGAAAACGTGGCCGGCGCTGCACAGGATCGCCCGGTGCGGACCCTCGCCAAGGTGGCAGGTTCCTTGGCACACGGGACAGCGAAGGGCGGCGATGGCGTCGGACAGCATGGCTTCAATCCTACGGCCGACGGAGTGTCAGGCCCCGGCATCCGGGGTGTGCGGTTAGGCTCACCCACGTGAAACCCGAGCAACTGCCACTGCTGAATACTGTCTCCGCTCCCGCTATCCACCCAGACGGGACCAGGGCCGTCGTCGCGGTCACCAGGCCGGACTTTGACACCGATTCCTATGTCGGCCAGCTCTGGACCGTGCCGTTGGACCCTGCCAAGCACTCCCGGCGTATTACGCGCGGTTTCAGGGACACCGCTCCCGCCTTCTCGCCCGACGGGTTGGTACTGGCTTTCCTGCGAAGCGACCAGGACGGCAAACCGCAGCTCTTCGTAGTGGAGTCCGCGGGAGGCGAGCCGCAGCGGATTTCCGCGCAGCATGCGGGCGTGGGAGGTTTTGAGTGGGCACCGGACTCGCACCGGATCGTCTTTACGTCGCGCGTCCCCGAACCCGGCCGCTATGGCACGGTGGACGACGTCACGGCCGGGCGCGAGGACCCGCGCCTCATCTCTTCCAAGCAGTACCGGATGAACGGCTTGGGCTATACGGCTGACCAGCGCCAGCAGTTGTTCGTGGTGGACGTACCTGAACTCGGCAGCGAGCCGGCGTTCCGTCCACGCGGACGGGCGGCCCACGAACAAAGCCACGCCGCCTTCACGGACGTTCCCCAGGCCCGGCAGCTCACCTTTGGCGACGCCGACCATGAGTCTCCGGTCTTCGCTCCGGACGGCCGCCACCTTTACTTTGTGGCCGCGCTGCATGAAACGCACGACGACGACCTGGTCGCCTCCGTCTACCGGCTGGACGTCCAAGGCGGCCAGCCAGAAGCAGTTCATCCCTCCAACCACAGCCCGCAAACAGTCAACGCCGTGAGGGTCTCGACGAATGGCGAGTGGCTGTTCTACACCGCCCAGGACCTGGGCGAATCGCGGATCGACTTCGTTGCCAGGAACACGGTGCTCTTTGTCATGCCCGTGGGCGGGGGAGAGGCGCGGCCATTGACCGATGCCGAGCACCTTGACGTTTCAGGCCCCCTGCAGCCGTGTGGACCGGACAGCGTCCTGGTCCTGAACACGGCCTTGGGCACTGTTGAACTGCTGGAGGTCGCAGCGGACGGCGGCATCATCCCGCTGGTACACGGTGCCCGCGTGGTGTTGGGAGCAACAGTGGCGGCCAACGGAGAAATGGCAGTCAGCTTCTCTGACGCCTCTACGGTAGGTGATCTTGCTTCCCTGGACAGGGGTGAACTGCGGCTGCTGACCGATTTCTCGGCAAACCTCCGCAACCATTCCCAAGTCAGCGAACCGCGGGACCTTGAAGCGGCGGCGCAGGACGGCAACCCCGTGCACGGCTGGGTGGTCATGCCGGACGGTCCCGGACCACACCCGGTGCTCCTCACCATCCACGGCGGCCCGTTCGCCCAGTACACGGGCGCGTTCTTCGACGAAGCCCAGGTCTATGCCGCGGCCGGATACGCGGTGGTGATGTGCAACCCCCGAGGTTCCGCCGGGTACGGCCAGGCCCATGGGCGGGCGATCAAGGAACGGATGGGAACCGTGGACATGCAGGATGTCCTGGCCTTCCTGGACGCTGCGCTGCGGAAATACCCGGCCTTGGACAAAGAGCGTTTGGGCATCATGGGAGGCTCCTACGGCGGGTACCTCACTGCCTGGACCATCGCCCACGACCATCGATTCAAGGGCGCCATTGTGGAGCGCGGCTTCCTGGACCCGGTCAGTTTCCACGGGTCGGCAGATATTGGCTGGTTCTTCGGAGGCGAGTACACGGGCGGAACCCCGGAACAACTGCAAGCCCAGAGCCCCATGGCCGTGGTCGGCGGCGTGAGGACTCCTACGCTGGTCATCCATAGCGAGAACGATCTCCGTTGCCCCATCGAGCAGGGCCAGCGGTACTACTCGGAACTGAAGTTCTGCGGGGTGGAAACGTCGCTGCTGGTGTTCCCGGGCGAGGACCACGAACTGTCGCGCTCAGGAACCCCGCATCACCGAAGGGCCCGGTTCCAGCACATCCTGTCCTGGTGGGCGCAGCACCTGCCCAGCGAGCTGAACCGCGGCGAGGACTAATGGTTTAGCTGCGGAGGAAGCCGAGGGCTGCCCGGGCATCCTCGATCCCGGGACCGGACCATCGGGCGGCATGTTCGGCGTTGCTGGACAGCGACCGCAGTTCGGCCCGGTCCAGGTAAAGGGTGCCCATCAAATGATCGGTTTCGTGCTGCACGATCCGCGCCTGCCATCCGGAGTACACGCCTTCAAACGGGGCACCATCCGGGGTGAGGCACTCCAGCTGAACCGAGGAGGGCCTGCTGACAACCGCTTGGTAGCCGCTGACTGAGAGGCACCCCTCGTAGAAGGATGCGCTCTCAGGACCAACCGCCGTGTACGACGGGTTCAGCACGGCAAGGAACTCCAACGGCTCGCGGTTCCTGGCTGCCGCCGATGCGGGGTCTATCTGGTACTGGTCCTCCAGGACGGCTATTTGGAGGGGTAGACCGAGTTGCGGCGCTGCCAGGCCCACACCGGGTGCAGCACGCATGACCTCACGCATGCGCTCGATCAGGGCGTGCAGTTCTTCGTCGTCGATTTGCCCGTCAAAAGGAGCTGCATGCTGGCGGAGCACGGGATGACCGGCCTGGACGATCGGGGGTAGGGGCTCCATATCCAAGAGCCTCCGCGCTGTGTCCCGGATGTCGGTTGCGGTGAAGTCCGTGGATGGGCCGTACAGCGGCCGAACGTGCTGGGTCATGAGCTGAGCCTATCCGTTCCGCCTGCCCGCCCGGTGGGTGGAGCGGCGCGGCAGGTGGGTTAGGCTCATCGGATGAGCCACAGCGACCCCCTGGAAGTAGTACTTGGATTCGTCAGGACCGTGGAAGCCGGCGGAGGAGGAGCCGACATCGATCCGTTCCTGGCCGAGGACTTCACCCTGACCGAATGGCCCCATGCCCTGTCCAAGACGGGCTCCACCCGCACCCGCGAAGAGACCCTGGCCGGAGCTGACGACAGCAAGGCAATCGTTTCCGGGCAGAGGTTCGAGATTGTCCGGACCACTACCGAAGGAAACCGGGTGGTGCTGGAGATGAACTGGTCCGCCGTCCTGCTTCTGGATCTCCCGCACTGGGATGCCGGGGAAACCATCCGCGCGCGGAGCACCGCAGTTTTTGAACTGCGGGACGGTTTGATCGCCAGCCAGGACACCTACGACTGCTACTACACGGGCAGCTGAGTCGGGCAAGGTTCACCAGCGCATCGTAAAGCGGCGCTCCACCAGCCCGGAGACGCAGCCCACTCGAAGGGCCGTCGCGAAGAGTCTGTTCCTGGCGCTCAGCGCTGAAGGCGGCATGGGCCTGCCCAAAGCCATGTTCATCCCCGCTTGACGTGATGCCTTGGAGGCGGCGCGGCCACGGGCGCGTTCAAAGCGCCTGACGTCCCTGCCCACTTCCTCACCCGCGAGCGAAGCATCGATGATGGGTGCCAAGGCTGCGGCGTCCAGCCACCCTAGGTTCATGCCTTGCCCGCCGATCGGACTGATCTCGTGCGCCGCATCGCCCAGCAAGACCACACGCCCGTGCACCATTGAAGAAGCCAGTCGGGACTGAACGCCAAAGGGGCTCAGCATGGTGTTGGTGGCCGGGTCCGGCGCCGCGCCTGTCCTGGCGCTGACCAGCGCGGCCAGGCCACCCGCCGTCGGGCTTGTTGCCGGTGCGCCGAGCCGCACCACCCACCGCCGCACGCCACCAGGCAACGGGAAGGATTCCACGATCCCGTCCGGCTCGAGGTAGAGGACGGCGTCATGTCCATGCCCCGTGGTGTCCTGGAAGTCTCCCATGAGGTAGTAGTCCGGATAGTCCCGGGCCCGCGCGCCGGGCTCGAACCGCTCACGGAACCTGGAATGGGCGCCATCAGCGGCTACAGCCAGCCCGGTCCGGAACCCGAGTGCTCCCGAAGGTGAGTCCGCTCCGATACTGACAGTGCCGCCGTCGTCAATCAGTGTGTGGACGTTGGCACCACGCACAAGTGCCTGCGGGTCCAACGCTGAGACGGCCGCCTCCAGCACCCGTTCCGTCACCGGTTGGGGCACTGCAAGGATGAACGGAAAGCCCGGATCTCCGGAGAAGGGCAATTCGGCGACCCTTTTTCCCCTGCTGTACGCCACGCCCCTCGGGATGCGTATCCCTTCAGCCACGAGCCCGCTGGCGAGTCCCGCCCGCTGGAGCTCCTTCAGGGCAGGAGGGTGAATACCGATGGCCCGCGATCGGTTGCTGCGCGCGGTGCGGCGTTCCAGGATGCGTACCGACCTCCCGCGCTGCAGCAGGAGGACCCCCAGAAAGAGTCCCACAGGGCCCGCGCCGACAATAACAACGTCAGGCTCCACGCGCACCGACGTCCTTGGAGCGGGCCTCCCGAACAAGCAGGTTGTGCCAGGGGCCATTCGGTTCCACGCGCCAACCGTCGGGGGCCACCGCACGCAGTTCTGACGGGGTATAGCTGCGCCTGATGGAGACCAGGCCGTCACCGCAAATGAACGATCCCACGCCAAGCGGCCAGAAACCTGCCGCAAAGAGCGCATAGGCCACATTGCTGCGCCGGAGGTCGTTGTGCAGCGACATCGAGGTGGCCAACTGCTCCGAGTCGCCCAGGACGGCGGCCAGATTGGCAGCGTCAAGGTGGTGCAGCATGTGGTTGGACAGCACAATGTGGAATTCACGCCCCTCCGCCACCAGGTCGGAGCTGAGGGCCTGCCGGTACTCCACTCCTGGCAGGCTCCGGGCCACCGAAGCGAAAGCGAACGCGCGCTCGTCGGGGTCGATCCCCGTCACCCGAAGGTCGTAACCGTCGCGCAATGCCCAGCGGGCCAGGCTGCGGGCGACGTCACCGCCGCCGCAGCCGATATCCAGTACCGAGACGGATTCCCGCAGACGCAAAAGTGGTACAAACCGCTCGCGGTACAACCTGTGCCATCCGGACAGCAGGGCGTTCACCACGGGGAAGCGGGCGTAGCTGCGGTTGAGGCGCTGGAGGTCGCAATCGGGGCGATCCATGTCCTCCACGGCATCCAGGTCCCGTTGCGCGAGGGACCCCCACGGACTCACAGGGCGGGGGAGACCAGCGTCAGGAGTCCCGTCTCCACGGTCAGGCCGGGTCCGAAGGCCATGGAGCAGATCCGTTCCTCACGCTCGTGGGCTGGCCTGTCCAGCATGTACTTGAGGACAAACATCACCGTGGCGCTGCTCATGTTCCCGTACTCCCGCAAGGTCTCCCGGGCAGGGACAAGTTGATCTGCCGTCAGTTCCAGTTTGGACTCCACCTTGTCCAGGATGCTGCGTCCGCCCGGATGGATGGCCCAATGCGTGATGTCCCGGTAGGGCTTGTCGCTGAGTCCGGGTTCCTTGGCGAGGAGCGGTTCCAAAGCGCCCGTGATGTGATCTTCAATGATGTGGGGCACGTAGGAACCGAGGACCATCTCGAAGCCTTCATCGCCGATGTTCCAGGCCATGGCTTCTTCACCCACAGGGGTCAGCACGGTCTCGAAGTGGTCCAGTCTGATGACGGGCTCCGGCCCTTCGGGTTCCCGGGCTGTGACGACGGCTGCCGCGGCTCCGTCGCCGAAGATGGCCGAACCCATGATGGTGTCCGGATCGTTGGAGGTGCGCACGTGCAGGGAGCACAGTTCGGCACAAATGACCAGGACAACAGCCGATGGATCCGCCACACAGAATTGTTTGGCGGCCCTGAGCGCCGGGAACGCGGCGTAGCACCCCATGAACCCCAGATGGTAGCGCTGGACCGAAGGCTGGAGGCCCAGGGCCCTGACCACCTTGTAGTCCGGTCCCGGGTTGAAGAATCCAGTGCAGGAGACGGTGATGACGTGCGTGATGTCATCCAGGCCGATCCCGGGAGCACCTGCCACGGCTGCCTTGCCGGCCTCGATGAAGAGCTTGGTGGCTTCGACGGCGAAAATTTCGTTCCGTGCCTTGGTGCTGGGACTCAGCACGCGGTTGCTTTCGAGGTCGAAGAACTGCGGATTTTCCGGATGGGCATCCAGGCTCAATTCGGCCACGGCCGTGTACCGGGTATCGATGGCGGCGGAGTCGAAGCAGGTAGTGACAAGGCGGGAACCAAGCCTGGTCAGGCCCGGTTGGGCTGCGAAAACATCACGAGCTTGCGATTGGACAAGGATCGTTGGCGGGACTGCGGTTTCGAGGGACCTCATGTAGACCGGCATGCTTCATTCTTAGCGAGTATGGACGCGAAGACAATGGGCCCGGGTTGTTGCCGTGTGTTCACCGTGGCGGCGCATACTGCCCAGTAGTGTGGAACGTACCGTTGCCGCATCCGCGCCAACGAACGAGAATCGAACGTACTGGCCGTAGCAGGCCGGTCAGGGGATGGGCGACGCCGAGGCAGCGGCGCCTGGCAGATGGAGAAATCATGAGCATTGCCGCGAGCACGGAAACGGAATCTTCGGCGTCCCACGTAGCGGACACCCACGACCTCATCCGTGTGCAGGGAGCCCGCGAGAACAACCTCAAGGACGTCAGCATCGACATCCCCAAACGCCGGCTCACGGTGTTCACTGGTGTCTCGGGCTCCGGCAAGAGCTCGCTGGTGTTCGGAACCATCGCCGCCGAATCGCAACGCATGATCAATGAGACCTACAGTGCGTTCGTCCAGGGTTTTATGCCGTCCCTCTCGCGGCCCGACGTGGACATGCTTGAAGGCCTGACCACCGCCATCATTGTTGACCAGGAGCGCATGGGGTCCAACCCCAGGTCCACGGTTGGCACCGCAACCGACGCCAACGCGATGTTGCGCATTCTGTTCAGCAGGCTCGGTCATCCGCATATTGGCTCACCCAATGCGTATTCGTTCAACGTCCCCACCGTCAAGGCCAGTGGAGCCATCACCGTGGAGCGCGGCGAAGGCAAGACCAAGACCGAGAAGGCTTCCTTCAACCGCCTGGGAGGCATGTGTTCCCGGTGCGAAGGCATGGGGTCGGTCAGCGACTTCGATTTCACCGCGCTTTACGATGACAGCAAGTCCCTGAGCGAGGGCGCCTTGACCGTGCCCGGCTACAGCATGGACGGCTGGTACGGTCGCATCTTCAGCGGGACCGGCTACTTCAACATGGACAAGCCGATCGCCAAGTTCACCAAGAAGGAACTTCACGACCTCCTCTACCGCGAACCCACCAAGGTCAAGGTGGAAGGCATCAACCTCACCTACGAAGGCATCATTACCAAGATCCAGAAGTCGATGCTGTCCAAGGATGTGGATGCCCTGCAGCCGCATGTCCGGGCGTTCGTGGAGCGCGCCATCACGTTCACCACGTGCCCGGAGTGTGAAGGGACGCGCCTGAGTCCCGAGGCCCGATCGTCCAAGATCCAGGGCAAGAGCATTGCCGACGTCTGCAAGATGCAGATCAGCGATCTCGCAGGCTGGATCAGGGCATTGGACGAACCATCCGTTGCACCCCTCTTGAAGGGACTGCAGCACCTGCTTGATTCCTTCACCGGCATCGGGCTCGGCTACCTGTCCCTGGACCGTCCCGCCGGTACATTGTCCGGGGGAGAGGCGCAGCGGACAAAGATGATCCGTCACCTGGGTTCGTCCCTGACAGACATCACCTACGTTTTCGACGAGCCAACCATTGGACTCCACCCGCACGACATTGAGCGCATGAACCAGCTGCTGCTGCAGCTTCGGGACAAGGGCAACACAGTGTTGGTGGTGGAGCACAAACCCGAGACCATCGCTATCGCCGACCACGTCGTAGACCTCGGCCCAGGAGCCGGTACCGGAGGTGGAACCGTCTGCTTCGAGGGTGACCTCGACGGTTTGCGGGGGAGCGACACCATTACCGGGCGGCACCTCGATGACCGCGCCGCAATCAAGGACACATTCCGGCCTGCCACGGGCCAGTTTGAGGTACGTGGCGCCTCGACGAACAACCTGCAGGACGTCGACATCGACATTCCACTGGGCGTGCTTTGCGTCCTGACGGGAGTTGCCGGCTCAGGCAAGAGCTCGCTGGTGCACGGATCGGTGGCCAAGCGCGACGGGGTCCTTGTCATCGACCAGGGCGCCATCCGCGGTTCGCGGCGCAGCAACCCGGCCACGTACACGGGACTCCTGGAACCTATCCGCAAGGCTTTCGCCAAAGCCAACGGCGTGAAGCCGGCGTTGTTCAGTTCCAATTCCGAGGGTGCTTGCCCCACATGCAATGGCGCCGGGGTGATCTACACGGATCTGGGTGTCATGGCCACCGTTGAATCGACGTGCGAGGAATGCGAGGGAAAGCGCTTTCAGGCGTCGGTTCTCGAGTACAAGCTGGGCGGACGCAATATTGCAGAAGTGCTTGCAATGTCTGTGAATGAGGCAGAGAGGTTCTTCAGCGAGGGCGACGCCCGCACGCCGGCAGCCCACAAGATCCTGGACCGGCTTGCCGACGTCGGACTGGGATACCTGACGCTGGGCCAGCCGTTGACGACGCTGTCCGGCGGTGAGCGCCAGCGCCTGAAGCTTGCCACCCAGATGTCCGAGAAGGGCGATATCTACATCCTGGACGAGCCCACCACGGGCCTGCACCTGGCCGATGTCCAGAATCTGCTCGGCATGCTAGACCGCCTGGTTGAGTCCGGCAAGTCCGTCATAGTGATCGAACATCACCAAGCGGTCATGGCCCATGCCGACTGGATCATCGATTTGGGACCCGGGGCCGGGCACGACGGCGGCAAGATCGTTTTCGCTGGAACGCCGGCGGAGCTTGTGGCTGGCAGGTCGACGCTGACGGCGAAGCACCTGGCGGCTTACGTAGGCGCCTGACGCGTGCGTATTCGGGGCCGTTTCGGCTGTGCGGGACGGCCCCTCTCCGTGATGTGTCTAAAACGCCGATAATCTACATTATGTAAAGTAGAGGGAATTCGGGATCCCCCGAGGCGCCGACATGCCCAGCCTCCCGGGGTCCGGGTCAAACGTTCTGGGTTGTCCCGGAACGTGCATCCGTGTTGTGCCACGTCACACCGTGTGGCTGGTCACACCTGCTCGAAACCGCATGGTGGCAGCTGTGAGAATTGACAGTGCACGTCAGCGCCCACCACTGAGGAAAACATGCCCGGCGAGATTGCCTACTGCGAAACCTGCTGGACCAACCCTGCCCACGCGTACATCCGGGCGACGCCGATCTGCTCGCAATGCATCACGGAGTTCAACATCACCCGGCTCCCGCGGGTGGCGTACCTGGATGAGCTGCCCTTCGTCACGTTGGATGGACAGCGTCTTAGTGAACCGGACGCGAAATTCAGTGGCGAATACGCCAGGTTCCAGCCCCGCAGCAGCAGGGAACTCGAAGTTGCTTGGCTCAACGAGTTGGTCGGGGCTAACTGACTCTCGCCAGACCCGCGCGGCGTCTAACCGGCGTAGCCGATACAGAGCCGCCATGGGACGCCGGGCAGCTCACGTGAATCCCCGGAATCGACGGGTATGGTTCCACCTACAAAGCGGCCGGTGTTCGTTGCCAGAATTGCTCCATGCTGGTCAACGATGCAGCTGTTGGGCGGCAATGCGCGCAGATGGGGTTCGAACGCAGTCTGGAGTTGGCTGACCGAAACATCGGCGCCCACTACCCCGGCGTACTGGCCGTCTATGGTGATACGCCTGCCGAAAGTCATCACAATCTCATTGGTTCCGCTGGCGTCCACGTAGGCGTGGCTGACGTGGTAGCCGCCCTCCTCTGTGTCCTCCCCCGGCAGCCACGGTACGGTGTTCACCTCATAGAGATCCATATCGATGTACAGCCGCTGGTGGGACTCAGGGCCGGTGGGCGCGTAGCACCACGCTATCCATCCCTCCCCATAGAATTCCTGATCGGCCATGAAGCCGTTGCCGTACAGGAGGGGTACCCCGATGGCCAGTGACCTTCTGGCCACGGCATAAATCTCCGTATCCGCCTTCTCCCGGCTCACGCCCGAGGAAATGCTGGTGCGAACTGCCTGCTCGAGGTCTCGAAGTGAGGCAGCGGCGATCCCCTGGAAAGTGCCGGCAAGCGTCTCGATGGCCGTCACTACGCGGTCCACGGACGGGGGCTTTCCTTTGGTATCGATGGGCGAAACGTCCAGCTCCAACCGTTCGTCGATGACCAGGTTCATGTCCCGCCGCACATGGTCTTCGGCGAGCTGCCGGCTTAGCGCGACGTCGCCGGCCTTGATGGCCTCGACGATCTGCGCGTGATCGTCGGCCGCGGCCTGCCTGCGGGGTGCAGGGTCCATCCAGATCAGTGGGCCAACCTCGGCTTGCAGCTCCGCTTCCTGCCTGGTCAGCCTGACGGAGCCGGAGCTCGCCGCAAGCTCAATGTGGAATTTGCTGTCGGCCCGGATCGCGTCCGCTGGGTGTTCGCTTGTCCGGATTTCATCGGACATGTACTCAAGGCGGGCCAGGGACAGCCGACTGGATCTCTCCGCTGCGGCCGCAGCGGCGCTGCCGGCCAGGAACGCGCGGAACTCGCGGAGGTCGCGCAAATCCTCCAAGGAGTAGGTGCCGACCGACTGTTTTTGCATCCGCGCGACGTCGCCCGTGTTGGCCTTGACGAAGCTTCCTCCGCCCTTGCCGCGCCGGGTCTCCACGAGACCCAATCCCCGCAATTCGGCCAGGGCTGCCCGCAGCGTCAATGTTGACACGCCCATTCTGGTGGCCAGATAGCTTTCGCTCGGCAGTTGGGATCCGTCCTCGAGGACGCCGAGTTCTATGGCGTGCCTAAGGCGCCGGGCGACTTCCTCTCCCCTGTCGGCAGTCTCCAGCGGGGCGAAAGCCAGTTGCTCTTTCCATGTCGACACCGGTACCCGTCCTCCTCGAAGAAAGTGACATTTAACCTTGAATGTCTATTGACCCTTATCAATGAAAGTCTATAGTTAAGAGTACCAATCGAAGAGCAGAAGGGCACCTGTTCCGGTCAGACACAGATCAGTAGTGGTGGTCCAAAACCTAGATGAGGAAAGGAGAAGACGATGACGCGGGAAGAAGCTTACGCACAATGCAACCAGGACTCCTATGTTGAGTTTTATGGTGGCCGCTGGATCGTCGTTCCGTTCGCCCAGGTTGAGCAGCCACAGTTCTTTGTCTGCTCGCCGTTGGCGCTGAGCGCCGCCAGGTAGCCCCTCCCCTCACGCTTCCGGGTGTGTTTTAGTAAAGCCATGGCCGATCCCATCGAGGACTATGCACTGCTGTCGGATCTCCTGACCGGGCCGCTGGTTTCCCGTCGCGGCAGCCTTGATTGGGCATGTTTCCCGAGGTTCGACTCCCCCGCGCAGTTCAGCGCCCTGGTGGGCACTGATGAACACGGACGGTGGTTGCTCGCCCCGGGTGACCCGGAAGCCGTGGTGACTAGCCGCTCATACGTTGATTCGACCTTCATCGTGGAGACACACTGGCGCGCGTCCACGGGTTCCGTCCGGGTCACAGATTTCATGCCGGTAGGGCATGCCACGTCGTCGGTTCTGCGCCGCATCACCGGGCTTGAGGGCGTGGTGGAAATGCACCAGGAACTGGTCATTCGTCCGGGCTACGCGAAGATCGTCCCCTGGACGCGACGAGTCCACGACCTTGATTCCGGCGGGACCATGCTCCAGGCCTTGGCCGGGCCGGACGCTTTGGCCCTTCGCGGCCCGCACCTTCCGGAACCGCACACACACGGTCACGCAGGAGGGTTCACGGTATCGGCGTCGGACATTGTCGACTTCGAGTTGACCTGGTTTCCGTCGCATCGTCCGGCGCCGGCAAGAATCGATGTGGACGCCGCCCTGCAGCAGGCCACTGCCTACTGGACAACGTGGGGCAGCCACTGCCGCTCCAACGGCGACTACGGAGAAGCCGTCAAGCGGTCCCTCTTGGTCCTGCGTGCCCTGACGAACTACGAAACGGGCGGGATTGTCGCCGCCCCCACAACCTCTCTCCCGGAGGAATTTGGCGGCTCCAGGAACTGGGACTACCGGTTTTGCTGGTTGCGTGATGCTGCGTTGACCTTGGAATCGATGTTGACGCATGGCTACGAAACCGAAGCATTGCAGTGGCGTGACTGGCTGCTGCGGGCGCTGGCCGGCCAACCGGAGGACCTTCAGATCATGTACGGCATCGGAGGCGAACGGGACCTGCCGGAGCGGGTTCTCGATCATCTTCCGGGGTACGCAGATTCCCGGCCCGTGCGGATCGGAAATGCGGCCGTGGCACAGTTCCAGGCCGATGTGGTTGGCGAAGTCATGGTGGCTCTGGAGAGACTGCGTATGGCTGGCGGCAAGGAGGACCATTTCTCCTGGACCCTGCAACAGATCTTGCTGGGATTCGTCGAGAAACACCTTGATGACAAGGACTACGGCCTCTGGGAAATACGGGGTGAGCCACGGTTCTTCACCCATTCACGGGTGATGATGTGGGCCGCCTTCGACTGCGGCATTCGTGCAGTTCGAGATCACGGCCTTGAGGGCCCGGCCGGGCATTGGGAGTACCTCCGCGAAAAGCTGCGCGAAGAGATCATGGACCGGGCCTTCAACCCTGGGCTCAATTCTTTTACCCAGACCTACGGCGGAACCCAAACGGACGCAGCCCTCCTGGTCATGCCCCAGGTTGGGTTCCTGCCGTACCGCCACGAACGGATGCTGGGTACGGTGGCACGCCTGGAAGACGAACTGCTGAACGACGGCGGCCTGCTGCTGCGATACAGGACGGAGACGGGTGTGGACGGCCTGGAACCCGGAGAACACCCCTTCCTGGCCTGCTCGTTCTGGCTGGTGGAACAGTACGCCCGAACAGGCAGGGAAGACGATGCCAAACGCCTCATGGACCAGCTGGTGGGGCTCAGCAATGAACTTGGCCTGCTCAGCGAAGAGTACGACACCCAAGAAGGACGGATGGCCGGGAACTATCCCCAAGCCTTCTCGCATCTGGCCCTGGTACGTGCTGCGGATGCGCTCCACGGTGTGGACTTACTCAGCCTGGCCAGGACCCTGTAAGTACGTCACCCTGAGCGCTCCTGCACGGTTCCTGAGTGGGTTGACCCGCCGGAGGCGGCCGGTCAGGCGGCCGCGCCAGGTTCCAAGGGAAGCTCCCACACCTCGTCATTTCCGGCGTGGGAAAGAACTGCACCGGACGTGACATAGTCCCGGGCAGCGGGACCGATCATGCGCAGGCCCACGAGGACCCAGCCGCCGTCCTGGCGGCCCCAACGAAGCCGATGCCGGCGCACAGTGGAGAGGAATCGCGTTTCTGGTTCCCGCGCTATGTCGGTTATCCGGCACCAGCTGATGTACAGGCCGTAGAGGGTATCGATATCCATGCCGTCGTCGGTGTCTTCTTCAATAACCAGGGATTCCTGGATAAAGCGCGCGAAATTGTCTGTGGCCATGACGGCCTCCAATGGGGATGAAAGGCAAGAACCGCCGGGCTGCATCGGCGAAGAGCCTATCCCTCCACGCTACGCATACCTGTCCTGCATCACAAGGGCAGGAATAGACTGGTTCGACCATGACCGGTACCCCAGCCCGTCTCTTCGTCGGAGTCGCTGTTGCAGCGTTCCTGACGTCGGGCTGCTCACCGGCTGTCGACCTCCCCTCTCCCCCGCCCGCGCAGGCAGCCCCAGCCAGCCAGCCCGGTCCGGTCGAATCCGCAGAGGCCATGGCAGGCGACGCGTCACCTACCGCCGCGGCAACCCCGGCACCGCTTCCCGCACCAACCCAGATAGCTGAACCGCAGCCCTTCACCTTCAACCTCTATGAGGACGGCGATTTCGTACCGCAGTACACCTTCGAGTGGTGCGTGGCCGCGAGCATCCAGATGGCTCACAACCTGGTCCGGAAGGGCGGCGAGGGCACGTGGGCAGGGCAGGCCCAACAAGGCGAATTGTGGGAGATGGCCCGGGTGCGTTCGTCCAACGCCTTCAACGGTGCCAACCCCATGGGCTGGGCGGCGGTGCTTGGGGAGGTGGGCATGGGCCCCTACAAGGTGGTGAGCATTCCGGCTTACGAGGACGCACTGCGAACCGCTGCTCGGGCCATGGCCTACACCGGCAGGCCAGTTGGCCTGGTGATGTGGAGTGGACGCCACGCATGGGTGATGAGTGGGTTCGAGTCAGTAGGCGATCCCCGGTTGCATTCGGAGTTCCAGGTAACCGGCATCAGGGTCATGGATCCGCTGTACCCTTACGGCAGTGGCCAATGGGGCCCTTCGCCGGCCCCTGACACGTTGCTGAATCCGGAACAATTGGCCACGCAGTTCGTGGTCCGCGAACCGCGGCGGTGGAGCACCGACCTGCCTACCGGCTACATGCTCGTCTTGCCGCAACAGCCGGGGTCCTAGAGGTCCACCGTCCCACTCTCGCCGACGCTCATCCGCGAATCGGAAACTTTGGACTTTACCCATTGAAGGACGGTCGCAGCGGTTCCGCCCGGAGTGCTCCAGTACTCGGCCGAGTCGGAGTCCACCCGAAGCAGACAGACCTCAGGAGTTTCGGGGCCGTCAGGGAACCATGCTTCTACGGCCTGGTTCCAGAGTTCACGGATGGTGGTCCTGTCCGTGACCACTTCCGCGGTGCCGGCCACGGAGACCCACTCAGTGTTCTTGCCGAAGGAAACGTTGACCCTGCTGTCGCCCCGGATGTGGGCTACCTGCGAGGTGCCCAAGCCTGTAAAGAACCAGAGGTCACCGTCATCACGGACTTCCTGGACGGCCAAAGGGCGGCTGACCAACGCCCCTGATTCGTTGATGGTGGTCAACATGCCAATCTTGGTGTGGTTGATGATGTCCGTGACTTTTGCGATGCCCTGCTCTTCACTCATGGTTGCCTCATTCCACCGTTTGTCCGGGACCCTCCCGGCTTGCCAGCCTATTAGTAAGTTTACTTATTTACTAGTCGGGCAGGCGAAGGCGGCAGGTCACGGGCGTCCCGGGGGCGGTCCCTCGATCAGGGTGGGAACGTACTCGAGGAGTTGGGACCGCCCATCGAAGGTGCGACTCTCCACGAGTTCCAGGGCTACGTCCGGATATCCGTCGTAGATCCGCTCGCTCCCGGTCCGGCCGGTAATGACGGGAAAGACCACCAGCCGGTAACGGTCCACCAGTCCTGCAGACAGCAGTGACCGGGTCAGGCTGAGGCTGCCCAGGGTACTCAAGGTTCCCGTGCGGGTGCGCTTCAGCTCCCGGACGGCCTCCACGGCATCCCCACGTACAAGCTCGGTGTTTGGCCAAGCCAGCGGTTCCTCCACGGATTTGGAGAAGACGATTTTGGGCATAGCTGCCAACCCTGTCAGGCTTGCACCTTCGTCGTCGGAAAACCCTGAGCCTTCGTCCTCCGCCTGCTGGGAAAGGCCGGACATGACCTTATACGTGTTGGCCCCCATCAGAAGGGTGATGTCCTTTTTTCCTTCTTCGTCCAGCCAAGCCAAATATTCCGGTCCTTCCAGCCCCCACCAGCCGGGCCAGCCTTCGCCCGAGGCGTAGCCGTCCAAGGAAATGATGAGATCCACCATCAACTTGGCTGACGTTTTCTCCGCTGCACTTTCACCCATGGTTGGCTCCTCGATTGGCTGGGTTCGGGTGTGGTGGCGGCTATGCTACCGCCGCCGCCGTCCGCCCTTCAAGGACTCCCACCGGCAGGCCACGGCTGCCGGTTTCAGGCACTCCGATCCACGCGGGACCGCCACAGCAAGTAGACAAAGTAGGGCGCGCCCACCAGCGCCGTGGTGATGCCGGCGGGTATCTGGGCCGGGGCAATGATCGTGCGCCCGATGACGTCAGCCAGGACCACTGTAGAAGCGCCGATCAGGGCCGCCACCGGAAGGACACGCACGTGCCGCGCGCCCACCAAGGTGCGTGCAGCGTGAGGAGCCACGAGGCCCACGAACGCAATGACGCCCACCGACGAAACCGCCCCGGCGGTCAGGAGCACTGCCACGGAGAGGAGGATCAACCGGGACCGCGTCAGTTGGATGCCAAGGACGCGGGGCGAATCGTCGTCCACGGCAATCAGGTCGAGGTCCCTCCGCAGGGCGGCCAGCACGGGCACGGCCATCACCAGCGCAAGCAGCGGAGGCAGGACCGACGCGAAGTTTCGCCCGTACGTTGACCCGGAAAGCCAGGTCAGAGCCTTGGTTTGGTTGAACGGATCCGTTGAAACGAGCAGGACGGTAATGATGGCTGCGAGTCCCGCGGAGACGCCGATTCCTATCAGGACAAGCCGGTTCTGCTGCAGGCCTCCGCGGAAGGAGAGGCCAAAGACCAAGACGGCGGAGAACGCGGCTCCCAGTAAAGCCGAGCCGGTAACCACCCACGCTCCAGCCAGTGGTGCTGTGGTGATCACCGCAATGGCTGCCAAACCGCCGCCGCCCGAGACACCCAGGATGCCAGGCTCGGCCAAGGAGTTCCGGGAAACTGCCTGGATGAGGGCGCCGGCAAGGGCCAGCGCCGCACCCGCCAGGACCGCGGCCAGGACCCGCGGCATCCGGGTGCCCAGGATGGCATTAACCCGGTTTCCGGATTGCCCCGTTAACCAATTGGTCAGATCCCCCAGCAGCAATTTGGCATCGCCAAGCAAAGCTCCGGCCACCAGCAGCCCTGCCAGCAGCACCAGCAAGGCCACCAGGACGCCCCTGAAAAACCTGCGCGAGCGCAATCGTGCCAGGGCATCCCCGGCCGCGCTGAGACCGGCGTCGGTCATGCGCAACGCCAAGGCCACCAGGAACACTGCGCCAAAGACGGTGGTCACCGCGCCCGTTGGTACCTCAACGCCGGCCTGGGCGCCGAACAGCCCTCGTACGGCGACATCCGCGCCAACCACGACGATCGCTCCGGCCAACCCGGAAACGGGCAGGAGGGAACGGTGTCTGCCGAGGCCGCGGAGGCGGCTGGCCAGCAAGCGGACGATGGCCGGGGCACATAGCCCGACAAAACCGATGGGTCCCGCGATGGTCACCGCCGCTGCGGACAGGACAACAGCCAGCACGACGGCGGCCACTCGGGCGACGCGCGGATCCGCGCCCGCCAGCCTCGAGGCATCGTCTCCCAAGCCCAGGAGGTCAAGCCTGCGGGACAGTACCAGGAGCAAGGCGACAGCAACCACTACCACCGGCGTGAACTGCAGCAATTCATCACTGCGGGACTGGGCAAGGCTTCCTTGTCCCCAGGCGTACAGCCCGGTTGTTTGCTGGCTGAAAAGCAGCAGGAGGGCGCTGGTCGCCGAATGAAGCCCCAGCGCCAGGGCTGTCCCTGCAAGGACCAGGCGAATGGGGCTACCGTTGCCGTTGGCTCCAGCACCGGACAGCGCCAGCACGAGCACGGCTGCGGCAAGGCCGCCAAGGAAGGCAACTCCACCGGACAAGAGCGCGGGCAAGGTCAAGCCGAACGCCGCTACGCCTACGATCGCGAAATGCGCGCCGGCGTTGACTGCCAAGGTATCCGGTGATGCCAGGACGTTACGGGTTGCCGATTGCAGTGCAGCCCCGGCAACGCCCAGGGCGACGCCCACCAGGAGGCCTGCGACAAGGCGGGGCACGCGGGAGGCGATCAACACCGCTGTCGCCTGGTCCGAGCCGCTGCCGGTGAGCATCCCCAGCAACTTGTCAGGGCCGACGTCGGCCGTCCCTTGCGTCAGGTGGATCAGCGAAAAGGCCACCAGGAGCAGCAGGCCGGCCACGGCGGCGAGGACGGTTCCGGACCAGCGCCGGGAACCTGCAGGAGCGGGGGCGGGAGCGCCCGCCACGGCCGTGGCAGCGGTCATGGCGGGCCTCCGTGCTGTTTGGGTCATGATGCGGCGGTGCTATTTGGTGAGGGATGCCACCAGGGCGTCGACGTACTGCGTCATCGAAGCCGGGCCACCGAACATCCAGATGCCGTCCGGCAGGCGGTGGACGCTTCCGGAAGCGACGAACGGAAGGGACTTCCAGACCGCATTGTTGGTCAGCTCATCGGTGAAGTCGCCGTCGGCGTTGTTGGTGATGTAGGCAAAGCTGTCAGCGTTGATGGCAGTCAATCCCTCGACGTCGGTGGACGCCAGGCCGTACGCGGGATCGCCTTCCATGGGCCAGGGGCTGACCAGGCCAAGTTCGGTGTTGATGTCTGCCAGCAGTGATCCCTTGACGTACGGCCGGACAGAAACCTTGCCGTCGGCCACCCAACCGTCGGCGAAGGCCACGCGCTTTCCTGCGAGCCCGGCCTTTTCAAGGTCGGCCTTGCCCTTTGCCACCGCTGCATCGAACGCGGCGATGGCTTCATCGGCCTTCTTCTCCGTGCCTGTTGCCTTGGCGACGAGCTTGAGGTTGTCCTCTGCCTGGGCGATCTGGCGGCTCGCGTCGGCGGACTTGACCACCACAACGGGAGCGAGCTCCTCAAGCTGCTTGATGACCGGGTCGGCCAGGTCTGTGGTGGCGACAATCAGGTCGGGATCCAGGGAAGCGATGGTGTCGAAGCTGGGTTCGCTGCGGGTTCCGATGTCCTTGGGCGTGCTGTCCAGCTTGCCGGCCGTGACCCAGGCACTGTAACCCTTGACGTCGGCCACACCCACGGGCATGACGCCGAGCGTCGTGAGGTTTTCCACGACGTTCCATTCGGTGCCGACTACGCGCTTGGCGGGTCCGTCGAGTTTGACCTCCGTACCGCGGGCGTCGGTCACGGTGATGGCACCGCCGCCTGCGGCGCCACTGGAGGCCGAACCGGCAGGTGCTTCTGTAGTGCCGCAGCCGGTGAGGAGAAGCGCGGCAGCAGCCGTAGCGGCCAAAGCCTTGGGGATTTTCATGGACGCATGGTCCTTTCCTTGGTGAGGGGTTGGGTTTCGCTGTGCCGGCCCACTGCGCGGGTGCGCAGCCTTCCGGTCAGCGGATCAGTATGGGTAACGATGGGGATGGAATAGACCTCGCTGAGGAGGGCGGGGTCGAGGGCCTCGTGTGCAGGACCCGCCGCAGCGATGCGGCCTTTGGAGAGCACTACCACCTGGTCGGCCAACGCCGCGGCCTCGTCGAGGTCGTGCAACACGACGCCGACGGCTACGCCATGGACGCGGGCGAGGTCGAACACCAGGTCGAAGATTTCCACCTTGTAGCGAAGGTCCAAATGGTTCGTCGGTTCGTCGAGCAGAAGCACCGAGGTGTCCTGGGCCAGGCAGCTGGCCAGCCACACGCGCTGGAGCTGCCCTCCCGAAAGCTCGTGGACTCCCCTGCCGGCCAAGTCGCCGACGCCGGTGAGCAGCATGGCGCGTTCGACGGCGGCAGCCCCCTCGGGGTCGGCGGCCCGCCACCGTCCGCGGTACGGATGGCGGCCGAATTCGACCACGTCACGGACGCTCAGGCCGTGGGGCACCGGGCGGCTCTGCGAGAGCAACGTCACGTGGCGGGCGAAATCGCTGCGCTTCATCATGAGGGCATCAACTGCCTCACCGTCCGAGGGGCTGACGGTAACACTTCCCGACGATGTGGCATGCAAACGTGCCAAGGCCCGCAGCAACGTGGACTTTCCGCTGCCGTTGGGGCCCACCAGGGCGACGATCCGCCCGGGCTCGAGGTTAAGGCCCGCACCGTGGACCACGTCCTTGGCGCCGTAGCGCAGCACAAGGTCGTGGGCCTCGAGGCCGGCCTGTTTTCCCTGCTCAAACACAGTTTGCTCAATCACAGATGGAAGATTAGCTTAGCCTTACCTTATTTAAGAAAACGGCGGCTTCATCTGTTATCGGGGTCACACCCAGGCCTGGTGGTGGCATCATTACGTGCATGTCTTCTGACCAGCTCCCTACTGTCCAGCGCCTTCGTCCCCAAGGGCTCGTGAACAGCCCTGCTTTCAGCCATGTCGCGATCGTGCCGCCTGGCGCAACCACCATTTACGTGGGAGGCCAGAATGCTGTGGATGCGGACGGCCACCTCATTGGACTGGACGATGTTGCAGTACAGTCGGCCCGTGCCTTGGCCAACGCCCGCACCGCCTTGGCCGCAGCCGGAGCAACCCTTTCCGACGTGGTGCAGTGGACCGTGCTCTTTGTGGACGGTGCGGACCTCGGGGCGGGATACGGTGCCATCGCTTCCGAGCTAGCGTCGGATGAACCACCGCTGGTCATGGCCGCACGGGTGGCTGGCCTCGGTGTTCCCGGGGCGCTGGTGGAGATCAGTGCGGTAGCCGCCGTCGTGCACTGACTGTTACGTGAGGTCGCCGCGAGGTGCCTCCGGCAACGCCTCTGGTTCACGGGTCCGAACGTTGCTAGCGTGACGCCATGAGTCCGTCAAAGACCCCGCCCGAGATCCTGGCCATCGACGACTGGGATGTCAGCATTTCAAGTCCGGACAAGGTGGTATTTCCGGAACCGGGGATCACCAAGCTGGACTTGGTGCGGTACTACCTTGCCGTCGCGGAGGGAGCATTGCGCGGTGCGGGCGGCCGTCCGATGGTCCTCAAGCGCTTCCCCAAAGGCATCAACGCCGAGCCGTTCTTCCAAAAACGGGTTCCTGAGAACCATCCACCCTTCATCGACACGGCAACCCTGCATTATTCGTCCGGGACCTCGGCGGAGGAAGCGGTCATCCGGGATGCTGCAGGATTGGCGTGGGTGGTGAACCTGGGGTGCCTCGACCTCAATCCGCATCCTGTACGCGCCGAGGACCTTGACCACCCGGACGAGCTGAGGATCGATTTGGATCCCATGCCGGGAGTGGATTGGTCCCAAATCGTGGATGTTGCTTACGTTGCGGGGGAAGTGCTGGAAGACGTTGGATTGGTGGGATGGCCCAAAACCAGCGGATCCCGGGGTTTGCACATCCTGGTCCGGATTGCGCCGGACCACGACTACAAGCAGGTGCGCCTCGCCGCCGAAACGCTCGCCCGGGAAGTGGAGATCCGGGCGCCCGGACTCGCCACTGCCCGATGGTGGAAGGAGGAGCGCGGAGAGAGCGTCTTCGTTGACTTCAACCAAAACGCCAAGGACCGGACGGTGGCCTCCGCCTACTCGGTGCGGCCGCTCCCCGACGCCAGGGTCTCCACTCCCCTGACCTGGGACGAGCTCGCGACGGCCAGGCCCGGCCAATTCACCGTGTTGACCGTACCGGCGCGCTTCGCGAAACAAGGGGATCCCCATGCAGGGATCGACGGCGCTGCAGGTAGCCTGGACCGGCTCCTCGCCTTGGCCGCCGAGCTGGGACCGGCTGAGAAAGCTCCGCGTTCGGGTGATGGTTCGGGACGGCGGCAGTCGGTCATGCCGCTCATTGAAGTGGCCCGGACCAAGACCAAGGCCGAAGCCCTCGAAGCGCTGGAGGAGTGGAAGGCGCGCCACGCAGCTGTTGTGGCGGAGTTGCACCCCGCCGATGTCCTGGTGGACGGGATGCGCGGCTCAAGCTCCCTGTGGTACCGCGTCCGCATCAACCTCCAGCACGTTCCGGAGGCACAACGCCCGGAGCAGGAAGAGCTGATCGCCAACTACGATCCTTGGGCCGGAAAGGAATGGCCCGGCCTGCCCGGAGCGTGAGCCCGGTCCCCTTGTTCCGCTAGTGCCGTGGGATGTTGCGGAGGTTGCTCCGGGCCATGCTGACCGCCTCCCCTGCCCCACGGTTCAGCACCACCTTGGACATTGCGGTAGCGAAGCCGATGACCTGGGAGCCCGAAATCTTGGGCGGGAGGGACAACGCCTGCGGGTCGGTGATCAGCTCAACCAGCGACGGCCCGGGGTGGGCGAATGCCGAGCGGTACGCCCCTTCAATGTCCGCGGGGTCCGTAACCCGGACAGCATGGAATCCCAGGGCGGTGGCCACTGCCGCATAGTTGACGTCGGGAACGTCAACGCCGAAGTCAGGCAGGCCGTCTACCAACATCTCCAGCTTCACCATGCCCAGCGTGGAGTTGTTGAACACCACCACGTTCACCGGAAGTTTGAGCGCGGCGACCGTGATGAGTTCCCCCAGCAACATGGAGAGGCCGCCGTCCCCCGAAACCGAGACCACCTGGCGTTCCGGGAACGCCACTTGCGCTCCGATGGCGTGCGGCAGGGCGTTCGCCATGGAGCCGTGGAGGAAGGAGCCAATCAGTCTGCGCGTGCCCAAGGGGTTGATGTACCGGGCCGTCCACACATTGCACATTCCGGTGTCGGCAGTGAAGATGGCGTCTTCGGCCGCCGTCTGGTCCAGCAGCGATGCCGCGTACTCCGGGTGGATCGGTTGCTTTTTCTCCACTTTCCGCGTGTAGGCACCCACGGCTTTGTTCATCAAGCGATCGTGCTTCTTGAGCATCTGGTCCAGGAAACGCCGGTTGGTCTTCGGCTTCACCAGGGGCAGCAGGGCGGTGAGGGTAGGCAGGACATCGCCGTGTACGGCGAGATCGACGTCGGTCCGTCTCCCCAGCCGCTGTGCTGCCCTGTCCACCTGGGCCGTGCGGGTGTCCGGCAGGAACTGGTCGTAGGGGAAATCGGTCCCGAGAAGGATCAGCAGGTCAGCGTCCTCGATTCCTTCCGCTGCCGCGCCATATCCAAGCAGTCCCGTCATGCCGATATCGAACGGGTTGTCGTACTGGACGAAGTCCTTGCCCCGCAGGGAGTGTCCAATGGGCGCCTTGGCGAGTTCGGCCAGCGCGATCAGCTCACTGTGTGCTCCCTCAACGCCCGCCCCGGCGAAAATGGCGACCTTGCCGGCGTCGTTGATGGCATCGGCGAGCCTCTGCACGCTCGTCGGATCGGGGATCAGGGAGGCAGGGCGGAAGGTGGCCGGCAGCGGCGAGGGCGCTGTGGCTTCGAGGCCGGCAATATCGCCCGGGAGTGTTACGACGGCCACTCCGCCGAGTGCCAGCGCACTCTGGATGGCGCTGTGCATGACCCTTGGGGCTTGTTCGGCCGTGCTGATCAGTTCCGAGTAGACGGAACACTCATTGAACAGCCGGTCAGGGTGGGTTTCCTGGAAGAATCCGCTGCCGATCTGCTTGCTGGGTATGTGGGAAGCGATGGCCAGTACCGGAGCGCCTGTCCGGTTGGCGTCATAGAGGCCGTTGATCAGGTGAAGGTTGCCGGGACCGCAGGAGCCCGCACACACTGCCAGCTTCCCGGTCAGCTGCGCGTCCGCGGCCGCAGCGAACGCGGCTGCCTCCTCGTGGCGCACGTGGATCCAGTCGATGCCGCCATTTGCGGATCCTCCGGTTTGCCGGACGGCATCCACCAGGGGGTTCAGGCTGTCACCCACAATCCCGTAGATCCGCTGCACCCCCGCAGCCTGGAGTTGTTCAATGAGCTGAGTGGCGAGTTCCTTGGCCATGTGTGCAGACTCCCCTGTTTTGCTTGGTGGCTGACAGGGCCAATATAGCCGCCTTCGCTCAACGGTGTTCCGGCCGCGTCTACGGCAGTTCAGTCAGCGCGGATCCTTTGTGGGCTGCGTGGGCACCCGTTTTCGCGGATTCGACCACGTATTGCGGCTCATCTTCGCTGGCCCGGTGGGTGTTGCCATCAAGCTGAAAATCGCTCGTCTTCTTTTCCACGATCTTGCCGTGCGTCTTGCCTTGGGAGGTGTTCCATTCCACTCGTGTTCCCTTGCTCAGTGCCATGGTGTTCCTTTGCTTGGTCTGGACAGTCCGGGCCTGGATAGCTGGAAGGCGCACCTGTGGGGGCCTTCGCAGACGACGCTAGTGGAGTTGGACTGAGTGCGGAAGTTCCCTTGACGAAGTGGCAGCCCCCGGCAGCAGTTTCGTCTTTTTGTTGGAGGCATATGCGGGCGCAATGGCAGCCTCTTCCTGCGCAACGTGGGGTGCCATAGTGTGGGGCATCCAGCCTGCGGGAGGGTGCAGGGGAATCGGTGGAAGGGAACGCTGGGATGTTGGTCTGTGGAACGTGTGGGGTTGAGCGCGAGGAGCCCACGCCGGAGCTGTGCCCTATCTGTGCCGACGAGCGGCAGTACGTCCCGGAGGAAGGCCAGCGGTGGCTTGGCCTTGACGGGTTGGCGGCGGCTGGGCATCGGGTGGTGTTTGGAGAAAACGAGCCGGGCCTTTGGGGTATTCGGGTAGAACCCAAAGTTGGCATTGGACAAACATCCCAATGGGTTCTCACTCCGGAGGGGTCCGTGATCTGGGACCCGGTTGGCTATGTGGATGACGCCGCCGTGCGGGCCGTGCTTGATCGCGGGCCCGTCCTGGCAATTGCGGCGAGCCATCCGCACATGTTCGGTGTGCAGGTGGAGTGGTCCCGCAGGCTTGGTGGAGTTCCCATCCTGGTGCCCGAGATTGATCGGCAATGGCTGGGCCGCCATGACCCGAACGTTGTTTCGTGGGCGGGGAGCCGGCGCCTCGCGGAGGGGCTGACGCTCCATCAGGCCGGAGGCCACTTTCCGGGCAGTGCCGTGGTGCATTGGGCGGCAGGAGCTGACGGAAGAGGCGTTCTGCTGACGGGCGATACGGTGTTCCCCAACCCGGACCGCCGATCGGTAGCTTTCATGCGCAGTTACCCAAACCATCTTCCCTTGTCCGGCACAGTGGCGTTGCGCCTGGCGGAGGATCTGGGTGGGCTTGAGTTCGACCGGATGTACGGAAACTTCAACAACGTCATTGCATCCGGAGCGAAGGCAGTGCTGAGGAAGTCTGCCGAGAGGCATGCCGCGTGGGCGCGGGGGGATTTCGACCATCTGACCTAGCGTGGCCTGGCGTCCGGCGGGGAACGAGAAGTTACACGCCGGAAACTTCCGCTTGATGGATCGGAAACGCCATGTGTGTTGAATGTCAGTTACCAATGTTTCATGACATGATCCACGAAGGAGTACCAATGTCCACCGAGATCAACTTCCGCTACCTGAGCGAACCCGACATGATCGAAGCCGGCGTCGGCGATCTGGTCCGCTGCACCGACGTCATGGAGGAAGCCCTTGTCCTGCTGCGCCAGGGCGATTACCGGATGGCCGGCGAGAACGGCAACTCCCACGGGGCCATGATCACGTTCCCCGCAGCCCCCGAATTCGCAGGGATGCCCAAGGACGGCCCGGACCGCCGCTTCATGGCGATGCCCGCCTACCTCGGTGGCCGCTTCGGCACCTCCGGTGTGAAGTGGTACGGCTCCAACACGGAAAACCGGCAGAAGGGCCTCCCCCGCTCCATCCACGTGTTCGTCCTCAATGACAGCGACACCGGGGCCCCGTTGGCCATCATGAGCGCCAACCTCCTCAGCGCGTACCGCACCGGTGCCGTTCCCGGCGTCGGGGTCAAGCACCTTGCCAAGGCCGACGCGAAGGTCGCCGCCGTCGTCGGACCCGGCGTGATCGCCCGCTCCGTCCTCTCCACCACCCTGGCCCTTCGCCCCTCCATCGACACCCTCTACGTCAAAGGCCGCAGCGAAGGCAGCACCCAGGCCTTCGTTGACTGGGCCCAGGCCACCTTCCCGCAACTGACCAAGGTTGCCCCGGCTGCAAGCATCGAGGACGCGATCTCCGACGCCGACGTCGTCATGGCCACCACCTCCACCGACGCCGCCGGCAGCGAGGCCTTCCCCTACTTCCCCAAGCACGCCATCAAGCCCGGCGCCCTGCTGCTCCTGCCTGCCGCTGCACGCTTCGATGACGACTTCCTCCAAGGCGACGCCCGCCTGGTCATCGACGCCGAAGGCCTCTACCAGGCCTGGCTCGAAGAATACGGCCCCACCGCCTACCAAATCCTCGGCATCCCCGGATCCCACTGGTTCGGACTCCTCGAAGACGGGAAGATCCCCGCCTCCAAGATCGAAGAAATCGCCGACATCGCCACCGGCAAGCTCCCCGCACGCCGCGACGACGAAGAAATCATCCTCTACTCCGTCGGCGGCATGCCCATCGAAGACGTCGCTTGGGCCACCGAGCTCTACCACACCGCCGACGAAAAGAACATCGGCACCGTCCTGAACCTCTGGGAAACCCCCGCCCTCGCCTGACCCGCCCCACCAAGAAGACCTGCGTTGGGGGCGGCGGTCGCCCGCCCCCAACGCACACCAACTCATCCAACCCAACCCACCGCACCCAACTCAGTCCACTCCACCCAACAAGAACCGTTCGAAAGGGGTTTCCCATGGATACGGGAAATGTCGCCTGGCTGCTGGTCAGCTCGGCCCTGGTTTGTCTCATGATCCCCGCCCTGGCCCTCTTCTACGGAGGAATGGTCGGCTCCAGACGCATCCTGAACATGATGATGATGTGCTTCGGCGGCGTCAGCATCGTCGCCGTCCTCTGGGCCGCGTTCGGCTACTCCGCGGTGTTCGGGAACTCCCTCGGCGGCGCCGGGCTGCTCGGCGACCCCACCCAGTACCTCGGACTGGAACAACTCCTTGCAGAGGACCCCAACGCCGCCATCCCACCGGCCCTGTTCGCCGCGTTCCAGCTCTTCTTCGCAGGCATCACCACCGCCATCATTGCCGGCGCCGCAGCTGGACGCATGAAGTTCGGCGCCTGGATGCTGTTCGCCGCGCTCTGGGCAACAGTGGTCTACCTCCCCGTCGCCCACTGGGTCTTCGCCCTGAACTCCCCCGACGGCAGCATCACCGGCGGCTGGATCCTCAACGGGCTCAAAGCCATCGACTTCGCCGGTGGCACAGCAGTTCACATCAACGCAGGCGTCGCCGCGCTCGCTCTCTCACTGGTCCTTGGCCGAAGCGCCGGATGGCCCAAGAGCGAACACGTCAGGCCCCACAGCAGGCCCCTGGTCCTCGTCGGTGCAGGACTCCTCTGGGTCGGCTGGTACGGCTTCAATGCCGGGTCAGCGCTCGCGGCCGGCAACACCGCCTCCGTCGTTTTCCTGACCACCTCAGTGGCAGGTGCCGCTGCGCTCCTGGGCTGGATCGCCGTCGAGCGCCTCCGCCGCGGGCGCGCCAGCAGCATCGGCGCCGCCTCCGGGCTGGTGGCCGGTCTTGTTGCCATCACTCCTGCGTGCGGCGCAGTCAGCCCGATCGGTGCCATCGCCATCGGAGCCATCGCCGGTGCGGTGTGTTCGCTGGCGGTGGAGTGGAAGTTCCGCCTGGGCTTCGACGACTCCCTGGACGTGGTGGGAGTGCACTTGGTGGGTGGCGTCATCGGCACGTTGCTGATTGGCGTCTTCGCCACCGAAGCAGCCCCGAACAAGGCGGCCGGACTGCTCTACGGCGGCGGTTTTGACCTCCTCGGCACCCAGGCCCTCGCTACGGGAGCCGTGTTGCTGTACTCCTTCGCCGCAACCTGGCTCGTGGCAAAACTCGTTCAGGTGACCGTGGGACTGCGCATCCGGCCGGAAGACGAATTGCGCGGCATCGACATTGCTGCCCACGCCGAAGAGGCCTACCTGGTGGATGAAGAGCCCGAAATGCTCGGCTCCCCCTCCCGTTCCTAAAGCGCCTCGCGTTCGTGAAGAGGGCGGGCTGGAGAATCATCCAGGCCGCCCTCTTCATGCACTTTCAGCGGGCTGCAACCGCGAGGAAGCGAATAGGCAGCTCCACCAGACGCAGCGGACCGTGCGGACCTTCGCCCTCGAAGACCAACGAATCCCCGGTGGCGAGCTCGTACTCGTAAGACCCGTGCCCGTAGACCATCCGACCTTCGAGCATGTAAATGAACTCCGTTCCGGGGTGCTGGAACTGCGGAAAGACATCGGAAGCACTAGTCAGCGTTACGAGGCTGGGCTCAATGGCGTGCTCACGGCGCTTGAGTGAGCCGAGGGAACGGTACTCATGGCCGTGCCGGGTACCGCTCCTGACCGTGACGCTTCCTTCCCCGGCCCGGGTCAGGGTGGCTTCGCGTTCGGTGTCCGCGCCTTGGAACAGCGCCGTCACCGGTACGTTCAAGCCTTGGGCCAGACGCTGCAAGGTAGTCAACGAACACGAAGTGCTGGCCGACTCGATCTTCGAAATCATCGCCTTGGACAAACCTGTGCGATTCGCCAGTTCCGCTGCCGACATCCCGGCGTCCACCCTGTGCCGTTTCACCTGGACAGCGATAACGCCCTCCAAGGCGCCGAGAGTGGCTTCTGATTCCTGGTGCCCTACGGTTTCTTCGGCCTTTTCCGCCCGCCCAGTTGTCATGCGTTTGAGTATAGATGCGTCCCGCCCACACCTTAGGCGGCAGGCCGCCACATAATGGCCGAGCGGAGATCCTTTGCGACCTCAGTCGGGTTGGGCGCTGCGTGGATAGCGGCACCGACGACGGCGACATCCGCGCCCGCCTGCTGGACGGCGTCGATGGTACGTGGCTTGACGCCACCGGCAACCGAAAACGGTACGCCGGATGCTACGCCAGCACGGACCAGCGCATCCAAGTCAAATCCCGGGGCTCGCTGCTCGTCCAGGCCACCGGTCATCTCCACGAACGATGCACCCAGACCCCAGACTTCCTTGGCACGGGCAACCTTGTCCGTGACGCCGATCAGGTCAACTACTACACCCTTGTTCCGGGCTTTTGCGGCTTTGACGGCACCTGCGATGGTGGAGTCGTCCGCAGCACCAAGCACAGTGACCAGATCCGCGCCGGCGCTGAATGCCAGGTCGGCTTCCAGCTCACCCGCGTCCATGGTCTTCATGTCAGCAAAGACGATTTTGTCCGGATGGGCTTCCTTGACGGCCGTGATGACCGCAAGCCCCTCGCACTTAATCAGGGATGTCCCTAGTTCGATGATGTCCACATACCTGGCGACTTTGCCAGCCAGTTCGAGCGCGGCTTCGGTGGTGAGGAGGTCGATGGCTACCTGAAGTTTCATGAGGTGGCTCCTAAAGGGGATACGGCTGTGGAAATGAAACCGGTCCCCGGAGCGGCAGCGGACGACTTTGCCGATGCCGCACCGGGGACCGAAAGTTTGAAACGGACGTGGCGCGGAGCCGTGGTGGCTCCGCGCCGGCGCCTTTGCGTACTTACTTGCTTCCGTGCGGGTGCTGGTTCCCGTTGTGGCAGCAGGTGTCGCTGTCACCTGTTTGGGTGGTGCTGGTGGTGGTGGGGAGGTTGAGGGTGGGGTTTTGGTTGAAGAAGCCGTGGGGTTCGAGCATGAAGCCGATGT
>NZ_JBIVXM010000003.1:0-335859 GCF_044769205.1 Paenarthrobacter sp. NPDC090520
GCCAGGGTGACGAGCTTTTCGACCTTGTCACCGGGCAGCAGGCCCGCGACCGGGACGTTCAGGGTGTTCGATGCCCCGGTGCCCAGGGCGATGGTTACGGTCCCGGCGGTCACAGCCTGGGAAGCGGAGGTGGAGGAGGTGAACGCACCGTAGGTGCCCATCCCGGCGACGGCGGCTGCGGTGCCGACCAGGGCGACGGAGGCGAGGATCTTGCCGGAAGTGGTCTTGAGGCTGATGGCCATGTGAATCAGTGTCCTTTTCAAAGTGGCCACCGTTTCCCCGGACGGCCGTTTCCTTGTTTCCAGCCTTACTGGCTGACAAGAAATACTCTGACGGCCCCACCTCAAGACAGAACGCTGCAAACCCACAGCACCGCGTCAGGAAAACCTCAAGACTTCCTCAAGCAGGCAGCTCCAACCTGAAACCGCAGCCCAAACACTGCAGCACCTTGGTTCCCAACCGCACATCAAGGAGGACCAGCTCCTCGCCAGGCACTGGTTTCGCGGTGACGCTGCGCCTGACTTCGATGGGAATCCTGGTCATGGGCTCACCGCAATGGAGGTAGCTGTCGCCGAAGAGGATGAGCCCCTCGAGGTTGGCCTTGGTGTTGAGCTTCGCGGCGACCTCGCGGAAGGGGGTGAAGTGGGAGAGGACTGAGCCGCAGTCCGCGCAGCTGTAGGACACCGCCACCAGCAGCCCTACCGTGTGGGCCCGGACGGACTCAATCGAGTGGAGCACCAAGTGCTCGTCCGAGCCGCACGTTGAGCACCACATCCGCTCCCCCTGCGGCACGGACATTTCGCCCGATGGAGTTGGATCCTTTGCCATGGCTACACCTCACATAAGTAAGCATCCTTACTAAATTCTACCGCAGTGAGGGCCCAATGATGCCTAATTGCTCCAGCCGCGCCGCCATGCCGGCGCCGTCGGGAGCATAAATCCAGGGAACGCCGGGAGTTGGCTGGGCGTCCGACGAGCGGCCGCCGGCAAGCACCGCCTCGCCTGCTGAGAGTTGACGGATGGCGATCGCCTTCACGTTCTCCGGGTGCCGTTGGGCAAACTCGGAGTAGATGGCAACATCGTGCTGCCCGTCATCCCCCACCAGCAGCCACTTGATGCCAGGGAACTCTTCAGCGAGGCGTTCCAAGCTGCCCTGCTTGTGTTCTTTCCCGCTCCGGAACCAACGATCCGTGGTGGGACCCCAGTCAGTGAGGAGCTTGGGCCCTGCCGGGTAAAGGTTGCGGGAGAGGAACCTCGAGATCGCGGGAGCCACGTTCCATGCACCGGTGGACAAGTAAAGAACGGGCGCCTCGGGGGCGTTCCGCGTAATCCGCTCATACAGCACGGCCATGCCCGGAGTCGGGGTACGGGCATGCTCGTTGAGGACGAACGTATTCCATGCCGCCAGGAAAGGGCGCGGCAGCGCGGTGACCATCACGGTGTCGTCAATGTCGGAGACTAGGCCGAAATCCGCGTCGTCCGGAACCACCTGGACGGGCGCCTCAACCACTGCGGAGGCCCCGGCCTGCAAGGTCACCGTGTGCCAGCCGGGTGCAAAGCCGGCCGGAATCCTGGCGTCCACCACCCCGCCGCGGTCCGCCTCGACGTCGTACTCCACCCCGTCAACGGTGATGCGGACGGCGGCGTGGGCCACCGGGGCGCTGGTGAAGTTGCGCCACCCGCGCAGGCCTTCCGTGAGCGGCTTCCGCTTGCCGTCCACCGATCCGTTGCCGGCATAGCGGGGATCGCTGCGGACCACACGCGCCAGCACCCGAACCCAGGACGTTGACCCGTAGCCGGTATGCGGAATCACCGTGACCACGTGGCCGCGGCGGATGGCGAGCTTGTTCTGGAACCTCAGCCACGCGTCGTCGATCCTTGCAGCCAAGTGCCGCCGGCCCGAGGTGGCGTACGACGGCGGGTGGCCGGCTCCGGCGGTCCGGGACGGTGTGCGCGGTGTCTGGGAACGTGAACGCATGGGTCCAGTCTGGCACGGCTGGAGGGGCGCTAGCTGAACACGGCAAAGGGTTCACCGAAGAGGGCTTCGTCAGGCTCGATGCCGAGCCCCGGACCTTGCGGAAGTTCGATGTGACCGCCCTCCACCGTGATGCCGCCCCGGGGGTCGTAGTGGCCTTCGATGTACGGCTGCGCAATCCAGACGCCCTCGTTGAGTTCGGGTCGGATGGTTGCCCCCAGGTGTGTGCAGGCCGCTCCGATGATGTCGCCGCCCCAGGAATCGTCTGATGTGTGCGGTGTCGAGTAGGCATCGCAGATGTCCCGAAGGACCGAGGCGGGGTGCAGCCCGCCGAAGCGTGTGACCTTCAGGCCGAATCCATCGCAACCACCCGTGGCAACCGCAGTGACCGCCTTGGTCAGGTCCGTGGTGAGTTCATCGAGGTAGATGGCATGGTTCACGCGATCGCGCACCGAGCGGACTTCTTCCAAGGTGTTGCACGGCTGCTCGATGATGAAGGGGATGTCCTGGCATTCACGACTGAGCCGCAAGGCGTCACGCGTCGTGAGTCCACGGTTAGCGTCCACCGCCAAGCGGACGCCACTCTTCCCCACCCGCTCCCACACCTTGCGGATGGTCTCGATGTCCAGTTCGATGGGCCGCCCACCGACCTTCAGCTGCAACCTTGGATAGCCCTCGGCGATCTTGGCGGCTGCCCGCTCCGCGACAACGTCTGGCTCGTCAACGGCCAGCGCATAGTAGGACGGGACCCGTTCCGTTTCCACGCCCCCCAGCAGCTCGGCAACCCTCACGCCGTAGTGCTTCCCGGTAACGTCATGGGCCGCGATGTCGATCGCTGCCTTCGCGTAGCGGTGGCCGTACAACAACTGGTCCATGCGACGGTGAAGCAAGACGATGTTCGTTGGATCCTGGCCAATGAGGCCCTGGGCCATCCCGGACAGGGCGGCACGGTTGCCTGCTGCATGGTGCTGTTCGTACACGGGCCCAACAGGACAGGCCTCACCCCAACCCACCAAGCCGGAATCCGTGGTGAGGCGAACCAGGGTGGTGTCGAGCGAGAAGATCTCACCGTGGGACATCCGGTACGGGCCGTTGCTGACGGGCAGGTCGTGCGCGTAGATCGCTATTTCTGTGATTTTCACGGTCACGACTCCACGGCCGGCGGGACCAGGACGAGCTTGCCGGCGAACTTCTTGGAGATGAAATCCTCCTGTGCGCGGTGGATATCGCTGAGCGGATATGTCCGGGAAACCAGCGGCCGGATGCGGCCTTGGTTGATGTAGCGCACCAGGTTCTCGAAAACCTCGTCCTCCTGGAAAGTGCAGCCAAACAGGGAAAGGTCATTGAGGTAGATGGTCCGCAGGTCCACTTCAGCGAGCGGACCGCCGATGGCCCCGGCGATGGCGTAGCGGCCACCGCGGCGCAGCAACGCGAGCAGTTCCGAAACACCATTCCCGCCGACCACGTCCACCACCACGTCGACGGAACGCGCGCCGAGTGCCTGGAGCAGGTCCGCACCGCGGTCGATCACCTGGTCTGCGCCCGCCTCGCGCACCACGTCGGCCTTGCTCGGAGAGCAGATCGCGATGACCTCTGCGCCGCGGAGCTTGGCGAGCTGGACCGCGGCCAGGCCAACCCCACCGGAAGCACCCGTAATAACAACGCGTTCTGCTCCAACCCCGGACCGGTGGAGCATGCCCTCCGCCGTGGAGTAGGCAATGGAAATGGCTCCAAGCTCCACCGGGGACAGCTGCGATTCAACGGTGTAGGCCTCGGCGGACGGTGCCACGGCGAACTGGGCGAACCCGCCGTCGCAGTCACTGCCGTAGGTCCAGCATTCGAACGGGCGGCGGTCCACGTAATGGCGCATCAGGTTGCGGACAATGACCCGGTCCCCGAGCCGGGCCGGGTCCACGCCGTGTCCGACTGCCACGACCTTGCCGTAGACGTCGCCTCCCTGGATGCGCGGGAACGTCAGTGGTACACCGGACCACGAAGCGTCGTCCTCGTCGGCGCTGCCGGCGGACTCGGTCGCCGTCGAGTTCGTATCGCCGGTGACCGCTTTCGAGTACCAGCCGATGCGCGTGTTGATATCCGTGTTGTTGATGCCGGCGGCCTCCACCTGGATCAGCACCTCCCCGTCACCTGGCCGGGGAACGGGCACGTCGGTCCTGTATTCGAGCTTTTCCGGGCCCCCGTGCCCGGTCAGCAGAACGGCGGTCATCGTTGTTGGCAGGGTCATCATCGATCCCTTTCGAAAGATGTGGTCAGGATGGAAAGTCATCCACTAGATGGATGGTTTGGTCATTTTATTCACACAAAGCTCGCTATGACAATGGTTCGGTTTACCGTTGACAATTGCTCACGTGGGTAACTATGTTGAACATCACGTTCATTCATTGAACGATGCCAACCCCTACTTACGCGGCCGCGGACCACGCTTGCCTCTGAACAGGACACCCTCATGAAAATCGAACGCATTGAGCTCTTCCAGGTTGACCTGCCTTACTCGGGAGGCACGTACAACCTCTCGGGCGGCAGGACCTACCAGTCCTTCGACGCTTCGATCGTCAAAATCACCGCCGACGACGGGACGGTCGGCTGGGGCGAAAGCACGCCCTTCGGTTCCACCTACATCGCCGCCCATGCCCTCGGTACCAGGGCGGGCATCGCCGAACTGGCTCCAGCACTCCTGGGCCGGGACCCGCGCCGGGTAGACCGGAACTACGACTTGATGGACGCCACGCTCGTGGGGCACAACCACGCGAAGACTCCCCTGGACATCGCCTGCTGGGACATCTTCGGCAAATCCACAGGGTTGCCCGTGTACGAATTGCTGGGAGGTGGAACCGGCACTCCCATGGTCATGATTTCCTCGATCCACGTGGGCGAACCCGAAGAGATGCGGGCCAGGGTTGCCGACCACAGGGCCAGGGGCTACCTTGGCCATTCCATCAAGATCGGTACTCCGGACAGCGAAGGCGGACCGGCCATCGACGCCGCACGCATCACCGCGTGCCTTGCGGACAGGCAACCGGGCGAGTTCTTTCTGGTGGACGCCAACGGAGGCATGACGCCGGAAAGCGCCCTGCGCATGCTGGCGTTGCTGCCCGCCGGCCTGGATTTCGTGATCGAAGCGCCCTGTGCCACGTGGCGCGAAACCATGTCCCTGCGCCAGCGCTGCCCCTACCCGATCATCCTTGACGAACTGGCCCAGCAAGACAGCGATTTGGCCTGGGCAATCGCCAACGACGTCGCGGACGGCATTGGCTTGAAGATCTCCAAGGCCGGTGGATTGACACCAGGCCGCCGCCAGCGCGATATTGCCCGCGCCGCCGGGATGACCGTCAGCGTGCAGGACACGGTGGGTTCAGCCATCGCCTTCGCGGGCATCGCCCAACTGGGCGCGACCGTACCCGAGAAGCTGCTCCGCTGCGTGCTCAATTGCGATGACATGGTCACGCTCAAGACCGCGGAGTTCAACTTCATCCAGCGGGACGGTGGAATCCTTCCCCCGGAAGCGCCAGGTCTGGGGATTACCGTCAACGAAGAGGTGCTGGGTCAACCCGTGGCGGTCTGGGGCGACTAGCATGCAACGCATCGGCCCGCCGTGCCGGCTCAGGCGCCCCGTTCTTCCCGGAGCGCCTTCTGCGTGGCAATGATCTGTTCGTCACCGCCGACGATGAGTTCCCGGACACCGGCCGCGATGGCGTCGGGGTCGCCTCCGTCGATAATGTCCAGTACCGCCCGGTGCGATTCCACCGTGCTCAGCAGAGGGTGGTCCAAAGCCGTGGTCAGGCGGAAAAGCTCCGTGAAGGTGGGCACTTGCTGCTCCCACACTGCCAGCAGGCGCCGGTTGCCGCAGAAAGCAAAGAAAGCCGAGTGGAAGTTAACATCGGCCTGTGCGAAGGCATCGGAATCAGCCGACTCGGCCGCTTTCCGCATGGCGTCCAAGGCAGCCTCGGCGGCAGCCCTCAGGCCTTCCAGGTCTGCTTTTGCGCACTGTTGCGCCGCGGAAACCTCCAGGAGTTCCCGAAGCGAAAAGAGATCGCGGATATCCTTCTCGTCCAGGCCTACCACCCGGTAGCTCCTGCCGGAAGCCGCGATGAGGCCCTCTCCGGCCAAGGTCCGCAAGGCATCCCTGACAGGACCTCGGCTGACCCCGAACGCCTCACCGATCGTCGCTTCCACCAGAGCGTCCCCTGGCGCGAGCTCACCGGACAGGATATCCGCGCGCAATGAGGTCACCACTTGCTGTCCCAGCGCTGCTGGACGCTCTACCGGCTTGGCCATCGCCTGCGATCCTTCCTCCTGAATGGGCCACATCAGCCTACCGGAACGGTTATCGGTTTACCGTTCACGCGGCGTGGAAGGTAGGTGTGCCGTCGATTCTCCGGCGGCAGGCTGGCAGCCGACAAGACGGCGCCCGACTGGGTGTTTCCCGGCCGGGCGCCTGTTGTCGTTTCTAGCGCGCCTTGTTGTGCATGACGTGCTTGGTGCGGGAGTAGTCGTCCAGGGCGTAGGCAGAGAGGTCCCGCCCGTAGCCGGAGCTCTTGAATCCGGCCCACGGCATTTCGTTGGCCAGGACAAGGTGGGAGTTGACCCACACTGTGCCTGCGTCCAGACGGGATGCGACGTCGTGGCCGCGCTGGGCGTTCAGCGTCCAGGCCGAAGCGGCAAGACCGTAGGGAACGGCGTTGGCGCGGGTAATGGCTTCTTCTTCCGTGCTGAAGGTTTCCACGGTGATCACGGGACCGAAGATTTCCTCCAGGGTGCAGGCGGAGCCTTCGGGGACGTTGGCCAGGACGGTGGGCGCTACGAAGTAGCCGGGGCCTTCCATGGCGGCGCCGCCGAGGGCAGCTTCCGCGCCGTCGGCCTTGGCCCGCTCAAGGTGTGCCAGGACGCGGTCGTAGTGTGCCTTGGAGATCAGGGGGCCGATCTCCACGTCTTCGCCGGCGGTGGGTTCGCCGACTAACAGGGTCTGCACTTGGTCGACCAGCAACCCGGTGAACTTCTCGGCGACGGATTCGTGAACCAGCACGCGGCAACCGGCACCGCACTCCTGGCCGGAGTTCCAGTAGCCTGCTGCGCGGAGGGATTCGGCCGCGGCCGCCAGGTCAGCGTCTTCGAAGATGACCACTGGTGCCTTGCCACCGAGTTCGAGGTGGACGCGCTTGACGGTTTCGGCGGCGTTGCGGGCCACGGCCTTGCCGCTGTTCACCGAGCCGGTGAGCGCGATCATGTCCACGTTGGGGTGTTCGGACAAGCGGCCGCCCACCTCTGGGCCAAGGCCGGTGACGACGTTGAAGACACCGGCGGGCAGGAGGTCGGCGGTGAGTTCGGCGAACTTGAGGGTGGTCAGCGGGGTTTGTTCGGAGGGCTTGAGGACGATCGTGTTGCCCGCGGCCAGGATGGGTGCGATCTTCCAGGCAGCCATCAACAAGGGGTAGTTCCACGGGGTGACGACGCCCACCACGCCCAGTGGTTCGCGGACGATCACGGAGAGGTGGTCTTCGGCGTATTCGCCGGCGGCGAGCGAGGTGGTGGCGCGGGCGGCGCCGGCCATGAAGCGGAAGGAATCGATGGAACCGGCAATGTCGTCTTCGGCGACCATGAGGGGCTTGCCGGTGTTCCAGGCCTCCAACCTTGCGAGGAGGTCCGCGTTTTCGGCCAGCCGGTCCGCGATGGCGTGCAGGATTTCCGAACGCTGCTTGGGCAGGGTGCGTCCCCAGCTTGCCTTGGCTTCCAGGGCTGCCGACACTGCGGCGTCGACGTCGGCTGCGGTGCCTTGGCTGACCTGGCAGATGGTCTCTTCACTGCACGGATCGACGACGGCCTGCGTGTCCGTGCCGAGTCCATCGCGGAACGCTCCGGCGATGAAGTGCGTGGTGGGCGGCAGCACGCCGGCTTCCGAGATGGCGCCCGTGCCGCGTCGCACGGTTGCTTGGTTGGTGGTGACGTCAATGGTCATGACTGATGGTCCTTAGGTTGTGGTGGTCAGGTGATCGGTGCGGGGGTGAGGGACACGACGGCGGTGGGCGCCGCCGTCGTGCGTTTTAGCCGGCCGGTGCCGGTGCCGGTTGCAGCTGGTTCACGAGGGTTTGGATGCGGTTAACGGAGGCAGCATCCAGGTCGGCGGTGGGGCGCCGGGGGGCGCCGATGGGCTCGCCGAGGATCTCCAGGGCGGCCTTGACGGCCGGGACGAAGGGCGAGGACAGGATGGCGTCGATCAGCGGGTAGATCCGGTCCCATTCGGCCTTGGCCGTCGCGAAGTCACCGGCGGCGACTGCCCGCTGGACGGCCACGATTTCCCTCGGCAGGATGTTGGCCGTTCCGGCCATGACGGCCGGGGCGCCTTCGGTGAGCGCGGAGAGGATCAGCGCGTCCCAGCCCACAATGGTGGAGATGTAGTCACTGTGGTGGTGGATGAGCTGGGTAGCCTGGCCCATGTCACCGCTGGAGTCCTTGATGTAGCGGATGTTCTCCACCTCGCGGGCCAGCTTGCCCACGGTGGCGGGATCGAGGTTCACCCCGGTGGCCGAGGGGTAGTTGTAGAGCATGACGGGCAGTTCCACGGCCTCGGCCACGGCGCGGAAATAGTGGGTCGTCTCGCCCAGGGAAAGCGGATCGTAGTACGGAGCCACCACCATCAGCACATCGGCGCCGCACTCCTGGGCATGGCGGGAGTTGCTGATGGCCTCGGCCGTGCTGGTGGCACCCGTCTGGGCAACCACCGGCACCCGACCTGCCGTGTGCTGGGTGACTGTTTCAACAACGAGCCTGCGTTCCCCGGCACTGAGGGAGGCGAACTCGCCGGTGGAACCACAAGCCACCACACCATCAACACCACCGTCGATGGAACGGTCCACCAGCCGGCGGAGCGCCGGAACATCAACGGCACCATCGGGCGTGAACGGAGTAGCGAGCGCGGTGAGTACACCTGTGAGCTGTGTAGCCATGGGTTGGTCCTGTCTGCTGGAAAAAAATCACTACCGTGCATTGGGGAGGCAATATTCATCAAGTGAACACTTTGTTCATTATTGACGGTTCTCGGACGTCGGCACAAGGCTTTACCCGTCCCGAGACAAGGGTTAAACGACCGGGAAACACAGGCGAAACAAACGTCGCAGGAAGGCCGCGACGCACCGATTTCCGGCAGGTCGCGGCCTTGGCCCGACTAGTTGAACCAGCTGTCGGCCGCCTTCTTGTTGTCCGCGTTCTCCAGCCACTTCTTGGCGCCCTCAGTGGGACTGGAGGCCTCGCTGACGTTGAGCATCAGGTCCGAGAACTGCTGCTCGGTGATCTTGAAATTGCCCAGCCACTTGGCCACATCGGCATGCTTCGAGGCGAAGTCCTTGGAAAGCACCACGTAGGATCCGTCCGGCTTGGGCCAGCCCTCGAGGTTGTCTTCGAGGACCTTGATGTCCATCGAGGAGAACGCCCAATGCGGGGTCCACAGAGTGGCAACGATCGGCTTGTTCTTCGCCGTGGCATCCTTCAGCGCTGCCAGGGTTGCAGGAGTACTGCCGGCAACGATGCTGAGCTTGTCCGTGGCTCCGTACTTTTTCAGCACATCCGGGAGGATCTTCATTTCGCCGGAGCCGGCCTCGATGCCCACGATCTTGGAGTCGTACTTTGCCGCGTTGGCCACAACGTCGGCGATGGTGTTTTCCGGAACCGACTTGGGAGCGACCAGGACCAGGCGGTCGTTGTCGAAGAAGGGCTTGTCCAGGATGTTCAGCTGGTCCTTGTACTTGTCCACCATGGTTCCGTGCGTGGTGGGCAGCCAGGCGTTGAGGTAGCCGTCCAGGTCTCCGCGGGCGATGCCGGAGAATCCTGCGGCCAGATCCACGCTCTTGGTTTCGAGCTTGTAGCCGCGCTCAGACAGGAGTTCCGTCCAGAGACCGGTGACGGCCACGGAGTCGTCATACCCTGCAGGCAGTGCGACGGTGATGGTCTTGGTGTCAGTCCCGCCGCCTTGCGACGAGGCGGTGCTGACTCCCGAGCAGGCGCTGACGCCGGTAGCGAGCAGTGCGACGGCCGCGAAGGCCCCGATTTTCTTGAACACGTGCAATCTCCGTTGATTCTTGTAGTGGATTAGACGGCTACCGCGGGAGCGGGCGTCTTTGCTGCTGCGAGTTGTTCTTTGCGGACCTTGCGGTTGCGGAGGACCTCGCCGAAGGAGGTGGCTCCGCTGGTGACGCGGTCCAGGTAGATGGCGAGGATGACGACGGCCAGTCCGCCTTCGAAGCCACGGGCGGTATCGAGTTGGGCGACGCCTTCGACGACGACTCCGCCGAGCCCGCCGGCGCCGACCAGGCCTGCGACAACCACCATGGACAAGGCCAGCATGATGACCTGGTTGACGCCGGCCATGATGGACGGGAAGGCCAGGGGCAGCTGGACGTCCTTGAGGATGAGGCCCTTCCTGGCGCCGAAGGCGGTGGCTGCTTCGAGGAGTTCAAGGTCGAGCTTCCGGATGCCGAGTTCGGTCAGGCGGACGGCCGGAGGGATGGCGAAGACGATCGTTGCGGCGATGCCGGGGACCATGCCCACGCCGAAGAAGAACACGGCGGGGATGAGGTAGACGAACACGGGCATGGCCTGCATGAGGTCAAGGACAGGCCGGACCACTTTGCTCACGGTTCCGTTGAGCGCAGCCCAGATCCCCAAGGGGATACCGATGGCCAGGGAGAAGACCACCGAGACCAACACCACCGCGAGGGTGGACATGCTCTGGATCCAAAGGCCCATGCCGACGATGAGCAGGAAGGCCAGGATGGTGTAGACGGTCAGGCCGAGGCTGCGTGTCAGTCCCGCCGCGGCTGCTGCCAGGACGGCGATGATGAGGAAGGGATGGAGCCCGACGAGGACGTTCTCCACGTTTCCCACCAGAAACTGGACTACCGCCGAGACTCCGTCGAAGAACCAGCCCACGTTGGCCAACAGCCAGTCGATGACGGCCGCGAAACCTGTTCCGATATTAAGCTGCATGGCTGGTCCCCTTGCTGGGTGAGAGAGCTGAAAAAACGTCTTCGGCGGTGATCTTGCCAAGGACGGAACCGTCCTGGTCCACCACTTCCAGCGGTTCTGCGCCGGTGGCGAGGGTGGGAAGGAGTTCGTGCAGGACCGTGTCCCCGGTGACGCGGACGGTCGCATGGGACTGCAGGCCACCCGCGCCCGGGCGCCGGGCAATCATGGCTGCGGTCAGGACGCGGCTGCGGTCCACTTCGGCGACGAACTCTTCAATGTACGGATCGGCCGGGGCTTCGAGGAGGTCCAGGGCGGTGCCGCGTTGGATGTTCCTGCCTTGCTTCATGACCATGATCTGGTCGCCCAGGTACATCGCCTCGTTGAGGTCGTGGGTGACGAAGATGATGGTCTTCTTGAAGTTGCTCTGCAGCTTGATCAGCAGTTCCTGCATGTCCTTGCGGATCAGCGGGTCAAGGGCGCTGAAGGGTTCGTCCATCAGGAGGATCTCGGCGTCGGTGGCCAACGCCCGGGCCAGGCCCACGCGCTGCTTCATGCCGCCGGAGAGCTGGTCCGGCATGGCGTGGATCCGGTCACCGAGTCCAACAATGGCCAGCGCTTCGGCCGCCTTGGCTTCGCGGGCCTCTTTGTCCACGCCGCGGACCTTCAGGCCGAAGGCCACGTTGTCCACCAAGGACTTGTGCGGGAAGAGCCCGAAGTGCTGGAAGACCATGTTGATGGTCCGGTTCCGGTAGTCGCGCAGCCCGGCCGGTTCCAGCGAGCGGACGGCTCTGCCGTCCACCGTGATGGTTCCGTCGGTGGCGTCGATCAGCCGGTTGACCATGCGGATGATGGTGGACTTCCCGGAGCCGGAAAGGCCCATGATCACGAAGATCTCGCCGCGCTTGACGTCGAAGGAGACGTCGTCGACGGCGGTGAAACCCACCGTTGCGGACTTCGCCGGCAAGAGTCCGAGCATGCGCCGGGACTTCCTGGGCTGGAAGACCTTGGTGAGGTTTTCGACTCGAATGAAGGATTGTTCAGGATCCATGGGTTCCTCGTGGAGAAGGGATGCGAATGGCGATGCGTGCATGGTGGTCATGCAGTCCTCCGGGACTGTTGGTTCGAGGCCCTCCACCGCTTCACGGCATCGACGGTGATATCGCGGAGCGAACGGATGATGGTGGAGTGCGTTCATTGAGTGAACAGTTTGATTGTTCAGTGATCAAAAGCATAGGGTGACGTTGATCACTCGTCAATACCCTCAGTCTGAATTGTTTAGACCGCCAGCGAACTGCGGCACATAGACCCCAGCCCCGGACGCTCGCTCGCAACGGCGTCCGGGGCTGGCATCGGCTCGACGATTCACGCGCACCGGCGATTCCCGCCGTAAAGCATGCGTCAGGCAGGAACGGAGGCCTCCTCAAGGGCGGCACGCGCTGCCGTGGAGATCAGTGAGAAGTCCGAGGCAATGGGCATGAAGCTGTAACCCCAACTGATAGGCGCCTCGGAGAGGGCGGGCGAGCCGGTGTAGATGCCGGCGGTTACACCGGCATCCGCGCAGCGCTTGGCAATGTCGCGAAGCACGCCGTCCGGATCGACCGCCAGGAATGAATCGAAATCGACACCCAGGCTGAGCGAGAGGTCGTAGGGGCCCACGAAGATCGCATCCGGCCCCGCAGCCAGGATGGCGTCAAGGTTTTCGTAACCCGCGCGCGTTTCCACCATGAGGATGGCCCAAGGATCGTCAGCGAGGACGCCCGGCGTCGCCTTTGCATAACGCGGCGCGCGCCGCACGGGCCCATAGCTGCGGCTGCCGCGCGGTGAGAAGCGGCAGGCCCTGACCAGCAGTTCCGCCGTTTCGCCGTCCTCGACCGTAGGGAAAATGAGGCCCTGGGCGCCGGCGTCGATCACCCTCCCGGCGCCACCCAACTCATGGCCCTGCACGCGCACCATGGCGGGGACGCCAAAGACGTTGGCCGCGTCGATGAGGCCCAGCATGTCCGGGAAATCGGGATGGCCATGCTGGCCGTCGATGCACACCCAGTCCGGACCTTCGGCCGCAATGAGCTCCAAGGAGGCCGGATGCGGGACATCGACCCACACGCCGCGACGGCCGCGTCCGGCGAGGTCGAGGGTAGGTGCCGTCAGCGGACTGGGCCTGCTGGTTTCACCTGGAATCTTCATGCTGGTTTTCCTTTCGCGGAAGCCGCTTTATTACCGGCGGGGACTTGACGATGTGTCACGGGCCACTTTACCTTGGTGTTCAACAGATAAATAGTCTGTTCACCTAGTGAGCAAACAGCAAGGATTGACCATGGCAAAGCAAATGAAGGTGTTTGCCTTCGATTTCAACGGACCGGCCCATCTTTCGGCCGGCCTGTGGCGGCACCCCAACGACGGCGGCGCCCAATACACGGACATCAACCGGTGGGTTGAGTACGCACAGCTTCTGGAGAAGGCCGGCTTCGACGGCATGTTCTTCGCCGACAACAACGGCTACCACGACAAGTACCGCGGCAACGTGGACGGTGCCCTGCGCGATGCGGCGCAGATCCCCGCCAACGACCCCGCCTACCTGATCCCGGCAATGGCTGCCGGAACCAAGCACCTGGGCTTCGGCATCACGTCCTCCACCGCCTATGACCACCCGTACGCGCTGGCCCGCAAGTTCTCCACCCTGGACCACGTCACGCGCGGCCGCATCGGCTGGAACGTGGTGACCTCCTACTCGGACAGCGCCGCACGCAACCTCGGCACCGGCACCCAGACCGCCCACGATGACCGCTACGAAATCGCTGAGGAATTCATCGACGTCGCCCTCAAGCTGTGGGAAGGTTCCTGGGACGACGACGCCGTGGTCCGCGACAAGGAAGCCCGCACTTACGTGGACCCTGCACGCGTCCACGAAATCGGCCATGAGGGCAAGCACTTCACCGTCCCGGGCATCTTCCTCTGCGAGCCCTCCCCGCAGCGCACCCCGGTGATCTTCCAGGCCGGCGGCTCACCCCGCGGCGTCGCCCTGGCAGCCCAGACCGCCGAGGCCGTGTTCATGAACTCCGCCACCAAGGCAGGCTTGAAGAAGCAGATCGACGCGCTGCGCGCCAAGGCAGTGGAATTCGGTCGCGACCCCTCGCACATCGCCGTCCTGCAGATGGTCACCGTCATCAGCGCCCCCACCGATGAAGAGGCACATGCCAAGTACCAGGATTACCTCCAGTACGTGGATTACGACGGCGCCATGGCCCGCTACAGCGGGTGGACCGGTATGGACATGGCCCAGTTCAACCCGGACCAGCCCTTCGAGGACGTGGAAACCAACGCCGGCCAGACCATGGTGAACTTCTTCACCAAGATCGACCCGCAGAAGCGTTGGACCCCGCGTGACATCGCCGATTACAACGGAATCGGCGGCACCTCCCCCGTGATCGTCGGCGGTCCGGAGACCGTCGCCGCCGAACTGCAGTCCTGGATCGACGAGACAGGCGCGGACGGCTTCAACATCTCCCATGCGGTCAAGTTCCACGACATCGAGGACTTCGTCCGTTACGTCGTACCGGAACTGCAGGCCCGTGGCCTGATGCGTACCTCGTACGACGGCGACACCCTCCGCGAAACGCTGTTCGGCGCTGGTCAGAGCAAGCTTGCCTCGGACCACCCCGGTGCCGCCTACCACCACTCGCTCACCACCCAGGCGAAATAAGGAAGCCCACAATGTCCATCATCGTTACTGCCGAGAATCCCTCGATCGATCCGGCAACCCAGCGCCAGGTCTTCGGCGCGCTGCCCACGGGCGTCACGGCCATTACCGGCCTCACCGAAGACGGCACGCCCCGCGGCTTCGTGGTCGGCACGTTCCAGTCCCTGTCCCTCGAGCCACCCCTCGTGACGTTCTGCGTCGACAAGGGCTCAAGCACCTGGCCCACCCTGCGTTCCCTGGGCAAGTTCACCGCGAACATCCTCTCCACCGAACAGCTCCCCGTGTGCCGCGCTCTCTCGCGGAAGGGTGACGAGAAGTTCAACGGCGTGGACTACGAGACCAGCCCGCTCGGAACCCCTCGCATCGCCGGTGCCACGGCCTGGGTGGACTGTGAAGTCTTGTCCGAGGTTGTTGCCGGTGACCACTACATGATCGTGGGTTCCATCGAAGAACTCGTCCCGGGCGAAGGCGAAGCGCTCCTCTTCAAGGGCGGCAAGTTCGGCGACTTCAACCAATGGCCGGCGCCTGCTCCGGCCGCAGCAGCCCCAGCGCCCGCAACTGCCGGAAAGGCCGAGTAGCCATGACCACCATGCTTGAAAAGATCACCGAGGCCTGGACCAAGGCCTGGGGCGAGGGCGACACCACCGCCTTCGAACGCCTGGTTGCCCCCGAGTACGAGCGCACCTCCAAGACCGGCGCCGAGGGCCTGGCCCAGGTCGTCCAGCAGATCGAAGAATCCCACCGCGCGTTCGGCGATTTCCACGTCACCGTCCTGCGGGCCATCGAAGACCACAACCTCGTGGCCATCCACTGGGAAACCGAAGGCAAGCACACGGGCGAGTTCATGGGAGTCCCTCCCACCGGCCGGACGGTCACCGTTCAGGGAGCCTCCTTCATCAGCCACCACGACGGCCTGATCACCAACGAAGCAGTGGTCTGGGATCCCCGCGAAATGCTGTCCTCCATGAGTATCTGGCACCTCGGTGACCAGCGTTCCACCCGCAGAAAGTCTGAAACCAATGCCCATTAACATCGCAGAGACCGCCACGCGCATCCTTGAGGCCAAGGCCAATCGCTCCCCCGTGGAGGTCCTGGTCCGGCCCGAGGACGAGCCGACGGTTGCCGACGCGTTCCGCGTCCAGCAGGAAGTCATCCGCCGCCAGGTCGAAGCCGGGGACAAGGTTGCAGGCTTCAAGCTCGGCAACATCGCCAAGGCCATGCAGACCAAGTTCGGCGTGGACGAGCCGGACTACGGCTACCTCCTGTCCAGCCAGTTCTACCCGGAGAACCTCCCCCGCTCGCAGAAAGAATTCATCGAGCCCTACATCGAGCTGGAACCGGCCTTCGTGTTCAAGCACGATGTTGGCGGCGCCCACGTCACCGTGGCAGACATCATCGCCGCTACCGACTTTGTGGTTCCGGCCCTGGAAATCATCGATTCCCGCGTACGCGACTGGAAGATCGGCATCTTCGACACCCTGGCCGACAGCGGCTCGGCAGCCGGCGTCATCCTCGGGGGCCAGCCCCGCACGCTGAGCGAAGTGAACCTCTCCGACACCCACGGCGTGATCACCTTCGACGGCGAAGTAGTGGCAGAAGGCAACACCAACGCCATCTACGGCAGCCCGGTCTCCGCACTGGTCTGGCTGTGCAAGCGGATCGCCGAGTACGACATCACGCTCAAGGCCGGCCAGCTCATCCTTCCCGGAAGCTGCCTCGCGGCCGCAAAGATGATCCCCGGTACCCGGATCACCGGACGCTTTGAAGGCTGGGGAGAAGTCAGCTTCGACTACACCGCCGGTTAGGGTTGAGTAGACCTCTACTCGAAAGGCTTGACCGACGTGAGCAGCAGCCCGGAAACACCCCAGCAGGGATACGCCTCTAACCGCTCAGTGACCCGGGCCATCCGGATCCTGCGGGCGTTGGCGGCATCGGAGACCCCCATGACGGTCACCGATGTTGCCAAGAAGATCGGACTGGCGCGGGCCACTACTTTCCGCCTCCTCATGACGTTGGAGGATGAAGGCATGGTGGACCGCCAGGACACGCTGTATTCCCTGGGGTGGGACCTGGGTCGCCTGGCCCAAACCGTGGATCCCGCGTCCGGCGTGGTGCCCCGCATCAAGGACATCCTGGACGAATTCGCCGATGAATCAGGCGAGACGGTCACGTTCAGCCTGCGGCGCGGACTGTACGAGCTCGATCTGGTTCTGCAGTCCTCTCCCCGGCTCCTGGGCGTCACCATGTCCGACATGCACGGTATGCAGTGGCCGCACCACGCGTCGGCCACGGGCAAGGTGCTCCTCGCAGAACTCACTCCCGATCAGCTGCGGATGGCCTTGGGCGACAAGCTGGTGGCCCTGACCTCGCGCACCATCACGGACCGCAATGTCTTGGCCAAGGAACTGAAGACGGTCCACGACCGTGGCTGGGCCAGCACGGTTCAGGAACTCGAAGACGGCATCATCGCCTTCGGCGCTCCCGTGCGGGATTCTGTCGGAACGCTGCTGGGTGCGTTGTCCGTCGTCGGGCCCATCCACCGCATGGAAAGCAAGGAAAAGCAGGCAGAGCTCGCAGCCCGCCTGGTTGCTGTTGCCGAAAAGGTGCAGCAGCGCATGAGCCCAACCACCCAGGAATAGCTGTCGCGTTTCCTGACGGGTGGCTCATGCACAAGAGAACCACCCCTGAAGGGAACAACTGACATGACCACCACCCACATCGACACGCAGGAAACCTCGGCCGCCGTCGCGGAAGAGACGCTTTCCGCAGCCGCTGCCGCACACGCCGTGTGGTCGGCCACCGCACCGGCCGACCGCGCCGCTGTCCTGGACCGGGTAGCCGACGCGCTCGAGGACGCGGTGGAAACCCTGGTTCCTGCCGCAATCGAGGAAACCAACCTGACCGAGCCGCGGCTCCGCGGCGAACTCAAGCGCACCGCCTTCCAGCTGCGCCTCTTTGGCACCGTCCTGCGCGACGGTGGCTTCCTCGACGCCCGGGTCGACCACGCCGACCCCGCCTGGCCGATGGGTGCGCCCCGCCCGGACCTGCGCCGCTCCCTCCGCCCGATCGGCCCCGTGGTGGTCTACTCCGCCAGCAACTTCCCGTTCGCGTTCTCCGTGGCCGGCGGCGACACCGCCTCCGCGCTCGCGGCGGGCAACGCCGTCGTCGTTAAAGGACATGAAGCGCATGCGCGCCTGTCCCGCCTCACCGAGGCCGTTGTCCGCGACGCCCTCGCCGCTGCCGGCGCTGATCCGAACCTCCTCACGGTGGTCTTCGGCCGTGCGGCCGGAACCATCGTCCTGAAGGACAGCCGCATCAAAGCCGCGGGTTTCACCGGTTCCATTCCCGGTGGCCGTGCACTCATGGACATCGCCACCTCCCGCCCCGATCCCATTCCTTTCTTCGGCGAACTGGGCAGCAACAACCCCGTCTTCGTCACCCAGGCTGCCGCCCGCGGGCGCGGCACGGACATCGCCGCCGGCTTCGTTGAGTCGTTCACCATGGGTTCCGGCCAGTTCTGCACCAAGCCGGGCATGCTCTTCGTACCCCGGGGGTCGGGCATGGTGGAGGAGCTGGCCAAGGCGACACTGCCGGCGGTCCACGCCATGCTGAGCCCGCGCATCCACGCAAGCTTCAGCGAAGTCCTTGGCACGCTGGCCGGCATCGCAGGCGTGGAAACGCTGAACACGTCCGAGGCCGCCGACGGTTCGCCGGCTCCCGTGCTGCTCGCTACGTCCATTGAGCGCCTGCTCGCCAATCCGGCGGCGTTGGAAGAGGAATGCTTCGGCCCTGCCGCTTTCGTGGTGGAGTACGACGACGAAGCGCAGCTTGTGGAGGCAGCGCGGACTTTCGAGGGACAACTGACCGCGACGCTGCAGGCGGAGGAAGACTGCCAGGTCCGTGACCTGATCGCCGTGCTCGTCGAGAAGGCAGGCCGGGTCCTGTGGAACCAGTGGCCCACCGGTGTTTCCGTCACCTACGCACAGCAGCACGGTGGTCCGTACCCGGCCACCACTGTCCCTGGCTCAACCTCCGTAGGGACCGCCGCCATCACCCGGTTCCTCCGCCCGGTGGCGTACCAGAACTTCCCCCAGCACCTGCTGCCCCTTGAGCTGCAGGAAGCGAACCCCATCTCCGCGCCGCGCTTGGTGGACGGCGTCCGCACGGCTTAGGTCCGCGGGCTCCCCCATTCACCCAGAAAGAAAGACAAAGATGTCCGAAAAACGGGAAACCGCTCTCCCCTTAAGAAAAACCAACCGCAGGCTGCGGACTGAAGACTGCATCGTCGTCGACAAGCGCGAGCTGCGCAAAGCCCAGCTCGGCGCAGGCGTGGGCAACTTCATCGAGTGGTATGACATTGGGATCTACGGATACCTGGCCATCACCATGACGAGTGTCTTCACCGAAGGCATGGACCAGCGCACCGGCTTGCTGGTGACGCTCCTGGGCTTCGCAGTGTCCTTCATTATCCGCCCGCTGGGTGGCATGATCCTGGGCCCGCTGGGCGACAGGATCGGCCGCCGCAAGGTGCTGTTCTTCACCATGGCACTCATGGCCTCGGCCACCTTCCTCATCGGCGTCCTGCCCACCGCGGGCAACGTGGGCCTGTGGGTCATCGTTCCGCTGTACCTGTTGAAGATGCTGCAAGGGTTCTCCACCGGTGGCGAGTACTCAGGTGCCGCAACCTACGTGGCCGAGTTCTCCCCGGACAAGCACCGTGGGTTCTGGACGGCGCTGCTGAACACCGGAGCCCAACTCGGCTTTGCCGCCGGTGCGGCAGTTGTTGCGGCCACCACCATGATCACCACGTCCGTGTGGGGCGAGGAAGCAATGCGCGACGGCGGCTGGCGGATACCGTTCCTCCTGGCCCTGCCGCTCGGCATCGTCGCGATCTCCCTCCGCAACCGGATTCCGGAATCACCCAGCTTCGAGGCCGTGCATGAGAAGACCGAGACCGCGGACGTGGACCCGCTCTTCGTCCGGCAGAACCTGGCCAGCATCCTCCGGCTCTACTGGCCGCAGATCCTGATCGGCATCGCCCTGATCGCCGCCGACGGTACGTCCTCCTACACCGTGACCAGCTACATGCCGACGTATTTGGAAACGCAGATCGGCATGGCCGCTGTCCACACGGCCGTGGCGACGGTGATCATCCTGCTCATCCAGGCGCTGATTGTCCCGGTGGTTGCGCGGTGGTCGGACAGGATCGGCAGGAAGCCCATCTACACGGTCGCCACCATCGGCAACCTCGTCCTGTTGGTTCCGGCCTTTGCGTTGATGCACATTGGCGAGGTCTGGTCGCTGTACCTGGCGTTGTTCATGGTCTCGCTGCCCAGTGCCTTCTTCCTGGCACTGACCGGTGCTGCGATGTCCGAGTTGTTCCCCACGGCCTCCCGCTACGGCGGAGTGGGCTTCACGCACAACGTGGCCATCTCCCTGTTCGGTGGAACCACTCCCCTGATCAGCCAGATCCTGGTGGAGTTCACGGGCAACTCGTTCGCTCCGGCGTTCTACGTCATGTTCTTCTCGGCGGTGGCGTTGTTTGCGCTGACCAGGATGCGTGAAACCGCGGGACGGCCGCTGCTCGGATCGGTTCCGGTTGTCGCCAGTGCCGAGGAAGCCGACGCTTTGGTCAGGGACCAGGACACCAACAAGCACATTGACACGTCCACCATGCTGCTGGTTCCGGTACCCACCGGTTCGGGAAAGCACAGCGCCCTGTAACTATCCGGCGGCTCATCACCCCGACGCGCTACTTAGTGGCATGTGGATGATGGGTATGTACGTCAACCAACACCACCGACCCATCGTCGACGTAAAACCAGATTCGTGCTCCATTTGAGAGCTCGTGCTGGCGTCGGCGGTGGGTCGCTCCTTTGTGGGTGACGGATTCCAGGTCGCCCTTCATGGATTCACCCTCCGGCCCGAGGGTCGTCTACCACTTCAGGTTCATCGAGCCAGTCCAAGTCATGGTCCGGTGTGTAGCCGGCGGCAATGGCTTCGGCGGTAGCCCGCCATTCGGCGAGCATCACAAAGAGTCGGTCGAAGCTGGAAATTGCTGCGCAAGCACGGGCAACCTCTACAATTTCCGAGGCGAACTGCTCTCGCTGATCGTGGGGCAGGAACCCCAGCCACGGAAATGGCGCGAGCAATCGTTCAGCGAAACTGGCGGGGCCGGGGGCGAGGGACGCCGCAACCAGGTTGGACGCCAATCGCAAAGCATCATGCTCTTGCTCAAGGGTGCTGGACCGGACAAGCGTCAGTGGCGCACCATCGCGTCGGGTAATGGTAACCGGCCCTTCTTCAGCTGCCCGAAAGACCGAGCCTGGATTGCGCGACAAATCGGACGACGTGGCGGAGCGTGAGTGGGCCATAACGAACATGCTTCCATTGTTCTGAATAAGTTCAGAACACGCAACCCCGGCTCATTGACCCAGGTGGCCTGTTGCCGCGAGGACCTTGTCCAGCCAGCTCACGCGGTTGGCAAAGCGTGCCGTCTTGCTGGGCACGGTCCAGCGGAAAGCGTCGTGTTCCCAATCGAGGGTAAGGCGCCGCTGGCCCGTGACGGCCGTGAAGGTGTGCACGAACCACGGCGCCCCGGCGTCGTCGCTCAGCATCAGCACCGGGCCTTCGCGGAGTTCCTGGATGTCGGCAGCGTGCAGCCCCGTCTCTTCGGACAATTCCAGCAGTGCCTGCTCCCCGGGCGAGACTCCCTCATCCACGTACCCCGTGACGCAGTGCCAGCGGCCGCGGTCGTGCGACGGGCCCTGGCTGCGCTTGAGCAGTGCGATCTTGCCGCGCCATTCGATGACGACGGCCACAACGGTGTGGCCTGCAAGATGCATCGATGGCTGGACGGCCGGCGACTGGACGACCGGCGTGTGGATGGAGGGCGATTCAGCGGTGGTAATGGTCATGGCGGGGTCCCCCTATAAAAGCAGGGCTACCGCGAGCCCGCGGAAAATGTGTGGGCCTGCTCAAGGTACATGCCCTCCCACGGAGAGCACACCACGCGGCCGGCGGGGTTGAATTCGCGGATTCCAGCGTTCTGCTGCGCGGCAGTTGCGCCGAAGTCCCCGCCCACGTTGGCGGAAAGATCAACGTTCAGCATGCGGATTTTCCCTTCTGGTCCAGCTTCGAGTTCGTCCTCGCAGCCCTTGGTCGTTCAAAGTTTCAGAACATTCATTAGTTGGTCATACCGTTCATTGAATGAACGGTATGCAGATAACTATGGCATGAGTCACGCCGTCACGCAAGGCAAAAGCGCACGTGAAAACAAGCAGCCGAAACATGACAAAAGCGGACGACGCCGGGTGCTTCCCGCCGTCGTCCGCTGCCTTGTTGTTTGGGGTGCTGCCGCTAGGAGGCTTCCGCGGTCCGCCGCCTCCGGAGACGGAAACCACGCACGTGCTCGCGGAACGTTTTCGGGCTTCGCCGGCTGACCATGATCACGCAGGCGACCCCGGTCACCAGCACCACGGCACCGCCAGCCGCCACCGCCCAGCGCGCGCCGAATTCAGTGCCGATCCACCCCATGAGCGGCGCGCCGATCGCGGTTCCGCCCTGCAGGATGGCCAGGTACAGCGCGAGGACGCGGCCACGGAACTGCGGTTCAACGGACAACTGGATGGTGGTGTTGCAGCTGTTAAGGAAGGTGATGGAGGCAAGGCCCACCGGGATGAGGACCGCGGCATAGATCCAGAACGACGGCGCGATGCTCGCCACGAGCGTAAAGGCACCGAGGCTCAGGGCCCCGCCCAAGAGGAAGCGCAGCCGCGGGCCGGACCGGCGGGCGGCAAGCAGGGCGCCCGCCAGCGTTCCCACCGCCATGATGGAACCCAAGGCGCCGAACTCCTCCGGGCCCATGCCGAACTCTGCCGTGGCCATCAAGGAATTAGTGACCGGGAAGTTCATGCCGAAGGCTCCGAGCATGCCCACCATGGCCATGATGAGCACCAGGTCCGGACGCTGCCGGACGTAGCTCAGGCCGTCAACAAACTGATGCTTGCCACGGGCTACGAGTGCGGTGGGTTCCAATTGCGCGGTCTTGACGCGCAGCAAGGAGATGATGACAGCCACGAAGCTCGCCGCATTCAGGATGAAGACCGGTCCGGTGCCGATCCAGGCGATGAGCACACCGGCGATGGCGGGACCAGTGAGGCGGGCACTGTTGAAGGAGGCGGAGTTCAGGGCCACGGCGTTGGACAGCTTGTCCGGGCCCACGAGCTCCGACACAAAGGCCTGCCGTGCGGGTGCGTCCATGGCGGCAGCCAGGCCCAGTGCGGCAGCGGCGACATAGACATGCCACAACTGGGCTACTCCGGTGACCACCAGGAGTCCGACGACCAGGCCGCAGACGCCCATGGCCGCTTGGGTCCAGAGCAGGATCACGCGTTTGCGGTAGCGATCAGCCAGCACGCCCGCGTAGGGACCGAAGAGCAGCATGGGAAGAAACTGCAGGGCCGTGGTGATGCCGACGGCTGTTCCGGAATGGTTGGTGAGGATTGTCAGGACCAGCCAGTCCTGGGCCACCCGCTGCATCCATGTTCCGATGTTGGAAACCAGCGCGCCGCCGGCCCACAGCCTGTAGTTGGGACTCTCAAGGGCCCGGAACATGGCGCTCATTTGGCGCTCATCTCCTGCATGATGTGGGCGGCGCGGCTGAGGACCAGCCGATCCTGTTCGCTGAGCCCGGCAACCCGCTGGGCCAACCACGCAGTCCGCTGGCTGCGGGCTTCGGCAAGGACATCCTGCCCGGCCGGGGTGATGCTGATCTGGACCTGGCGCCCATCCCCCGGGTGCGCCTGCCGCGCCACGAAGCCCTGCTCCGTCAACGCATTCACGATCCTGGTCATGGACGGCGCTTGGACGTGCTCGCGTTCGGCCAACTCCCGCAACGTCTGGGACGCGGTGTTGAGGTGGGCAAGCACGGTGTATTGGCCGGGAGTGATGACATCGCCCGTGGCTTCGATGCGGAGCCGGCGGGACGTGCGCATCACCGCGGTACGGAGGTCGATGGCGAGCGCGTCGGGTTGGATGTCCGCTTCGGCGTCGGGTGGACCGGCTGGCGTGGTTGCGTCGGCTGGCGTGGCCGTGTTGGCAGCAGTCAAGGGGAGGCGCCTCCTGAGGTTGGCATAATAGTTAGCAGTGCTAATTAGCTCCGCTAACTATTATGCTCCTTTACTCAGGTTGCTGTCCATGGAAGGTGATGAGGGCTACGTCCAGGCCCCCGCGCGCACCGCATCCGCCGTGGCTTCCTCGACCGCGCCAAGTTCCTCCACCACCTTCAGCGCACCACGCACCGCGATGGCGACGCTCATCAAGGTAGGGTTCATCGCCGTTGCCGTCGGAATCAGCGCGTTGCCGCCCACCATCAGGTTCTGGTAGCCCCACACCCGCGACCAGGGATCGGCAACGGAAGTTCCGTCGTCGGCCTCCCCCATCCGCAGCGTGCCTTGGTAGTGCAGGCTGGAGCCGTTAGGCATCAACCGGGGTTCGGCCACGAAGAAGCCCAAGGCCTGGCCGGCCCGGCGCAGCCTCGCCGTGGCATCCTCGATCTCGGCCGTCTCCCGCTCAGTGAGGGCGTAGCTGATGGTCATGTTCGGGAAGCCGCGGTAGTCCAGTTCGTTGTCGTCAAAGGTCACGCCATCCTCGAACCGGGGGTGTTTCCGCATGCCGTAGCCCATGTTGACGTAGCCCCAGCGGTTGCGTGCGAAGGGAGCGTCCTCCGGCAGGGGGAACGGCGTGGTTTCGGAGTACATCACCTGGACGGAGAAAGGGTGGTCCGGCTCGGAGAACGGGATGCGGTTCACCGCCGCAACCGGGTCCGCGGGGTTCTGGGCCCGGCGGGCGAGCTCCGCGTCGAGGTCGGCCTCGGTGGCAAACCGCTCCATCTTCTCTGCATCGAGGGCAACGGTGGAGATCACCACGGGATGCTCGGTCAAGTAGCGGCCCAACGCCTGGGGCCGGATATCCGAGGCCCACAGGAGCTGGGGTGAGCGGAAGGCGTCTGCAGCTACCACCACAAGGTCCGCGGAAACGAAGGAGGTGGTTCCCGTGCGGAGGTCCTCCACGGTGACACCAGTGGTCCGGCTCCCCTCGGTTTCCACCCGGCGGACCAGCGTGAGATCGCGCAGTTCGAAGCGGCGGGAGAGCGGTGATGCCTGGTCAATGAGCGGGCCAAGCACCACGTCCGCCCCGGCCCAGCGCATGGAACCGTCCGGCTGCGGATCACCGGCAACGGGCAGGGTGCCCACGCCGTAGCCTTCGGGCAGTTCGTCGCCGAACTCCTCCGACAGCAGGGACCGGATGGCCGCGCCGACTCCGGAGTCGGCGAAGGCTGCATCCTGGACATGGAGCAGGGACTTCGCCGCAGAAATCAGCGACTCCCACTCGGCGTCCCCGATAAAGGAAACCTTCTCGCTGAAAGCCGGAGACGGAGTTGCGCAGGTCCAGTGCGCGCCCTGGCCGCCGACATTGGTGGCCGCCGCCGCTGCAGGGAAGGTCCCGGCATGTGCCGAGCCCGGGCCACCGAAATCGAGCAAATGCGTGCCCTGCCGGGCAGTGAACATCCCCTCGGTGACGGTTCCGGCAGGGATGCCCAGTGACTCGCGGAACGCGCCCGCCTGGGGACCTTGGGACATTTCCCTCGCACGGGCTTTATGGTCGGCGTCAGGGATATTGCGGACGCTTTCACCAGGGCGTTCGGTCAGCTGGGGACCTGCCTCGAACATGACCACCCGGGCGTCAGGCAGGCCTTCCACCAGCAGGCGGGCGTAGGCGGAGCCGATCGGCCCGCTGCCAACGATGGCAATGGTGTGGCTAACAGACATGGCTTTCTCCTTCATGGGAGGTCAGGCCGGAACCGGCTCGGTGTTGGGTGAACGGACAGCGTCCGGTTCGTCGGACAGCCGTCCTTGCGGCAGCAGAACGGCGGCAAGGATGCCGAGTGCATAGGTGACAGCAAGCGCACAGAAGATCGGGGAGAACACCGAGGCATAGATCGCGGCCACCGACTCCTGGATGGCGGGAGCCGCTTGGTGCACCGATTGGGGCGTCAGCGTTGCGGCGTCCATGCCCGGGGGCAACAGAGCCGCCACGCCGAATCCGATGGTGCCACCGATGACGGCGGTGGCAACGGTGGACCCAATCTGCCGCACCAGGTTGATGGTGGCCGTGATGCTTCCGGTCTGGTTGGCCGGTGCGGCGCTTTGGACCACGGCGACGATCAGGCTCATGAAGGAGCCCGTCCCCAACCCCACCGTGGCCATCACGGCCATGGGCACCCAGAGCGGAACCCCCACCGGGAGCCCGGCCATAACGAAGAGCCCCGCCGAGGCCATGCAGGTCCCGATGATCGGAAAGATCCGGTACTGGCCGGTGCGGCTGGCCAACCATCCCGTCAGCAGGTTGCTGGCCAGCATGCCCAGGACCGTGGCGATGGGAACCAGGCCGGACACGGTGGCACTGACCTGGTAGGCCATCTGAAAGTAGGTGGGCAGGTAGGCGGTGATGGAAAAAAGCCCGACGCCGATAATCGCCGAGAGCGCGGTACCGGCGGCAATCGTGCGATTGGCGAAGAAACGCAAGGGGACGATTGGCTCGGGCACCCTGCGCTCGATGATGAAGAACGCCAGCAGGGCCACACCCGCAACCACCAGGGCTGCCACGGCCTGGACTCCGCCGCTGCGTTCCGCTGCCCACGTCACGCCAAGGACCAGGGACACCAGACCCAAGGTGAAAGCGGCAGCGCCGGCCACGTCGTAGTGCCGTGGAAGCTGTCCACGCTCAAGTTTCGGCACCGCCACGAGGGCAAGCGCCAGGGCAACAATGCCTACCGGAAGGTTGATCCAGAAGACCCAGGACCAGCCCCAATAGTCGGTGATGGCCCCGCCGAGCACCGGCCCCACCAGGATGGCGATTGGAAAGGCCGCCCCGATGATCGCCATGTACCGAGGGCGTTCCCGGGGCGTGGTGACCCTGGCAATGATGGTTTGCGACATGAGCTGCAGCCCGGCCGAGCTCGTGCCTTGGACCACCCGGGAAACGACCAGCCAGGTCATGTCCTGGGCGAATCCGCAGGCGAGGGAGGCCCCCAGGAAAACCAGGAGGGAAGCCAGGAAGACCCTCCGCGGACCAAGGACATCACCGAGTTTTCCCAGGACGGGAAGCAGGACGGTGCTGGCCAGGGTGTAGCCCACCACCACCCAACTCATGAGCTCCAACGCCCCGAGCTCACCGGCAATGGTAGCCAGCGAGGTGGAGACGACGGTGTGGTCCAGTGCGCCCAGGAAGGACACGGTCAGCAGCGATGCGACCAGGAAGCGTAGTTTCACAGTGGAAAGTGGCATGGTTTTCTGCCCGAACGATCGGGCCGTCGACGCGACGGTTTGTGCCCCGGCTGCATCATCACTGCCGGGAACGGATCCTTGAGGGGATCCCGACGCCACTTTCATCTTAGTTTGACTTTAGTCTGAAAGCAACAAAAGATTGCAGTTCTTAGACCCTGGCGCGGGCGCGGTTTCGGTCCCGGGCCCGCGGCACGGAGCAGCCTTCGACGGCGGCAGCCACAGTGGCGGTCAACGCGCCGATGCATTCAACCACCATGCGTACCTCGTCTCCCTCGGCAAGCGGTGCCGGCGTCAGGTCGCCGCGACGGCCCCACAACTCGCCGAGGCAGCCTCCGTTGCCCACCGTCCCGGAACCCAGGACATCGCCGAACACTACGCGGGAATTCCTGGAGGCGTAGGACACCAGCTCGGGGAACGTCCACCCCATATTGGACACGAGATCCTCCCCCACGAGCTCGCCGTTGACGAAGACTTCCGCCCGCAAGGCCAGGAACCCGTCAGCGTCGAGGTACGGTTCAAGCTCGTCTGCCGTGACAATCCACGGCCCCAGGCTTGTCCCGAAGTCCTTGCCCTTGGCGGGACCCAGACGGACCTTCATCTCCCGCGACTGGATGTCCCTGGCAGACCAATCGTTCATGATCGTGTAGCCAAAGATCGCGTCGGCGGCGTTTTTGCCTGACAGGTTGGAGCCGCCGGCGCCGCCAATCACGGCCGCAATCTCAAGCTCGAAATCCAGGCGCTGGGTCACCGGCGGGATCACCGGTTCGCCCGGCCCCAGCACCGTGTGCGGATTCGTGAAGTAGAACGTGGGAGCCTCGTACCATTCCGGCACCACCTCGCTCTTGCCGTCCACGGAGGCGCTGACTCCTTCCACATGCTCCTCAAAGGCAACGAAATCCCTGATCGCCGCGGGGACCAGCGGCGCAAGGAGCCGGACTTCGGCAAGCGGCCGCCCGGCGTCGTGGTTTACCCGCCCAAAGAGATCCCGGGCACCATCCAAGCCGCGCGCCAGCACCTCGGCCACGCGGAGTCCATTGGGAAACGGCACCGCGGTGTTGTCAATGATGAAGCCCTCACCGGTCTCGGCGCCGTCCTGCCAGCGCGCGATTCTCATGCCCGCACCCGCTGTTCCAAGAGTGCAGAGGCGTTGCCGGACAGGATCTGCGCTGTCACGTCGGACGGCAGTCCGGCAGCGCGAACCTCGCCAACGGGATCCTCCGGCCCCATGTCGAACGGGAAATCGCTACCCATGAGGACCTGCGAAGGTCCCGCGACATCCACGAGGTGACGCAGGGCCGAAGGATCGTGCACCACGGTGTCGAACCAGATCCGGCGCAAGTAGCTGGACGGCTCCTCGGCACAATCGCGGGCTTCGGGGCGGACGCGCCAGGCATGGTTGGAGCGGCCGATCGCCGTGGGCAGGTATCCGCCTCCGTGGGCCGCGAGGATCTTCAAGCCGGGGTGCCGGTCCAGGACGCCGGAGAAGATCAGGTGCGAGAGGGCAACGGCGTTTTCGGCAGGCTGGCCCACCGTGTTGGACAGGTAGTACCGGTCAAGACGCTCATCCAGGCTGCAGCCGAACGGATGCAGGAAAACGACGACGCCCAATTCCTCCACGCGGCTCCAGAAGGGCTCCAGACGTTCGTCGGACAACTCGACGTCGCCGGAGAACGAGGAAATCTCGATGCCGGCCAAGCCGCGGCCCAGGATGGCGTCATCGACGCATTCCACGATCCGCCCGGGATGCTGCAGCGGCACGAGGCCCAGGCCGGTGAGGCGTTCAGGTGCCCGGGCCACGTGCTCGGCCACCAGGCGGTTGGCCTCGGTGGCGCTCCACACGGCCAGGCCCTCCTCGGCCCAGGGGTAGAAATGGTTCGGCGAGGCACTGACCCACTGGTGGTCAACGCCTTGGGCGTCCATCGCAGCCAAGCGGGCGCGGACATCGGTGAGTTTCGGGAACCGCTCGCCGATCATCCGGCCCGAAGCGGCCAGGCTTGCGGGACCGTTGCGACGGGCATCGAGTTCGGCCGCCGCTTTGAAGGCCTCGGGAGCACGCCGTTCCACCTCGGCCTGGAGGGAAGGAAGGAGCACGTGGGCGTGGACATCGATGGTCATGCCGGTACCGCCATCTTCTGCGCGATGCCGAACAGCAGGCCCGGAGCGTCTGCGTCCTTCTTTCCCTCGATCTGCCATTCGCCCAGTTGCACGGAAGCGTCCACCACGGCCTGCACACGGGGAACCCTGCGCTCGTGGAAGGTGTCCCAGAGTTCTTCGCTGACCTGGTCCGCGTCCACCAGGAGCTCGGCCAGGACTACGGCGTCTTCGAGGGCCTGCGCGGCACCTTGGGCAATCGTTGGCGGGCAGCTGTGGGCGGCATCCCCGATGATGACGACGGGTCCGCGGTTCCACCGGCCGGGCACCAGGTGCTTGGTGAACCAGGTGTAATTGACCTTGGCGCCCTGGTTGAGGTCCTCGCGGATCGAGTTCCACGGACCGCCATAGGCCAGGGATTCCCCGCGCATGATCTCCACGGCCTGGTCATCGGATACCCCGAAGCGGTCCTGCGCCTTCTCCACAAGGAACGCGTACATGGTGTCCTCGCCGGTGGGCGTGTAGCCGGCGATGTAGACCGGGCCACCGTAGTACAGCTCACTGTGTTCCACGTTCTTGGGTCGCGACACGAAGGCCCGCCAGATGCCCATGCCCGTGGTCTCCGGCGAGGTCTCGATTCCCATGAGGCCCCGCACGGTGGAGTTCACCCCATCGGCGCCAATCAGGAGGTCGTAGGTTCCTGCCGAGGTCTCGTTGGCGAACACCTCCACTTTGTTGTCCGTGGCATCAAAGCCGGTAATTTTGGCTCCGAAAGTGGTCTTGGCGCCGGCCTTCTCCGCGTGCTCAAGGAGGATCTTGGCGAGGTCCGGACGGTACATGCCCATGCAGGCCGGGTAGTCCGGTCCGCCGGTCTTGACCTCTGGAAGCTGTGCGATCACCGGAGCATCGGGGCCAGGCGCCCTAAGGGTGAGCCCCTCAAAAGCCAGGCCCTTTTCCCCCACGTCCTCCCAGACGCCCAACGCGTCGAAAACGCGCAAAGCGTTGCCCTGCAGGGTGATGCCGCTTCCCAGGGCGCTCAGCTCCGGTTTGGCTTCGAAAACGTCGACGGCGATCCCCGCCTTGGCGAGCTGGATGGCGGTGGCCATGGCAGCCACGCCGCTGCCGGCGATCGCCACTTTCTGAACTGCTGTCATGATGTACCCCTTGGTTCTTGGGACTGGTTAGAGGATGGCGACGGGGTTGATGGGTGAACCCACCGCACCGGTGATGGGCAACGGGGCTGCCACCAGGAGGAACCCGTAGCGGCCGCGTGCGTGGCATGTGTGGGCCAAGGCATCCAGGTCCCACAGCTCGCCCACGGTCAGGCCCATGTTCGGGATGACCACTTGGTGCAGAGGCTGGAAAGCGGGAACGTCGAACTCGTTGGGACGGACCTCGAAGCCCCACGTGTCCGTGGCAATGGCGGCGATCTCTGTGCGGTGCAGCCAACCCGCCGTCGTCAGGGAAAGCCCGGGGGCGGGTCCGCCCGCGTAGTCTCCCCAGCCTTCGCGGCGCGCACGGCTGAGTTGGCCTGTCCGCACCAGGACGATGTCGCCGCGGCCAACTGCGCTCGTGGCGCCTTGGGCTGCGATGCAGGACTCCAGGTCCTCGGCGGTGATCGCGTAGCCGTCGGGAAGTTCGCCCGTGTCCGGTTGAAGGTGCCGGCCGAGGTCAAGCAGGACACCGCGGGAGACCGGAGACGCCGCCGCGTGCTCGATTCCGGTGACGAGGTCGCCGTCGCTCGTTACTACGTCTCCTGCACGGCGACCGTTCCACGCGTTGCCGTGGTCGAAGATGTGGCCCAGGCCGTCCCATTGGGTTGAGCACTGGAGGGGCATGGAAATGACGTCGTCTGCGCCGCCGAGGCCGTGCGGGAAGCCCTGCGTGCCGCGTTCCGCATCCGTTCCGGTGTCCAGCATGGTGTGGACGGGATTGGTGCGCCGGCGCCAGCCCTTTTGCGGACCGTTCATGTCGAAGGGTTGCGAGAGGGAAACAACCTCACCGTCGCGCACCAGCGAGGCTGCCTGCTTCCGCTTCGCGGCGTCGATGAAGTTCAAGGTCCCCAGGGCATCGTCCTCGCCCCAGCGGCCCCAGTTGCGGTATGCCTTTCCTCGGCGGGAGATTTCGCCGTCGGGGTCGTTGCGGTCCAGCGACGCGGGGTTTTCCAGCAGTTCAGCGTGATCCAGGTTCATGGTTCCTGCCCTTATCCCTGGCCGGTTTGTTCGGCGACGCAGCGCACTACCTGCGTTCCGAGGCCTTGGATGCTGCCCGTCATCACGTCGCCGTCGCGGAGGAGCCTTCCCCAGTGCGCTCCGTTGCCGGCCGGGCTGCCGGTCAGCAGGAGGTCGCCCGGAAGCAGCGGCATGTTCTGCGAAGCAGCCGACACCAGGGCAGGAATATCGAAGAGGAGGTCGTCGGTAGTGGCGTCCTGCATGACCTCGCCGTTGAGTTCCAAACGGACCTTGAGCTTGGACGGATCCACAAACTTCGCCGGCACCAGGAACGGCCCCGTAGGCAAGAAGCCGGGAGCGTTCTTGCCGCGGTACCAGTCGGTTCCGATTTCCTTCATGTCGCGGCGGAAGACGAGGTCTCGGGTGGTGATGTCGTTGACGATCGTGTAGCCGGCAACGTGGTCCATGGCCTCTGCCCTGGAGAGGCGGAATGCCTCGGTTCCGATGACGACAGCAAGTTCCAGCTCCCAGTCGTGCTTCTCGCTGTAGGCCGGGAGGACCAAGGGTTCATTGTCGCCGACAACGCAGGCCGGCAGCCCGATGAAGAAGTACGGCTCGCCGTTGGCTTGGCGGTCGTCCATCATCTTGCCCGCCCACTCGCGGGCCTCCTCCGGCGAGCGCGGATCGTCTTTGGACAGTCCTGCCACCACCAGGTCGATCACGTGCGTCCGATAGTTGGCGCCTGTCTGCAGCACTTGCCGGGGTTCCACGGGGGCAGTCAGCACCACGCTGTCCAACGCGACCCATGGACCGTCTTCCGCAGCGAGGTTCTCAAGGCGCTCCCAGTCCAGTGCAGCCAGGAACCCATTGAGGCCTCCGCTGCCGAGGTCTTGCTCCTCCAGCGGCCGGATGCGCCCGCCGGCAACCAGCCCCCAGCGAACGGCTTGCCCCTCGCGGAAGCGGGCCAGGGCAAATGGTGCTTCCATCCCGGTTTGGTCTGACGACGTCGTCATGAACGTAACTCCCCTCGCGGGCCGCCCTCGGCCCACCCTCATTTAATGTCAGAATTCGACATAAGTACATCAATTTGTGGTTATACCGGGCATCACCGGCATGGATGCCCACGCCGGTGATGCTGCCTGGCTGTCCAGCCCTGGGCTGCCTCTTCTAGCCCTGACCCTGCCGGGCGTACGGGTTGAACAGTGCTTCCTTGATCTCGTCCGGCACGCCTTCCTCGGTGGCACTCGGGCCATCGGCGGGCGGGAAGGACTCGGTCATGGACATGGGCATGGCACCGTTGCGGTACATGTTGTTCGAGCCCAGGGACGGGGTCCAGGTGTTGGGCTCCCAGTCCGGGACATAGTTGCGGTAGCCACCGGTGTTGAGCTCGATGCGGAGGCTGGACGGTTCGCGGTAGTAGAGGAAGTTCTGCTCGCCGATGCCGTGGATGGAGGGGCCGTACTCAATCGGCACGCCGTTCTCGATCAGGGTGTCCGCGGCGATCAGCAGTTCTTCGCGGGTATCCACCCAGAAGGCGTAGTGGTTGATGCGGCCTGCACGGGTGGAACCGTCCAGCACGACGCCCAAGTCGTGTGACTTCTCGTTGGTGGTCAGCACGGAGAACACCGAAATCGGAGCTTCGTCCAGGACGGTGCGGGCCATGATGCGGAAGCCGAGGACGTCGTTGTACCACTTGGCGAATCCGTCAACATCAGAGGTTGCGATGGTCACGTGGTCCAACTGGCGGGGCGCGCCGGCAACCATGCTTCGGCGGGCAGGGCGGTCCGGGTAGGTGGAGAGTTCGCTGCCCTCGGCCTGGTAGCGGGTGACGTCCCAGTGGAGGGTCATGCTGTGGCCCCAGGGACCCGTGAAGCGGTACGCCCGACCGATGCCGTGCCCGTCGATCCATTCACCGGCGACGCCCGCGGCTTCGATGCGCCGGGCCGCCTCTTCGAGGGCTTCCGCGCTGGAAGTACGCCATGCCATGGTTTCCAGGGCAGGCTCGGTGCCGGGAACCACCACCACGCTGTAGCGGTAGTAGTCGCCCCAGCAGCGCAGGTAAACGGCGCCGTCCACGCGGTCAACAACCTTGAGTCCCACCTGCTTGACGTAGAAGTCAACGGAGGCTTCGACGTCGGGAGTGGTGATGGCCACGTAGGAGAGGTGGGAGAGAAGCTTGATCATCTTCGATCCTTTCGGTGTTCTGTGAAGCTGTTCACATCAAGTCTCCGGCCGCACTGGCGCATCAGGGAAGACGATATTGCCTATGCCGAAGATCAGCCTTGCTTATGCTCTTGACGCAGCCCGGCGACGACCAGCTGGTCTGCCAGCAGCTCGCCAAGGTCCGGCAGCACGGCACCTTTTGAGGCAGCTTCCATGGCCCGGCGAAGGGCCAGCCGGGCGGACCCTTCATAGTGGTTCGGCGCACGCATTGATCCGCCTTCGGTCCCTGTCCTGATGCTTAGGCCAGACCCCAGGCCATCCCACTCCACCACCGTGCGAACCTTCGCCAAGGCAGTTACGCGAAGCAGCGGGGTCCGCGCCTTGGTCCCAAGCACCGCAGCCAGGACAGTCACCGGCACAGGATCGGCAACTGTTAACGGCCCGGCTTCAAGCAACGCCATGCCGCCTTCGGCCGGGATGGCCCCGCTGACGGCGTGGAGGGGTCCACCGGCGAGCACTTCAGCCCACCGGACGCCGTCGCGCAGGACCGGGTCAAGGTCACCGGAGGGAGCTGCGCACTCAACGGTGACCACTGTGGCGGGAGTCTCCTGCCGCCGTCGTACGGCCTCGGCGGCCGCGTCCGCCCGCAGGTGCGGCCGTTCGACGACGACGGGGATGCCCACCAGCCCGGCTTGCGCCGCGGCCGGAATACTTTGCGGATGACTTACGACGACGGCTGACGCGCCGGCCGCTTGGGCCTCCAACAGCTCCTCCCACCAGGCTCCCTCCCCGGGGATCACCACCACGGCACCGTTCGCAGTTTCAGCGTGCCAGGTACTACGTGGAAGTTCGGCCAAGGCGGCCCGATAGCGAGCGTGCGAGGCGACGACGGGAAAAACCGGGCTCATGGATGGACTCCCGTGGATGGCTGCACTTCGGTAAACATGGTGGCGAAGACGGCATCTGCCACGTCGATCGGATACAGGGCGTCCGCCAGGATCTGCCCGTAATCGACTGGACACGTTCCCGCCATCAACTCCCCGAACAACTGCCACTCGGCCTCGTAGCCGTCCTGCAGGGATTGCGGAAAGCGGGCGACGGAACCATCCCCGTTATGGACGGTGACCGCTCCGCTGCCCGCGTGGACGAAGGGTGGCGGATAGTCCAGATCCAGCCTGAGATCGGCGGTGGAGAAGGTCATGCGCCAGAGGGAGTCCGGTCCTTCCGGGAGCATGGTGAGGACCAGTTGGACACTGACGCCACTGGCTTTGAAGCCTACGGCGTAACCGATCGGCGGAACGAAGCGGGCGTACTGGATGTGCTCCAGGACCGGTGCGAAATGCCGGATGGCCGGGAGGTCGTGGATGGCCAGCCCCGTCAGCAATTGCTGCACGATGCCTGCCGCCACGGCAGGATCGCCGGTATTTGGCCTTCCCCGGGAAGGAGAAGGGAAGGGACCACCGTCATACACCACTTGGTGGTAGCGGCGGTTGGGAGGAAGCGCCAGAGTGACGGCGATGGATTGGAGGGGCCGCCCATGCTGCTTGAGCACCTCGCGGGCCTGCGCCCAGCCCTGATCATGGGCATGGTTGGTGCCGACCAGCAGGATGACGCCGGCTTCGCGGCAGGCAGAGACGACGGCGGCAGCCGCTTCCCGGGTGACGGCAAGTGGTTTCTCGCAAAAGATGGCGCGTTTTCCCGCGGCAACCGCGGCCAGGATTTGCCGCTCATGTTCGGACGGCGGAGTGCAGATGGCCACCGCGTCCACGCAGGGATCGGTCAGCAGTTCGTGATCACCCGATGACCACCGGGCACCCACTGGCTCCGCGAGCGCCTGCGCCCTGCCGCTCCCTCCGTCCGCGATATGGGCCACCCGGAAGCCTTCACCCAACCGCCTCACGGTGGGTAGATGCAGCGCGGCCACCCCCGGCCCGGCGCCCAGAAACCCTATGTTCACGCCTTCATCTCCCTTCTTTTGTCAGTATTATCCATAAGTGATTGCATTTCTGGCTATAGTTGCGGATTTCCGCACCATAGTGCCGTTACTGTGGAACAATCTGGAGGTATGACCACAGATTCGACCCTCCGGTTCGGCGCCCAAACAGACGAAGTCACCAGCCTGCTTCGCATCGTCAACCTCGTAAGAACCGGAGAAGCCACCACCCGACCGGAAATCGGCCGGGTCACCGGCCTGGGTCGCGGTGTAGTCACCCAGCGGGTGGACCAGGCGATCCAGATGGGCTTCCTGGGCGACGGCGAATTCGGCGCGTCATCCGGTGGCCGGGCACCCCGGACCCTCCGTTTCCAATCGGAGCGCGGCCGCATCATCGTGTGCGCACTCGGCGCCCTCCATATCCGCGTGGGGTACTCCGAACTTGATGGAGACATCGTGGAACAGCGGCACCGCGAGTGGGATATCGCCCGCGGGCCCGAGGAAACCTTGAAGGCCGCCATGGAACTCCTGGACGACCTCCTCAAAGACGCCGGAGACAAGCCAGTGTGGTCGGTTGTGGTTGGCGTTCCAGGCCCGGTGGACTTCGACAGCGCACAGCCCGTGGCGCCTCCCATCATGCCCGGCTGGAACGGCCATGACATACGAACTCCTTTCGAAGAACGGTTCGATGCCCCCGCCTGGGTGGACAACGACGTCAACCTGCTGGCCTTGGGCGAGCGGGCGCGGCGCCGGGATGCTTATGCCGACTTGATCTATTGCAAGATCGGCTCCGGCATCGGCGCGGGATTGCTCTCACAGGGCCGCATCCACCGTGGGGCCAACGGAGCGGCAGGGGACATTGGCCACGTCAGGGTGCCTGATTCCGAGGCACTGTGCCGCTGCGGCAAGGTTGGCTGCCTCGAGGCGGTGGCCGGCGGTTGGGCCCTGATCCGCGACGCCGAGCTCGCCATCAAGGAAGGCGCCACCGGCCCCCTCGCCACATCCGTGGAAAAGGGCAACACTCTCTCCCCCGAAGGCATCGCCCTCGCAGCCATCAGTGGCGACGGCCTGGCAGTCCGCCTCCTGCAGAGCTCCGCGCGCGTGGTTGGCGAGTCGATTGCGGCACTGGTCAACATGTTCAACCCCGGAATCATCGTGATCGGCGGCGCTATGGCCTCTGCCGGCGAGGTGTACCTCGCCGAGGTGCGGCAGCGGGTCTACGAGCTGTCGTTGCCCCTTGCCACGAGGGACTTGCGGATCCTGCTGTCCGTCAATGACGAACGCGAACCCCTCCGGGGTGGCGTGGAGCTGGCCCGCGAGCAGCTTTTCGAGGTGACCTTCCCGCGCTGGTTCGCCCAGGGCAAGCCGGGGCCGGTCAGGACCTTGGGAGCTGGCTAAGCGACGTCGCGGGAAACTCCCGCGACCGGAGCCTGCGTAGTCCGCAGGTTGGCTTCAAGGTGGAACGGGAGGACCAGCGGGCCCCCTCCCCCGCCCTGCAAGTACGGAACCATCAGTTCGAAGTCCACGGACACCCTGCGCGGGCGCCCGGGCGCGGCGAAGACTGCTTCTGGAAAAACCAGCACGAGCCGGTCCTGGATGAACCACCAGCCGGGCTCTGCGGCCAACGTGTCCGGCCGCACTTCCCGTTCACCGAGCCGCACGCGGAGCTCTTCCCCGACTGGCCGCCCGTCAACCTTCACAGCAAGGCCCGCGATACTGGACAGCGGCATGGAACGGATCCACGGCAGTCCGACGCGCAGCTCGTGGCCTTCGGTCGTATTACTCCACGCATCGTCGCGCAGGGCATTCTGCAACATCACACACTCCTTGACTCCATGGTCTTTTTGTCTGAAACTGACATAAGTTTGTCACTAAGACGCATATTTGGAAAGGCCCATCATGGAAGCCTCTTTGCCTGCCGGCTGGACGCTGGCCGCGAGCTCCTTCAACTGGACGCCGGACATCATCAAGGCGGAACGGACCCCGCAAGACATCGTCACCGACATCGCCGCCTCCGGCGTTGCCGATGTTGTGGAAGTGGAACCAGGTTCCCTCTGGCGGAGTTTTCCCGCACCACAGGACCTCGAAGTCGACGCCTTCCGGGAAGAACTGAAAGCGGCTGGTGGCCGGGTCAGCATTCTCGGCTGCAGCCTGGATGACTACACAACGACGACGGAACGCCGCACTACGGGGCAGCGGCTGGAGTTCCTCGTCCCCCAGTTCGATGCGGCCCGGCGGGTTGGTGCCACCGGCGTGCGCCTCCCGATCGGGCAAGCCGGACCCGAATTGCTTGAGCTCGTCCAACCCCTGCTGCACGATCTGGACTTGGTGCTGTTCGAGGAAATCCAAGGGCAGCAAGACCCGCGGAATCCACGCGTCCAGCCCGCGCTGGACCACATCGCAGCGCTGGACGACCCCCGCATCCGGGTGCTGGTGGACATCAGCATGTTGATGCCCGCCCTCCCGGTCAGCTATCTGGACGAACTGGCGCGCGGCGGAGTCTCGCCCGTGCTCTGCAACAGGTTGGAGTCTGAATGGAAGGACCCCGCCACCAACGACGCCATCATGGCTGCGCTCCGGTCAGGGACCGTTCCCCCGCGCATCCATACCCTGTTCATGAACCTCCTGATCCGGTTCGGGCGAAGCGACGCCGCGGACCTGAAGGAAATCCTCCCGTTGGTGGGCGGATTCCACCTCAAGTTCTGGGATCTGGACGATGCGGATCAACGGGTGTCCGGCCCGATCGAGGAGCTGGGCCATCTTCTGGCCCAGGAGGGATTCACCGGCACGCTGACCAGCGAATGGGGCGGCCATGAGTGGCTCCGGGACGATCCCTCGGAAATGACCCGCCGGCACCTGGCGCTGGCAGCGAAGTCGCTCGCCTAACCCGCCGCGGGCGTCAGCCGGGCAGCACGGCGGACCAGCCGCCGTCGATCATCAGGTTGGCGCCCGTGACGTAGGAAGCCTCATCGGAGGCAAGGAAAAGGGCGCATCGGGCAACCTCGTCGGGTGTGCCGATGCGCCCCAGGGGAATGTGCCCCGCGATCGCGTTCATGGGATGCCCCGGCGCCAGGAGGTCGCCTTCGGTGGCCGAGGTCCGGATCATGCCGGGGCTGACCGCGTTGACGCGGATTCCCAGTGGCGCCCCCTCGGCTGCCAGCTGCTTGGTCATGGCCACCACGGCGCCCTTGGTGGCGGTGTGGGCAAGGCGCCCGTTGGTCACCGAGCCGGTGACGCCGGCAGTTGAGCCAACAAGCACGACGGCGGAGCTTCCGGCTACTGCCAACTGCGGCCAGAAGTGCCGCACGGGCAGGAAGACAACATCCATCTCGTGGGCCACGTTCCACTGCCAGTCAGCAAAGGAGATCTGGTCCACAGGCGCGAAGCGGGTGGCGGCGGCGTTGGCGTACAGGATGTGGACCTGGCCGTGGGTCTTCGCGACGAGGCCGGCCCAGTCCGCGACGGCGGCATCGTCGGTCAGGTCCACGCGGGTGTTGCTGGCCTGGCCGCCCGCTTCGAGCACCATGTCCACGGTGGCGGCAGCGCCGTCGTCGTCCATGTCGCAGCCGACGACGACCGCCCCCTCCTCCGCGAACGCCAAAGCGGCTGCGCGGCCCTGGCCGCTGGCTATGCCGGTGATAACGGCGGTTTTGCCTTCGAGCCTGGGCTTGCGCAGCCGCATGTGGTTCCCCTTTATGTGGTTATTTGGTGCTGAAGGCGGCGTCGAACGCCGCGGCGGAGGGCTGGTAGGAGGAGAGCTTCCGGACGAAACCGAGCGCTTCCGGTGCCCCGACCAGGCGGTCCATGCCGGCGTCTTCCCACTCGACTGACAGTGGTCCGTTGTAGTCGATCGCGTTGAGCATCCGGAAGGCGTCCTCCCAGGGCACGTCGCCGTGACCGGTGGAGATGAAGTCCCACCCACGCCGCGGATCGGCCCAGGCGAGGTGCGAAGACAGCCTGCCATTGCGCCCGTTGCCGAGGCGCTTCTTCGTGTCCTTGCAGTGCACGTGGTAGATCCGGTCCTTGAAGTCCCACAGGAATCCCACGGGGTCTATGTCCTGCCAGACCATGTGGCTCGGGTCCCAGTTCAGGCCGAATGCCGCACGGTGCCCAATGGCTTCGAGGGTGCGCTGGGTGGTCCAGTAGTCGTAAGCGATCTCGGACGGATGGACCTCGTGGGCGAAGCGCACGCCAACCTCGTCGAAGACATCCAGGATGGGGTTCCACCGGTCCGCGAAGTCCTGGTACCCGGCGTCGATCATTTTCTCGCTGGCCGGGGGGAACATGGCCACGTATTTCCAGATGGCCGAACCGGTGAAGCCGGTCACCGTCTTGACGCCGAGCTTGGCCGCCAGACGGGCGGTGTGCTTCATTTCCTCGGCGGCCCGGCGGCGCACGCCTTCGGGATCGCCGTCGCCCCACACGATGTCCGGGAGGATGTCCCTGTGCCGCTGGTCGATGGGATCATCGCAGACGGCCTGGCCCTTGAGGTGGTTGGAGATGGTCCAGACCTTGAGGCCGTTGCGTTCCAGGACGTCCAGCTTGCCTTGGACGTAGGCGTCGTCATCCCAGCGCCACGGGTCCAGGTGGTCGCCCCAGCACGCGATTTCAAGCCCGTCGTAGCCCCACTCTCCAGCGAGCCGGGCGACCTCTTCGAACGGCAGGTCCGCCCACTGTCCAGTGAACAGGGTGATGGGTCGTGCCATGTTAACTCCTTCCAGGCTTTTACAAGCCCTATGCCTTGACTGGGACGTCTGCCGCCACGCGGGTCCACACGGAATCGTTGTCGGCGCTGCGTTCCACGGCTTCAAGGACGCGCTGGACCCTGAGCCCATCGGCGAACGTCGGGTGCGGGTCCGTGTTCCTGGCGATTCCTTCCACCAGGTCCTTCACCTGGTGGGAGAAGCCATGCTCGTAACCCAGCATGTGTCCGGCGGGCCACCACGCCGAAACGTAGGGGTGGACGGGCTCGGTCACCAGGATTTTGCGGAAGCCCTGCAGGTCGGCCGGAGCCGTGCGGTCGTAGAACTGGATGCTGTTGAGGTCTTCGAGGTCAAAGGCCAAAGCACCCTTGTCGCCGGAGACCTCGATGGACAGCGCGTTCTTGCGGCCTGTGGCGAAGCGCGTGGCTTCAAAGGATGCGAGCGCGCCCGACGCCAGCCTGCCAGTAAAGATCGCGATGTCGTCCACGGTCACTTGGCCGTATCCTGCGGCTGCTTTGCCGGCGAGCCCGGAACCCGAAAGACCAGTGCCGCTGCCCTGGAGGGGCCTCTGCTTCACGATCGTGTCCAGAACGCCGGAAACCTGCTCCACGTCCATGCCGGTCACGAACTCCACCAGGTCGATCGCGTGGGCACCGATGTCCCCCAAGGCACCAGACCCGGCATGTTCTTTTTGGAGCCGCCAGGCCAGGGGCATGTCCGGGTCAACCAGCCAGTCCTGGCGGTAGGAAGCGCGGACATGGGCGATCCGTCCCACCACTCCTTCGGCGATGAGTTGACGCAGGAAGGTCACGGCCGGCACGCGCCGGTAAGTAAAACCCACCATCGCTTTAACGCCTTTTTCGGCGGCTCGTTCAGCGGCGGCCGCCATGGCTTCCGCTTCTTCGACAGTGTTGGCCAGCGGCTTCTCGCACAGGACGTGCTTGCCGGCATCCAAAGCCGCAATGGCGATCTCCGCGTGCGAGTCACCCGGGGTGACAATGTCCACGATGTCGATGTCGTCCCTCGCAATGACGTGCCGCCAGTCCGTTGCCGATTCGGCCCAGCCCCATTTGCCGGCCGCCTTGGCAACGGCGGCGGCATCGCGGCCCACAATGACGGCCATCTCGGTTTCTGCCGGGAGGTCGAACACCCGAGGTGCCGTGCGCCAGCCCTGCGAGTGCGCCGCACCCATGAAGCCGTAGCCGATCATGGCCACCCGGAGCTTTTTCATGCGAGCACTACCTTGCGGTCCACGGCCACGCGGTTGCCGACGTAGCGCATGGGGGCGATCTGCATGTACAGCAGGCGGAGCGTGAGGATAACCTCGACGTCGATCTCCTCACCGGCTTCGGGGACGCGGTCAAGCGGGACAATGATCTCCGGCTTATCCGCGACGAACCACAGGGTCTCCCACTGATCCGGGAGTTCGGCGATGGTGTAGGACTTGCCCTGGAGCTCGAAGCGCAGTGCGGACGTGGGGATTTCCACGCCGTTCACGGTGGCAGCAACGTCGTCGACGGCGGACAGCCACAGGCTGCGGTACCAGGGCAACTGCACGGAAACAGAAATGCCCTCGGGGTGCCGGCGGACGTCAGCGTCCTGGAACAGGGAGTTGTGGGTTGCCATGATGATCCTTACTCAAAAGTCTCTACGAAGGTCTGGTGCGGAACCGGCGGCTGCGGTTCCAGTGTTTGCCGCGCCGAGGGGCTGTACGGGTGGTACTCCGCCGGGACGGGCTCGTCCGCCGGAGGCATGAAGACCGGCTTGCCGTCGTCGCCGAAGTACATGAGGTCCAGGGCAAACGCGTGCTGGTTCTTTTCGGCAAAACTGATCCAGTTCTCCTCGAAGGGAGCACGGAGAAGCTCGTAGCAGCGGAACTTCCAGATCTTCCATTCGCCGTCCTGGCGCAGGAAGTCCACGGCGTACTTGCACCAGACCCAGTGGGCCCAGACCTTCTTGCCTTGCACTTCGCCCGGCGAGTACATGTAGTCCGGGCTTTCCTTGGCCACCTCGGGGTCCGTCAGGCCTGACTCGTTGCCCGTCATGATCCACACGCCTTTGGCAGTCTCGCCATCTGCCGCCACTTCGATCACCGGAGTGGTGGTGTAGTGCAGGATCAGCTTGCCCACCGGATTGGGGCGTCCCTGGTGGTACCGGATGACGCTTTCGTAGTCCGTGTACTGCCCCGCGTTGGTATAGCGGGCGCGGATTCCGGGAGTGCCTGGCTTCACCCACAAAGGAATAATCTGTTCGTCCTGGAAGGCATTGTGCAGGTACATGTATCTGTTGAAGAGGTTCTCGATGTCGCCCCGGTCAGTGGCGCGACGGGCCAAGCGCTGCGCTTCCCTGAGTTCCTCGCGCAGTTGCTGGATCTCAGCGGTAAGATCCGTGTCGATTGCCGGCATCGCAGGCCTTCCTATGCTGAAACAGAGTCGGTGGCACGGGCCTCTTCGATGGCGCGGCGCATGAGGGCGTGCTGCTTCTTCACCAGCTCGATCGGATCGGACTCGCCCAGATCGGCGAACGCGTGTCCTTCCCATTCGCTGGACAGGAAGCCGGTGTAGCCACCCTTGACGAACTGCCGGACGATCCGCGGGATGTCCATGGCGGGTTCGTTGCCGTCCGCATCGATGTCATAGAACTTGGCGTGAACGTGGAACATCTGGGGCATGATGTCCAGCCATTCCTCCGGTGCAACCAGTCCATGCATGTTGAAGGCAAGGCGGGTGAAGGGTCCAAGCTGCGCGGGATCGAAGTTGTTGGAGCGGAGGTAGTCCTCGAACTCCTGGTTGCGCTCCTGCATGGGCAGCGGCTTGCGCCAGATGTCCTGCATTACCGCGAAGTGTTCCTTCGGCAGGCCCATCTGTGTCAGCGTGCGGAACAGGGTGGGCGAAAGGCTGTGCATGGTGGAGCTGAAGTCGGCGGTGAAGCCCAGCCGCTCGCTGTCGAGTTCCTCATACATCTCGCGGATCTGGAGGATCTTGGGGTCGTTGGGTCCCTGCGGAGCATGGATCTCATACCCGAGCTTCTGGTCGTACTTTTCGGCCAACGGCAGGAGCCTGCGGAGCAGTTCCTTGCCTGCGGATCGGATCACGATCTTGTTGAAGCCGAGCGTGTTGGCGGTCTTGAGCTGGCGTGCGAAGAACTCGAATTCTTCGTCCGGGGTCATGTCCCGGTCCTTGCGCCGGCCCATGTCCAGGTTGGTGCCGACCGCGCTGGGGGTCAGGCCGTAGCGGTCCATGCTGTCGCGCCACAGCTTGACGAAGTCCTCGTCCACGTCCGGGTAGGTGCGCAGCATCTGCGCGATGTTGAATTCAACGCCGGGACCCAGGCCCTCGTCGGCGACGGCCTTGATGAGCGTCTCAGGCGTGTAGAGGCCGGCGGCGAATTCGGAGGTCAGGGAGTAAAGGGTGATGCCAAGCTCGATGCCCGAGCCTGCGATGCCGTTAGACATAATGTGTATCCGTTTCTTCTAGCCGAGGACCGGCTGGGCGAGGTGGCTGTTGAGGATGCGGCGGGCCTCTGCGGGATCGGTGACCATGGCCGAGCCGGCGTTGGCGGCAGCGGAGCGCTGGACGGCCTGCTCGCCCCGGATGATCTCGAAGGGGTCTTCCCAGTTGTTCCAGTGCCAGCCTTCGTATTCGCTGGAGATGGCACCTGAGTAGCCGTTTTCCACGAGTTGGCGAACCAGGTCGCGCACCGGGACGGAGGGCTCCTCGCCGTTCTGGTCAATGCCGAAGAACTTGCCGTGCACGTGCTTGACGAACGGCATGATTTCCAACCACGTATCGATCGGAGCGGGGCCGAAGAGTCCGGTTCCGTTGATGGCGAAGTCGATGCCGAGATCCGGCCGGCCGTTGCGCGCGGCAAGGCCAATGAAGGCGCCAAAGCGTTCGCCATGGACCTTCTGGGTGTTGGGCGGGCCTTCTGCGTAGAAGCCGTTCCAGAGATCCACCACCTGCTGGAGCAGCTCTTCGGAAGCTCCCCGCCGGCGGTAGGCCTCGATGAGGGAGGGCGCGAAGCCGGTGACCGTGGCACCCCAGTCGGCGGTGAATCCGAGCAGCGGAGAGTTGAGCTTCTCGTAGCGGTCGCGGAGGGCAAGCACGCGCTCGTGGGCGCCGTGCTGGTCGGCGTGGACTTCCAGGGCCAGCGTCACCCCGTACTTTTCGGCTACCGGCAGCAGGCTTTCCATGGCATCCGGGGTCAGCGAGATCTGGACGCGGGCGATCTGGAAGCCGAGGCGCGAAGCAACCTCGATCTGCTTGCGCATGTACTCCACGAGCTCGTCGTGGTTCATCAAGCGGTCCCTGCGGATGCCGGTATCCACGTTCACGGCCAGGGAAGTGGGAACCAGGTCCACTTCCTGCACGAGGTCGCGGAAGTGGCCCACGAAAGAGTCATCGATCCGGTCCGGGAAGCCGCGAAGGCTGGAGAAGCCGATGATTTCCAGGCCGGGGCCGAAGCCCTCAGCGGCCACCTTGCGGATCAGGCCGTCGAGGTCGTACTGCCGGCCGTGGAAAGCGCGGGTGAAGCTGTAGAGCGTTACGCCCTGGATGGGAGTGCCGAGGCCGGTCATCACTGTCCTACCTTCATGGTCTTGGTGTCGTTTTCTTCGATGTGCAGCACACCGTGGTCGGTGATGATGTAGGGGATGTAGAGCTTCAGGTCCACGCGGACCTCGTGCTCAGCCGCCGCATCCACCGGAAGCTCACCGGAAAGGACTGCGGAATCGAGGGGGTACCACCACTCCCCTGTTTCCTCCACGAGCTCCGCGAAGCTAAAGGTCCGGTTGTTCATGGTCCAGCGGAGCGAATCCTCAGGAGCAGCCACACCGTCGATGGTGAGGGCTGCCCCGGCAATGCACGAACCCGGCAACGCCCGGTACCAAGGGATGCGGACTTCGACGGCGGCGCGGCCGCCTTCCGCGGTGAGTGTTCCTTGCTCGATCATGCGGTCGGCAATCATCGGGACTCCTTGTCTTGCCTCCGGGCATCAACGCCCGAAAGGACTTTTTCCTTATTTCGTAATTCTATTGTCTGTTTCCGACATAAGTAAAGAGGTCTCAAGCTCTTCGGCGATCCTGCGCGCACCCCGGACGGCCAGGGCCACGGCAGTGAGGGTCGGGTTGCATGCGGTCGGGGTGGGGATCACTCCGTTGCCTGCAACGAACAGGCCACGGACTCCCCACACTTCGCTGTCCGGCGAGCACACACTTTCGCCGTCGTCTTCCCATCCCATTCGCGTCGATCCCTGGTAATGGAGGGATGCGCCCGGCGGCAGCACGAAGGGGCGCTCATCCAGCGGGCGACCCACCGCCTGACCCAAGCGGACGATTTCCGTCTTTGCCCGCTCGATCACGTCGTGGTCCGCATCCGTCAGGCGGTAGTGGATCCGCATGGCCGGCATTCCGTAGGCATCCAGGACCTCGTCATCGAAGGCAACGCGGTCGTCCCGCTGAAGGTCCTTGGCACAGAACAGGCCCAGGCCCACGATCGATCCGGGCACCACGGGATCATCGTCCGCCAGCGGCACGGGCGAGGCGTCCAACTGCATGATCTGGCCGTGGAAAGGTACGTCATCCGTGTACGGCACCCAAGCGACACCGCTTTGCTGGGACAACCCGCCCTGTGGCTGATTCTCCGCCGGCTCTGCGGCGCCCGTCACACCTTCAAGCCTGCTGGCAAACACCACCTGCGGCTGGTCGTTGAGGTACCGCCCCAGGGCCTCCGGCCGGACACCCGAAGCCCACAGCAACTGTGGAGTCCGCAAGGCATCAGCAGCCACCACCACGAAGCGGGCGGCCACCCGGTGACTCGCGCCAGTACGGCGGTCCTGGACTTCCACTCCCGAGGCCGTTCCGCCGTCGTACGTCACTTTGGTGACCAGAGACTCGTCGAAAAGCCCGAAGCGCGGGTTCTTCCGGGTCGCCTCACCCATCACGACGTCGGCTCCCGACCAGAGGAGGCGGCCATCCGTTTCGCGGTGGACGGCAAGCGGCATGGGCTGGACCTTGGTGGCCGGGTCCCGGCCCTCGTCCACCGCCGCGGCGAGGCGGTCATGGACGATGTCGGAGAAGGGGGCGCCGTCGAAAGCGTGGGTGGTGACGCCCAGGAGACGCTCGGCATGCTCGAACAGCCCGTCCATGTCCGGGACGAAGTCGATCCTCTCCTTGCCGGACGGACGTGGGCAGGCAGCGGTCCAGTGGGCACCCATGCCACCGACGTTGCTGGACATCGCGGCCACCGGGAGGCCGTCTTCGCCCGGAAACGCGTACCCCTCGCTGAGCAGGTAGGTTCCCGGCCGCGCACGCCTTTCGCCAGCCTTGACTGCACCCGGGGAGTTGACTGTTGCGGCTCCGGCGCCCGGGCCTTCAGAAGCCCGCTGGGCTTCGGTTCTCCGTTCCAGGTCCGCAATGTTCTTGACGTGGGCGCCGGGTGGGTTGCTGACCGTGGGGCCCACCTCGAACATGGCGATGCTGGCGCCGGGCGCCTCCTCGCTCAGGATGCGGGCGTAGGCGGAAGCCGTCGGACCACTCCCCACAATCGCGACATCAACCGATGCCGGGTAGGAACGTTGGCTCACCGCGAAGCCACCAATTCCTGGATGCGGCGCACCGACTTCGCGGAATCGATGGTCGGGTAATACTCGAGTCCGACCGGTCCGGCGTAACCACTGGCCTCCAGGTCGTTCAGGCGGGCTGTCCAGTCGATGGAACCGGAGCCGGGTTCCCCACGGCCTGGCGCGTCGGCGATCTGCACGTACTTGACCAGGTCGCCGGCATGAGCCAGTTCCGCGGCCACGTCCTCGCCCTCCACCGTGGAGTGGTAGAGGTCGTAGAGAATGCCGAAGTTGGCCGAGTCAACGCCGCGGGCAACGTAGACAGCCTCCGAGGTGCGATCCAGGAGGGCTCCGGGGTGGTCCACGCGGATGTTCACCGGCTCGAGTACGAGCGTGATGCCGGAGCCTTCGATGTGCTTGATGCCCTTGGTGAAGATCTCGATGAGCTCATCCAACTGGTCCTGGCGCTTCCGGCCACCGAAGCCGGTTCCGCTCCCCACAACGATGCGCGGGCAACCGAGTTCCTGCGCAACCTTCACCCCGGCATCGAGTCCCTCATAGAACGGTTCGTGGTTCTTCGGCGGGATCATGAACTGCATGCGCGGCTCGGCGAGCTGGGCGGTGAGCTGGATGCCGGTTTCCTGCAGCGCGGCTTTGAGGGCCGGGATGTCCTTGGTACTGGGGCCCCACATTTCGACGGCGTCGAAGCCGGCTGATGCTGCGGCGCGGACGCGTTCGGCAGCACTTTCGCCTGCTTCAGAGAACAAAAGGTCAATATTCGGCGCAAGTTGGAACATGGTTGTCTCCTGTGACTTATGAGTGAGTTTCTAGAACATGGGGTGGCCATGGACTGCGTCGGCCGGGACCGGCTGGAGCACGTCCCAGTGCTCGACGATCCTGCCGTTGGCGAACCTGTAGATGTCAGCCACCGCGGCATCCGGCCGGCCCGGGAACGAGGCGCGGACATGGACCATGGCGAGATCGCCGTCCACGAGGATCCGCTGGATGTCGAAGCGAGCGTCCGGCGAACCGTCGAACTTGGGCGTGAGCGCCGTGATCGCAGCTTCCGGGCCGTCCGGAATGTTCGGATTGTGTTGGACGTAGTTCTCCGCCACAAGGAAGTCGAAGGCTTCGCGGACCCTTTTCTTCGTGTAGAAAACGTCCACGAACTTTTCGAACGCGGCGCGGTTGTCCGTCACCGCTAGCCCTTCAGGCCGCCGGAGAAGCCTTGGATGAAGCGCTTCTGGGCGAAAAGGAAGAGGGCAAGGATGGGGATCATGGACACGATCACGATCGCGAAGATGGAGTTCCACTGGGACACCAGGGAGCCGATGAAGTAGTACATGGCCACCGGCAGCGTCTGGTTGCTGGAACCGCCCAGGAAGATCAGCGAGGTGAAGAAGTCGTTCCACACAATCAGGCCGGCGAAAATCGTTACCGTTCCCGTTGCCGGGGCCATCATGGGGAAGACCACCTTGGAGAAGATCTGGGTCTTGCTGGCACCGTCGATGGTGGCGGCTTCCTCGTAGTCGGTACCGAGCCCACGGAAGAAGTTGGCGTACAGGAAGATCGAGAGCGGCAGCAGCATTCCGGTGTAGAGGACAATCAAACCCCAGGCCGAGCCGGTCAGGCCCAGGGAACGGGCGCCCATGTACAGGGGAACCGCACCGAGCTGTCCCGGGAGGATGATGGCAACAAGGAAAAGGTAGTAGGCAAGCTTGCTCCAGCGGCGGGTGTGCCGGGAGATGACGTAGCCGGTGATCGACCCCAGGGCGATGAGGCCCAGGATGCTGCCTGCGGTGATGATCACGCTGTTCACCAGGCCCAGGACCACATTGGAGTTGCCGGAAGCGGTCAAGACCGCAGTGAAGTTGCTGAAGTCAGGGTTCGACGGCGGTGCCAGCGGTGACGTCGTGTAGATCTCGCTGCTGGGCTTCAAGGCCGTGGTCACCAGGAAGTAGAACGGAGACAGGAAGAGCAGGGCCAGCGCCCACAACCCGATTTCGCGGAGAAGGGTGAGTTTCGTGTAGCGGAACATGGTCAGTCCTCCGGGTTGGAGCGGGTCAGCCGCTGCTGGATGACGGCAAAGATCAGGATGATGACTGCGAGCACCAGGGCCAGTGCCGCGCCGCCACCGAAGTTTCCGAGGGCGAAGGCCTGCTTGTAGACCTGCGTGGCGAGCGTTTCGGTTGCACCGGCGGGACCGCCACCGGTGAGGGCCATGATGGGGTCGAAGACCCGGAGCCCTTGGACGATGCCGAGCGTGGTGGCGATTGCCACGGCCGGACGGATCGCTGGAAGCGTCACGTTCCAGAAGCGCTGCCACAGGTTGGCGCCGTCAATGGCGGCGGCTTCCTCGATTTCCACCGGGACACTGGCCAGCCCCGCCATGAAGATCACCATCGCGAACCCTGTGGAACCCCAGACCAGCACGATCAGAACCGTCCAGATGGCCCACTGCGGGTCTGCGAGCCACGGCTTTGCGAGGTCCTCCGCACCGATGGACCTGAGGAAAACGTTGATGGGCCCATCGAAGTCGAAGATGTACTTCCAGATGTAGGCCGTCGCCAGGGGGCTGAGCACCACGGGCATGAAGAACAAGGTACGGAGGATGTAGCGCGTCTTCAGCACCCGGTTCAGGCCCAGGGCGATGACGAGGCCCGCGACGTTGCCGATGAAGACCGACGAAAAAGCCAGGAACAGGGTGTTCATCAAGGCGCCCAGTTTGGTGGGGTCCTTGAAGATGGCTTCGAAGTTGGCCAGTCCCACTACCTTGAAGGATCCGATGCCGGTCCAGTTGGTGAAGGCGAAGTAGCCACCGATGCCGGTTGCCACATAGTGGATGGCAATCACCAGGGCAATGCCCGGGAGGGCCCACCACCAGTGTCCGAACTGCAGGGAGCCACCCCGGGAACGGACCTTTCGGACCGTCCCCGGAGCGCGCTTGCCTCGCCGGGAAGCGTCAGCTGCTTCGGTCTTGGATTGCATCGTCGCAGTCATGGTAATCCTTGCTTATCCCTTGGAGTAGAGCGAACGGTGATGGTGGGAATCCGGCTTAGCCCCAGGCCGAATCCATGGCCTGCAGGACCTGGTCAACAGACTTCTGGCCGGTCAGGAGTCCCTGGACACCGGTGGCGAGGGCGTCGTAGACAGCAGAGTTGGGCCACTGGCTGTTGGGAAGCGGACCGTACTTTCCGTCCTTGATGAGGTCGCCCACGTTCTTGTAGGCGCCGGAAGCGTAGTCATAGGTATCCAGGCCACTGACCGGGAGGGCGCCGTCGATCTCGGCGAAAGCCTTGGTCTGCTCCGGCTGGGCTGCCCAATCGAGGAACGCCTTGGCTGCGTCCTTGTTCTTGGAGGCGGCGTTGATGGAGAAGGAGTAGTTGGCGCTGGCGTAGACAAAGCCCTTGTCTGAGCTCTGCTCGGACGGAAGCGCACGGACTACGAAATCGGAATCAGCGGCGGCGGTCTTAAGTTGCTTCCACGACGGAGCGGGTACGAAGCCGGCAACTGAGGTGCCACTGGCCAGGCCTTTGGTGATGGCGTCGAAGCCTGCACCGGCCGCACCCTTCTGGAAGCAGCCTGCGTCGTTCAGCTTCTTGACTGCCTCGAGGGAGTCCTTCCAGCCCTGGGAGTCGGCGAACTTGGTCTGGTTGCCGGACCGCTTTTCGTTCCATTTGGGGTCTTCTGCGTACACGCGGGACGCGGCAAGGGACATCGCCATCAAGCCCGTATTCGGTGCGGCAGAGCCGGCCAGGGCGAAGAAGGACTTGTTGGCGGAGCTGAGCGTGGAGCACTGCTTTTCCAGCCCTGCGAAGTCGGTGGGGAAGTCTGCAACACCTGAGGCCTTGGCCGCGGTTTCATTCACCACCAAGCCAACAACGGTCATCTCGGCGGCCTGGCCGTAGACCTTGCCGTCCTTGCCGAACAGCGCCTCACTTCCAACCGGAACCAGGTTCTTCGCCGAATCGTCCAGGGGTTCCAGGAAGTTCGCGTCAACCAGCGGGAGGATGCTTCGACCCGTTCCCGAACCGGGAGAGGTGACGATGACATCGGAGGCATTGCCGGCCTGCAACTGTGTGCGGACCGTCTGGTCGTAGGAGTCGTTGGGCTGCGCGTTGAACGTGATCTTCACATCCGGGTGTGCGGCCATGTACTGCTCGCCGAGCTTTTGGAACGGGCTTTCAATGGTGTTGGAGGTGGAGAACGTCAAGGAAAATTCCTTGGAACCTCCGTTGCTGCCCGTCGACGCGGAGTTCGAGCAGCCTGTGAGTGCGAGTGCAGCAGCGGTTGGGATAACGAGGACGCCGAGCTTGAGTCCCCGGAAGCGGTGCTGTGTCATGTTCAGCCTTTCTGACTTCTTTGTCTGGCGGGGTCCGTGACCCCGGTCACTCACCAGTATGCATGGCATCTGCCAGAAAGACACATAAGTATTTCGGATACCGCACATAAGTCCCGCTGCTCTGAGTTAAGATGAACGTGCTGCGCCCTCATCAGGCGGAAAGACGCCCCCGGCCCCGACTCGAAGGATGCCCGTTGTGACGGACCACTCCCTGCTCTCCAGGCTTGATCTCAACCTGCTCACGTCCTTGGATGCCCTGATCACCGAGCGCAGCGTGACCCGCGCAGCAGAGCGCCTGCACCTGAGCCAACCCGCCTTGAGCGCCTCGCTCGCACGCCTGCGCAACCACTTCGGGGATCCCATCCTGGCCCGCCGCGGCAACACCTACGAGCTCACGCCCTTTGCGTTGCGCCTCGCCGAGCACACCACCATGGCCTTGGACGCCGCCCGCCGGGTCTTCGAGAGCCAGGCCAGTTGGGAGCCCAACGAATCAGCCCGGGAGTTCTCCATTTATGGCTCGGACTACGGCTTCACCACTGTTGGCCGCGTGGTCTCGGAGCTAGCCGCTGAGCGCGCTCCGGGCGTCCGTTTCCGCTTCATGCTCCACAACCCCGTAGTGGTGGAGGACGCAGCCAACCGCCTCCGGGCCGCGGACGGCATGGTGATCCCGCACGGCATCCTCACAGGGCTGCCCTTCGTGGACCTCTGGCGCGACGACTGGCTGGCCGTAGTTTCCGAGAGCAACCAGGAGGTGGGCGAGGCCGTCTCCATGGACAACATCGCCCAATTGCCCTGGGTGATGACCTACCAATCACGTTCCGCCTTCACGTCCGCGGAACGGCAGATCCAACAACTGGGCATCGAGCCCCGGGTGGAGGTAGTGGTGGAGAGCTTCCAGGCACTCCCCCACTTTGTGGCCGGCACCAACAGGATCGGGCTGATCCAGGCGGCGTTGGCCCCGATCGCCCGGCGGCTCGGCGGCGTTCGGGTCCTCCCGCTGCCGTTCCCGGCAACTCCCTTGGTTAACGCCCTGTGGTGGCACCCCGTCCACAACGCGGACTCGGAGCACATTTGGATGCGGGGACTGTTCGAGGAGGCCGCGGCGATCGTAGCCTCCGCAACTGACGCCGGCACCGACGCCTGACCTGGCGGCGGCCGGATCCAGGCTCAGGGCCAGCACGTCAAGCCTGGCCGGAAATCCGGCCAGGCTTGACGTCTGCGTTGAGAGGCCGCGGCGTTAGACCGCAGCGGTTACTGCAGCCCGCATGCTGCGGCGGATCAGGTCGTGCTGCTTCCGCACCAACAACAACGGATCCACTTCGCCCAACTCTGCGAAAGCATGGCCTTCCCATTCACTGGACCAGTAGCCACGGTAGCCGCCCTCCACGAACACCCTGACGAGTTCCGGGTAGTCGATGGCCGGCTCGTTGCCATGCTCGTCGATGTCATAGAACTTGGCGTGGACATGCATGATCTGCGGCATGATGTCTGCCCATTCGCGCGGGTTGATGTGGCCGTGCATGTTGAAGGCAAGGTGGGCGAACGAGCCAAGCCTCGCGGGGTCGAATCCGCGGCTGCGGAGGTAGCCAATGAACTCCTCCTGGCGTTCCCGCATGGAGGCATCCGTTGCCCAGACGGCTTGAAGGCGTTCCAGCGCTTCCCCATCGAGGCCCGCCCTCGAAACGGCCCGGAGCAACGTGGGCGACATGCTGTGCATGGTGGAAGAGAAGTCCGCCACGAAGCCCAGCAACGGTGAATCCAGTTCAGCGTACACGTCCCGGACCTTCATGATGTCCGGCGAGTTCGGGCCAAGCGGAGCGTGGATCTCGTAGGCGAGCCTGAGCTCGAGTTGCTCTGCCAGCGGGAGCAGCCGTCGGAGCAGGGCAGGCTTGGCACTCTGGATCCTCACCAGCGGGAAACCGAGCTTCTTTGCTCCATGGAAGAGCGTCTCCGTGAACTCGTACTCTTCGTCCGGGGTCATGTCCCGGTCCCGCCGCCGTCCCATGTCCAGGTTGGCGCCGAAGGAGCTTGCGTCGAAGCCGTGCTTGTCGAACGCAGCCTGCCAGGACCGTACGAAGTCGTCGCTGACCTCCGGGTACGCCGGAAGCACCTGGGAGGCAACAATTTCGATACCCGGCCCAATGCCCAGTTCCGCCACACGGTTAAGCAAGCCGTCAAAGTCGTACCAGCCGGCCCGGAATTCCGCGCTGGCCGAGTAGAGCGTCAGCCCCAGGTGGAACGGGTCTTCGTCCGCTTTCGGCGGCGCCGGGGTGACCGCCGTCGTGGTTTCCGGTGCCGGCGCGTCCGCGTCCACCACTGTCAGTTCCAGCGTCTGGTTAACGAAGTTCGGCACGTACATTCCCGGTCCGCCGTCCTGGCCCGGCGCGATCTGCATGTACGGGAGGCGAAGTTCGCCCACAATGTTGACCACGTGGCTGTCACCCAGCGCGACCGGTTCCGGGCGTCGGGCAACCAAGCGCGGATGTTCCTGCAGGAACCAGAGCGTTTCCGACTGGGCCGGCAGTTCGGTCAGCGAATACGTCTTTCCACCCAGCTGGAGGGAGAGGTCCTCTTGCGGCACCTCCTCGCCATCCACCGTGAGTTTCAGGGTGGAAACCGAGGACAACCACAGGCTCCGGTACCAGGGCAGTGTCAGCGATAGCGCGAGGCCGTCCGGGTGTGCACGGAGGCTGTCTTCTTGGATGAGTCCGTTGGGCATCTTGGGTCCTTGCTGTGGGGGTCAGGCTAGTTCGGCGGCAATGGTGCGGATGAGTGAATGCTGGCGGCGTACCTGCTCGATGGAGCGCCACGGAGTCCGTTCGCCCTCGTATTCGCTGGACAGGTAGCCGTCGTAACCCGAGTCCTTCAGCGCCTTGAGCACGGGGCGCCACGGAATTTGCTGGTCTTCAAGGTTTTGGTCAATGTCGTGGAATTTGGCTTGGACAAACACCACGTACTTCGCGACGTCGGCGAAATCGGCGGGGTCCACGCCAATGCCGTCAAGGAACGCCGGACGTGTTTCCCGCGTCTCGCCGGCGCGCAGCGGAATGGGCCGGTCCTGGAAAATACCGGTATCGATCAACAGGCCAAAGTTCTTGGTCCCCGTGCGCTCGATCAGGTTGATGTAGTCGTCCACCACCGGGTGCTTGATGGGAGTCGGCGAGTGGATTTCCGGGCAGATCACCACACCCAGCTCGTGGGCCAGGTCCAGCGAGCGCTCCACGGATTCGGTCCAGATGGGGTCCGGGATCAGGTCACTGGAGACCACACCGATCTTGGGCCGCACGAACCCGAAGCCCAGGCGGTTGGCCAGGCGGAGATCGCGTTGCAGCGCCGCGGCCCCTTCTTCGGCAGTCATGGCCGCGCCAGGACGGAGCCTCGTATCGATCCAGGAGCCGTAATTGGTGGGCTCAAGGGAGTACTTCTCCAGCAGGCTGAACCACTGGTCGATCCATTCGGGGGTGGGTTCCGGATAGCCGGGTACATGCCCCTCGCCCAGGATTTCGACGCCGGTGACCCCGGTATCTGCCACGGCCGCCAACGCGGTTTCCAGGTCCAGGACCGTACCGAAGTCGTGCATAAAGCTGTAGAGGGACACGCCATAGCGGAACACGCCCTCCCCGCCTTCGGGGCCAAGCGTGATCCACCGGGATTCCCGGTAAACCGAGGGCTGATGTTCCACGGGAATGTAGGACATGCGCAGCTTCAGCTCGATCTGGAGTTCGTGGACACCTTGGGGCAGCCCTCCCTCAAGGGGAACCGTTACAGTGGCGGCCTCATCCAACTGCCAGCGCACGCCCTCGCTGGCCCAGAGTTCCTGCAGCGTGTGCGTCTTGCCCTGCAGGGTCCACGACGGAACGTCAGCAGGTACATCCACGAGGTTGCCCACGCGGACGGCAATGCCGTCGATCAGGGATGCAGCCATGCCGCGGTAGGAGGGCATCCGCACCCGGAATTGGAACCCGGTGATCCGGTCGCCGTCGCGGACATTGCGGAAGCCGGTGGCTTGGATAAGGTCTCGCTCGAGAAGCATCGTTGCTCTTTCTCTCTGGTTACAGGTAGGAAAAACCGCTGGTCAAGCTCAGCGGGGCTGGAGCCCCGAAGCCCGGTAGACGTCGTCGACGAGTGCCATGGTGGCTGTGGCGTCGGCGGCACCGAGCGGCGTCGGGGCGCCCGCGCCGAGCACCTCCACCAAGTGCTCAAGCTGCGCTACATAACTCGATTCCCCTTCGGAAGCCTTTTCGTCGATGAGCACCGTGTCGCCGGCTGTGACGCGGAGCGTAGCGCCCCACTGGGGAACGATCACGCTGGTAGCGCGCAGCGATGCGTTGGAGCCGACGATATCCAGTGACATCCGCCCTTTGTCATCGCCAAGGAAGGACGCCCGGACCCGGGCCTTGATACCGGACGTGAAAGCAAGCACGAAGTCGGTCTCCATATCGACGCGAGGATCGTCGTCGTAGAGCTTGGAGGTGGACGAAACCACCTCCGCCTCACCCCATGCCGCACGCAACAGATCAATCGCGTAGCAGCCGACGTCCATAACGGCGCCACCGCCCAGGGCACCGTTCAAACGGATATTGCCTGGCTTGACCACAAAATGGGGGATGCTGAAGTCGATCCCGACATCCTGGATATCTCCGAGCTGTCCCGATCGGATGACTTCCAGGAGCCGCCGGGTGAAGGAGTGGAGCCTGTAGTGGAAGCCGACGAAGGCAGAGCGGCCGTTGGCCGACGCAGCATCCGCGATGGCTTTGGCATCCGTACCGTTTGCGGAGAGCGGCTTCTCACAGAGCACGTGCTTTCCGGCTTGGAGGGCAGCCACCGCCCATTGCGCGTGAACGGTGGGCGGCAGCGCCACGTACACAAGATCGACGTCGGGATCGGCCATGACGCTGGCGTAGTCACCGGCCGACTGGATTCCGAAACGATCGGCGAACGCCCGTGCCCGTTCAGGCTCGCGGGACCCCACGGCTACCACTTGGACGTTATCGACCAGGGCAGAAGGCTCGACCATGGCCCGCTCGGCGATGCTTCCAGTCCCGAAGATGCCAACCCTCAGCGATGGACGCGTCATTAGGGGTTCTCCTCAGCTACACGGCTTACTTAGTCTTGTTTTGAACACTCTAATGTTCTTTTCAGACATAAGCAATGACGGAGTCATCCCAAGCACGCCTCTTGCCATTCTTAGTGCGAGAAGCCCGCGGCCGCCTCCGTGAGGCTCTTCCCCTTCGTCTCCGGCGCCAACCATTGCGAGAGGCCAGCGCCGACGAACGCGACGCCCGAGGCAATCAGCATGGTGGTGGCCGAGCCGAGGTTCACCATGGACCACGGCAGCAGGAAGGTACCCAGGCCCGCGCCCACCCGGCTGACCGCGGCCGCGAAGCCCGTCCCGATGCCGCGGATCTCCGTGGGGAAGACCTCGCCCGGATAGATGCCGGTCAGCGTGTTGTACATGGCGTTGACGAAGGAAAACATCAGGAACAGGATCAGCACTGCCAGCGGCGGCGCACCGCCCCATAGTCCAATGACGGCAAGCACGACGGCGGCAGCCCACTGGGGCGGGACGGTCATGGCGCGCCGGCCTGCTTTGTCGACCAGGAGGACCGTGATGATCACGGCGACGAGCGCAACTGCGGAGAGCCCGACGCCGCCAGCCAACCCTCCGCCGAGTCCATATCCGCTCAGCACGCTGTCGGCGAAGGTCGCGATGGCAAAGTACGGGGCCACGCCGCAGAACCAGAACATGGAGACGAACAGCGTGGACCGCCAGTATTGCCGCGAGAAGAGCATGGAGAACGTCCCGTGCTTGGTGTCTTCCCGCTGCACGTCAGCCATTTCGTCAGGGCTTTCCATGTACCTGTGGGCCACCGCCATGGCCTCATCACGCCGCCCCTGGTTCCAGAGCCAGCGGGGAGATTCCGGCAGGCCAATCCGGAAGAGGAACAACACCACGGCAATGATGGTGCTGCTGCCCAGGATCACGCGCCAGTCCACAGCGGTGAACTGCTCCAGCAGGTAGCCAAAGAGGAAGGCGAGCATGAACCCGGCATACCAAGCCACCAGCGTCCATCCCAGAAGCCGCCCCCGCAGGCGCGCCGGAGCGAACTCGGACATCAGCGGCCAACCAACGGAATACTCGACGCCGATCGCCACGCCCATGGCGAAGCGGACAGCAAAGAGCACCTCGGGAGAGTCGACGAAGAACTGCACGCCCGAGGCCACCACGAAGAGGCTCATGTCGATCAGGAACAGGGGCTTCCGGCCGAATTTGTCCCCCGCCCAACCGCCGATGGGTGAGCCCAGGAGAATCCCGAACAGCGGGCCGGCGGCGATCAGGCCTTCCCAGAACGTGGACAAGTCCAGGTCTTCGGTCATGGACCCCGTCACCGGACCAAAAATGCCCAGGATGTAGCCGTCCAGGAACATGCCTCCGGCCAGGACGAAGACCATCCTGTACATGAAGCGCCGCTTGAAGGCGGCGGTAGCTTGGACTGGATCCCCCACGACGTTCTTGGTGTCCTTCATGGCCTGTCCTTGGCTTGAACCGCTTTTCTCCCGATGATCGTCCATCGGGACGGCGAGCGCTAGGGGCGGACGGTATCCCGCGTCGATGTCCTCAGCCGATACAGGGAAGTGGTCGCGGTGAGGTACAGGTCCTGGCTGTCCGGCCCACCGAAACACAGGTTGGAAACGCGTTCGGGAACATCGACGGCGGTCAGCAGGCCGCCGTCGGGCGCGTAAACCCGCACCGAAGCGCCGGCGGATGTCCAGACCCTGCCCTCGACGTCCACCCGGAATCCGTCCGAAACCTTATCCTCCTCAAGTTCCACGAATGTCTGCCCGGCTCCGCTCGTCCCGTTCACAACCGCGTAGGCTGCGATCCGGAACGGCGAACCGCGCCCAGGGCCGGCGGTGTCCGCGACGTACAGAACGGACTCGTCCGGAGAGAACGCCAGCCCGTTGGGATGGACCAGGTCAGTGACCACCGGCGTCAGTTCCTTGGTGGCCGGGTCGAAGCGGAACACGTAGCAACCGCCATATTCCTGCTCCCCCTCGTGGCCCTCCACGGTCCCGGGCAGGATGCCGTAGGGCGGATCCGTGAACCACACCGTCCCGTCCTTGGCCACCACAACATCGTTGGGCGAATTGAGCCGGTGCCCGCCGAACGAATCGACGATTGCCGACACCACGCCGTCGTGATCCCGCTCGACGCGGCGCCGCCCGTGGCTGCACTGGACTACGCTGCCGTCGCGGTCCAGGGTGCGGCCGTTGGTGAATTCGACGGCGGTGGCGTACTCCCGCGTCTGGCCTGACTCCGGGCTGTACTCAAGGATCCTGTTATTGGGGATGTCGCTCCAGCGGACGGTTTGGGACTGTGGAATCCACACAGGCCCCTCCGCCCAGATGGTGCCCTCAAAGACCTTTTCCAGCGTGCCCGTGATCAGTTCCATGCAGTGACCCTTCCGTTGTGACCCCGCCATAGAGCCTAGTCCTGTACTTTGGCCCCACTGGAAGCCGGGGCCGCCTCAGGACTCTTGGCACCGGCTTCCGGCATGGCGATGACCGCGACGACGGTGAGCACGGCGCCGACCAGGACGGCGAGGAACACGGCATTTGAGGCCTGGATGGTCGATTGCGGGTTCGGCCCGCCACTGTTGGCGTAGATCGCGTTCGCAACGGCGCCGAACACCGCCACGCCGATGGAGCTGCCGATGGACCGGGCGAAGAGGTTGGTGCCCGTGACCACGCCGCGCTCGTTCCATTCGACGCTCGACTGGGCGGCGATGAGCGTTGGGGTGGCTACCAGACCCAGGCCGAGGCCCACAACGAAGCACGAGGCCGCGACCAACAAGACGCTGGGCGCGGATGCCGTGAGGGCCAGGATGCCAGTGCCCACCACGGTGATGGAAATGCCGATCAGGGCTGTGCGCCTGAAGCCGATCCGGAGGTAGAAACGGCCTGCCTGGGAGGCACTGATGGGCCAACCAAGCGTCAGCGCTGCCAACGCGAGACCGGCCAGGAGCGGCGAGGTCTGCAGTGCTCCTTCGAGGAACGTGGGCACGTACGATGTGAGGCCAAGCATCACCGCGCCAATTCCGAAGGCGATCATGGCCGTCGTCGACAGCAGCCTGCGGGAGACCACCCACGGTGGGAGGACCGGTTCGGCTGCTTTCCGCTCCACCAGGAGGAACGCGGCGAGCAGCACTGCACCGACGGCGAAAACCGCGATGCTGACGGGCGAGTTCCACGCCCAGGCCTGGCCTCCTTCCAGCGCCCCGAGGATCAGGAGGCTCAGCGCGGTGGTCAACAAGACTGCGCCGAGGTAGTCGATGCGGTGCGTGGTCTTCTTGACGTCTTCGTGGAAGGTGCGGGCCAGCATCCAGCCGGCCAGGAGGCATAGCGGGATGTTGATCAGGAAGATCCAGCGCCAGATGCCCAACGATGCGAACACGCCACCCAGCGTGGGACCCACCACCGAGGAAATGGCCCACACGCTGGCCAGGTAGCCCTGCACTTTGGCGCGTTCGGCGAGGGTGTAGATGTCGCCGGCAATGGTGATCGATACCGGCTGCACCGCGCCGGCGCCAAGACCCTGCAGCACACGGAAGGCGATGAGGGCGGGCATGCTCCAAGCAAGTCCACAGAGGATGGAGCCGAGCAGGAAAAGCGCGATCCCGCTGAGGATGATCGGTTTGCGGCCCAGGACATCCGAGAGCTTCGCGTAGACGGGAACGGACACCGCCTGCGCCAACAGGTAGGCCGAAAAAAGCCAGGGGAAGGACGAGAAGCCGCCGATGTCCCCAACGATCGACGGGACGGCCGTGGCCACGATCGTGGAATCAATGGCTACGAGCCCGGTGGACAGCATCAGGGCAATGAGGATGGGCCCTCGCTTGGAACGGAACCCGACTCCGTCGGCAGTTTCTGCAGTCATGTATGTCTTATCCCGTCGCGTTCGTACCGTGTATCCGTCCCCTCAAGGTGCTAACCGCGGTGGTTGCGGAATTAGTCCCGGGAACGACAAGGGCGGCGGACCGCCCGAGGTGGTCCGCCGCCGTCGTCAATCAGTGACTGGCAGTTAGTCGTTGATCAGGTCATGCACCACGATCGTCTGGTCGCGGTCCGGGCCGACGCCGATCGCGGAGAAGCGCGTACCGGAGAGCTTCTCGAGGGCCAGCACGTAGTTGCGGGCGTTCTCGGGGAGGTCTTCCAGGGTGCGGGCGCCGGTGATGTCCTCGGTCCAGCCGTCGAAGTACTCGAAGATGGGCACGGCGTGGTGGAACTCGGTCTGCGTCATGGGCATCTCGTCGTGGCGGACGCCATCAACGTCGTAGGCCACGCAGACGGGGATCTGCTCGATGCCGGTGAGGACGTCCAGCTTGGTGACGAAGTAGTCCGTGAAGCCGTTGACGCGGGAGGCGTGGCGGGCCAGGACGGCGTCGTACCAACCGCAGCGGCGGGGACGCCCGGTGTTCACGCCGAACTCACCGCCGGTCTTCTGCAGGTACACGCCCATCTCGTCGAAAAGTTCCGTGGGGAACGGGCCGGCGCCAACGCGCGTGGTGTAGGCCTTGATGATGCCGATGGAGCGGGAGATGCGGGTAGGCCCGATGCCGGAACCCACGGAAGCGCCGCCGGCCGTCGGGTTGGAGGAAGTGACGAACGGGTAGGTGCCGTGGTCCACGTCCAGGAACGTTGCCTGGCCGCCTTCCATGAGCACCACCTTGCCCTCGTCCAGGGCGTTGTTCAGCTCCAAGGTGCTGTCGATGACCAGCGGGCGCAGTCGCTCGGCGAAGGACAGGAAGTACTGCACGATCTCTTCGGTCTCGATGTCCCGGCGGTTGTACACCTTGACCAGGAGCTCGTTCTTCTGGCGCAGCGAGCCTTCCACCTTCTGGCGGAGGATGGACTCGTCGAAGACGTCCTGGACGCGGATGCCCAGGCGGGCCACCTTGTCCATGTAGGCGGGGCCGATGCCACGGCCGGTGGTGCCGATGGCGCGGCTGCCGAGGAAGCGTTCGGTCACCTTGTCCAGCACCTGGTGGTAAGGAGCAACGAGGTGGGCGTTGGCGGATACCCGCAGTCGGGAGGTGTCCGCGCCACGGGCTTCGAGGCCGTCGATCTCCTGGAAGAGGGCCTCGAGGTTCACCACGCAACCGTTGCCAATAATCGGAATGGCGTTGGGGCTCAGGATGCCTGCGGGAAGGAGCTTGAGCTCGTACTTCTCACCGCCAACAACCACAGTGTGCCCGGCGTTGTTTCCGCCGTTGGGCTTGACCACGTAGTCAACGCGGCCACCGAGCAGGTCGGTTGCTTTGCCTTTGCCTTCGTCGCCCCACTGGGCTCCGACGATCACGATTGCGGGCATGGGATCCTCCCCCATTCTTTTCGGGCCGAGCCGCTGTGGCTGGGCGCCGTACATGAGAATGCCCCGAGGTTACCGGTGTGGCCACCAGGACGGCAGCCAACGCAAGAGGTTCGGGGCTCTTACCAGCCAAGTTTAGCCGATGAGCCCTGAAAGTCTGGTGTCAAGGAGCGTTCGACGGCGGCCGCGTGAAGTTTTGATGGCGGCGGGGTGGCTCCTGATCCCGTCCCGCAGATCAGGTTCCCGCGGGCAGATTCCGGCAGGTTCCACCGAGCCCGGCAATGAGGCCGGCGTTGGACGCAACGGAGGCGGATTTTGAGATCCAGCCGGTGGTGGGATCCTTGATCACGATCGCGAGTTGAAGCTCTGTCCCCAGGCCCAGGAGTCCGCCCAACAGGTTGGTCCGGACGTCCGTGATGTACCCAGTGGTGGCGTCGCCCGTGGTGTTGGTAGCCAGGTTGTATCCGGTCAAGGGAGCCAGGGCGGAGCCCAGCCCACTGGTGGACGCCTGCATTTCGGCCTGGGCCAGGGTGTAGCCCGCCGGCGGCAACCAGAAGATCCGCACATACGAGTTCAGTCCCAGCGGCCCCGGGTTGTACGTGCAATGGCCGTTCAGCGTCGGCGCCGGAATGGTGACCGTGCCAAAGCCGCCTGTCGCATAGGCGTTCCGCTCCCACGCCGCCTGGGTGACCGCCGGAGGGTTCGCTGCGGTCAGCACCATCCCGAGCGCCAGGGCAAGTCCCGCCAGGACCACGCGTGCCTTCATGCGCGCCCACCCCGGAATCCTGTCCCACTCCGCAGCCCGGACAACGCGAAGCCTGCGCCGACGGCGAGCGCGCCCAAGAGTGCGAAGCCCGCCAGCTTGGCACCGGTATCGGACAGAAAGCCCGACGGCGGTGCGCCGCCCGGATCGTCGCCCGCGCCGTGGACACCCACGACCAACCGCGTCTTCGTTCCCTGGACCTCCAGCGGGGCATCGTTGGCGAGCGAGGCTGTGACCAGCACGTACGTGCTCGTGGAGCTGACGGGACTTGGATTCTCGAGCTGTGCCAGCACCGCCAGCCCAGCCACGCCGGACCCCCAACTACGCAGCCGCATGCCGTCCGCCCTTACGCCCGCTGTGCTGTTCCGCACGCGTCCGGCGCCTGGACCGCGGCCACAGCACCCACGTCACCAGCGCTGCAACGGCTACCGTGGTGGCGCCAAGGACCACTGGATTTGCGGCGGCAGCGAGCGGGTAGGCGAGCCCGGGCACGGACCACAGGACGACGCGGACCCGTTCCACGACATAGGGCGCCGGGTCGGGCTGGGCGTTGGCGTCGCCCTTCATGGTGATGGTCCGGGATTCCCCTTCCGCCGGCTGGATGGTCTGCACGCGGTGCGTGATGGGCAGCTTCCCGGCCCGGTCAACGGTGACGACGTCCCCCACCCGGACATCCGCGGCCGGTACCTCGCGGACCAGCGCCAACGACCCTGCCGGAATCGCCGGGGACATGGAGCCGGTCTTGAACAGGACCAGGGAAATGTTGAAAACCACGGCGGCGAGGACGGCCAGGATGCACACGGCACCACCGGCGGCCGCGATGTTCAACAGAGTTTCGCGGAGCCGGCGGGGCCAAGGACTGCTGCTCATGAGCTCGAGGCAGCCGTGAACTGCCAGGTGGCCGTCGCCGTCTGGCCCTGGAGGGCGTTGTTCGCCCCCACGGGCAGCGTCACTTCGAAGCAGAACTGCGTGGGCGCCCCCGGCAACGATGCGGTGGCGGCAGCGAGCGGATTCACGACGCCGGCCGCTTGCCCCTGCGTGAAAGGCTTGGCGCCGTCGCTGCCCACCACGAAGGCGGGTGTCCCGGTAAAGGCGGAAGCGTCGCACGTGGCTGAGCGGACCACGCGGTACCGCAACGCGGCGCCGAGGTCCGAGGTGCCTGTTCCGCTGCTGGTGACGGCAGGAATGCCAAGCACGACTTCCCCCGCGACGGAATTTGCCTTGGTCCGGATGGCAAAAGGTGCGTACGCCACCGTCCCGGGGCTCATCGCGGTAGCGGTGAAGACCAGGGCCCCGCCAGGCGCCGTGTCATTGGTGCTCCATGTTCCGGCCGCGCTGTAGGGCTTGGTGACGTTGGATTCCGTGACGAACACGCTGGCCCCGAAGGTCCCCGTGGCGTAGTCGCTGTCAGTCCATGCAGCGAGGGTGACCGAGCCGCCAATTCCCAGCGCCAAGGCCCCGGCAAGGAGTGCCCGGAGGCGCAGGACCACCTCGCGCCGCTGCCGCTTTCCGCGGCGCGTCGTTGAGTGTTGGATGCCCATGGATCACTGGGATTCCGCCGCGAACTCCCAGGTGGTGGTCCCGGTTTGGGATTGAACCAGGTTGCTATCTGCCGTGATCCTGAAGCAGAGGTTTACCGCATCTCCCGGGTCGGTCCCTGCGCCCTGCGTCAGCGCGAAGGTGACGCTCCCCGGCGTCGTGCCCAATGCCTGGCCGGCAGTCACCAAGGTGCCGGTAACCGCCTCGCCGCAGCCGAACGCCGTCGAGCGTGTCAGTGAATACGTGAGCCCGGTCAGGGAACCGGTGGATGCCTCGGTGGAAACAGTGACGGTAGCGTCGTTGGTGGTGCCGTCGTCAAGCCGGACGGCGAAGGGCGCGGTGACCACATCGCCGGGCGCGAGGTTGCCCGGGTTCGCTGTGAAACTCAGCGTGGCCGGCGAGCCGACGGGGTGCTCCGCGAAGGTGGTGCCGTCGGTGCTTCCTTCGAGGTTGAAGGCACCTGCAGTGAAGGTGCCCTGTGCGAATTCGGAGTCGTTCCAGGCAGCCAGGGTGATGGCTGCACCTACTCCCAGGACCAGGCCGCCAGCCAGAATGGCCCGGATTCTTGGAGCATTGCTTGGGCGTTGGTCGATGTCCGCCGACGCTTCATGTGTTGCAACCACTTTGTACCCCCACGGTAGATGTTTGCGGCGGCCCGGCCAGGGAGCCGGGATGTGGGGGGTCCCGTACTGGTTTCCCCCAAAACCGTTGCTAACAACCCATCACTTGGCTGGGGCAAGGTCAACGGTAAGGTTGCTGACCTGCGGAAATGTTACCCAGCCGCTTCCTGCGGTCACTTCTCGCCGGCCACGAACTCCAACGCTGCTTCAGCGAACGCAGGCCATTCCGCGTGCGATTCGAACGGCACCTCCACCCAATCCTTAAAGGGCCGGTCCATACCCGAAGGATCAAACAGCGCCGCTCCTGGAAGGGCCAACGCGCGGGCGTGTTCGGAGGTGCTCCTGCCGAGCTTGAAGGTCACCTTATTGCCGTTGAGGCAGGCGAGGGCTTTCTTGTTCAGCATGAGCGAGGAGGCTCCGAACATTTTGCCCACCACTACTCCCGCCGCGGCGAGGTCCGCACCGAGGTCCTCGAAAGCGGACACGGCGGCAGCGGACGACTCATGTTTCTCCATACCGGGCATCATGCCGGAAGCCGCCACCCGCCGTCGAGCCTCCCTGCAGGAGAGATCTCCGCCACGCCGGGCCGCAACACGCCGCGTCTTATTCGGTCGGCACGCCGGAGGCGGGACAGTACCACCTCCACAGTCCGGTAAGGTTAACCAGCCCCCAACAGCACCCTTTGAGCGTCCGCTGCGCCATGTCCGCGGCCGGTTCGATTGGTGCGCGCTGTGACACCTAGGAGACCAAACTTCTGATGCAAGACCTGGCGATCGACTCACCCGAACAACTCCTCTGGAACCGCCGTTACGAAGACCACATCGCCGAGGTCAACGGACTGTGCGATTCCCTCAAGGAACAGAAGCCAGGCAGCGAGGTCCTCTACATCGACCCCGCGCACAGCATGGACGACTGCCGTATCGTCAGCCTTTTCTCCAACCAGCGCACCACGTCCGGCGAGGGCTTCATCAAGCCCGGCGATGACGAGGCCACCACGCGTATGCTCGGCATGCAGTGGCAGCTGGGCCTGCGTCCGGAATACGTCATTCCGTGGAACGCCTACCCGTGGATCGAACCCAACGAGGAACCGGGCAAGCTCACCCCCGCCAACATCACCGAGGGCCTCAAGCCGCTCCTGCGCCTGCTCCAGCTCCTGCCGCGCACGTCCGCCCTGGTGGCACACGGCAACGAGGCACACCGCCTGGCCGACCAGCTCATGAAGGCCGCTCCGGCCAGCATCGCCCGCCGCGGTTTCAAGACGTTCAAGGTCCGCTCCCTCGGTGGCCGCTCCTTCGCCGGAACGCCCGAACGCCAGCAGGAATACCTTGACGCCATCCACGCGGCCTACGCCGAAGCCATGGCACGCACGGGCATCCCGCGCAAGGCGTAGCTACCCGCCACCTGCCCACCCAACTGGCTCGCAGTTGTTGTTGCTTTGAGCGCTCATAGCAACCACTACTGCCAGTCAGTTGAGCGGGTTAACGACGACGGCGACCCTCACCATTTCGGTGGGGGTCGCCGTCGTTTGGGGTGCTTGTGAGGGGGTGCTGGAGTTAGCCAACCAGCATGGTGCGGAGGTCCTTGAGGATCAGCTGGGCGCCTGTGGGGCCGAGGCCGAGGAACCAAACGTCGTCGTTGACTTGCTTGGCGTGGCCGGCCTTGACTGCGCCGAGCGTGGGCCATACGGCACCTTCAACAACCGACTTTTCGCCGGTGGCCGAGGGATCGCCGTAGCTGCTGTAGAAAATCCAGTCAGCGTCGCCCTGCTCGATGTTTTCTGCCGAGACCTCGGCGGCCAGTTCATCGATGTTCTGGTTCTCCGGGCGCGCCAGGCCGGCGTCCTTCAGGATCACGCCGATCAAGGACTTGTTGGCGTACAGCCGGATCTTGCCGGGAAGGAACCGGACCAGGGAGATCTTGGGATCGCCGGTGACGTCCTTCTTCAGGGCGTCGGCTTCAGTCTGGTAGTCGTTGAGGGCCTTGACGGCCTTGTCTTCCTCGCCGAGGGCCTTGCCCACCAGGAGGAAGTTTTCCTTCCACGGGAAGCCGGGACGGATGCTGAACACCGTGGGGGCGATCGAGGACAGCTGCTTGTAGAGCTTGTCCGCGCGGAGCTGGCTTCCCAGGATGAGGTCCGGTTTCAGGGCCGCGATGGCTTCCAGGTTGAGGTTCTGGATGGTGCCAACCGACTGCACGTCCTTAACCTTGTCCGCCAGGTAGGTGGGGACAGGGTTGGCGCCTTCGGTGGTGGCCATGCCCACCGGAGTCACGCCCAAGGTGACGACATCGTCCAACTCACCGGTGTCCAGGACCACCACGCGGCTGGGCTTCTTGTCCAGTGTGGTTTCCCCGTTGGCGTGGGTGAGTGTGCGGGGGAAGACGCCCGGGGCAGCATCCGTGCCGAGCTTGGCGGTTTCCTGATCCGCGGTGGTGAATTTGGAGCCACCGGTAGCAACATCGGCGTTGCCGGCACTGGAACCGGAGCCACCGCTGGCGCCGCAGCCGGCAAGCAGGGCCATGGCCAGCACAGCTGCGCCTGCCTTCACGGCGAGGCTGCGCATGCTTGCGGCTTTGCGCGGCTTCATTTCAGAATCGTCATTTTTCACGGAGTAAGGCTAACCTAATTAAGGCAACCCTGCGTAATGCGTGAGCATCATCACACGGATGCCCCTCAGATCGTCAGCCGAGCCCTCCGGAGTGGTGTTTGTTGTGTCCAACGTGACGGCTCCGGCCACCGAAGCAGGCGATGGCAAGCCGCCTGCCACCGCCCCCGCGGGCAACAACGCGGCCGCGGGTTCCGGCGTCGTACGCACCAACCGGTGGCGCGTGCTGATCCTTGCCGTGGCCGCCGGAGCCCTGCTCTGCGCCGCGCTCCTGAGCCTCGGCGTGGGCGCCAAGTTCATTCCCGCGTCCACCATCCTGGACGCGTTCACCCAGCCACAGAACATCGCGGACCACGGGATCATCCTGCAAAGCCGCCTTCCCCGCACCTTGATGGGGATCGTGGCCGGGATCGCGCTCGGTGTATCCGGCGCGCTCATCCAGGCCATCACGCGGAACCCGCTGGCCGACCCCGGCATCCTGGGGGTCAATGCCGGCGCCTCGTTTGCCATGGTGCTGGCCATCGGCATCCTGGGGATCAGCTCGCTGGGCGGCTACATCTGGTTCGCGTTCCTCGGAGCCATCCTGACCACCGCCGCCGTGTACTTGATAGGGACGTCCGGCCGGAATGTGGTGAATCCCATCCGGCTCACCCTGGCCGGCGTAGCCCTGGGAGCCGTACTGACAGGCATTGGTTCCGGGCTGACCCTGCTCAACCCCAAGGCGTTCGACCATTTGCGCTCATGGAGCATCGGCTCCCTGGACACCCGCAGCATGGAAGCCGTCACCACTGTGGCCCCGTTCATTGCCGCAGGACTCCTGATCGCCCTGTTCTGCGTGCGTGGGCTCAACGCCGTAGCCCTCGGCGACGACCTGGCCACATCCCTCGGGGCGAACGTCAACCGGACGCGGATCCTGGGCGTCGTCGCCATCACGCTGCTCAGCGGAGCCGCGACAGCCGGAGCCGGTGCCATCGGCTTCGTCGGCCTCATGATCCCGCACGTCGCACGATGGATCGTCGGGCCGGACCAGCGCTGGATCCTGGCCACCACGTTGCTGCTCTCTCCTACTCTCTTGCTGGTTTCCGATGTGGTGGGCAGGGTGGCCGCGCCCGGCGAACTGCCGGTAGGTGTGGTCACCGCGTTTGTTGGCGCGCCCGTGCTGATCGCGCTGGCCCGGCGCCGGAAGGTGAGCGGACTGTGACGCGTTTGGACGCCCGGCAAGGGGTCGACTTTGGCCGTTCCACCGTCTTGCTGCGCGTGCGTTCCCTCAGCGTCCGGTTCGATGTCCGGAGCATCCTGGTGTGCTTCGCCCTGCTCGCTGCGACGCTTGCCGTTGCCGTGGTTTCCCTGTCCACCGGCGACTACAAGGTCTCTATGCAGCAGGTCCTGCAGGCGTTCACGGGCGACGCTCCCGGGTTCGCCCAGACCATCGTGATGGAGTGGCGGCTCCCCAGGGTCCTGTCGGCGCTCGTCTTCGGTGCGGCCCTGGGGATGAGCGGCGGCGTCTTCCAATCCATGACCCGCAACCCGCTGGGCAGCCCGGACATCATCGGCTTCAACACCGGCGCGTACACCGGGGCCCTCGTCGTGATGCTCACACTTGGTGGGGGCTACCTTGGAGTGGCCGCCGGAGCGCTGGTTGGCGGCGTGCTCACGGCGATCGCGGTGTACCTGCTCGCCTTCCGCCGCGGGTCGCAGGGCTTCCGGCTCATCATCGTCGGCATCGGCATCAGCGCCATGCTCGCGGCCCTCAACCATTGGCTCATCCTCCAGGCCGAGCTTGAAGCGGCCCTGGCCGCCGCCGTCTGGGGAGCCGGGTCCCTCAACGGCATCACGTGGGAGCAAGCGGCGCCTGCCGCCGTCGTGGTTGTCCTGGTTGGCTTGGCAACGCTTGTTGTGTCGCGGCGGATGCAGTTGCTGGAAATGGGCGACGACGCCGCACGCGCCTTGGGCGTCCGGGCTGAACCCACCCGTTTGCTGCTGCTGGTCCTCGGCGTAGCCCTGACTGCCGCCGTCACCGCGGTGGCCGGGCCCATCGCTTTCGTAGCCCTCGCCGCACCGCAACTGGCCCGCCGGCTGACCCGGAGCGCCGGCATCACCTTGCTGCCGTCGGCCTTCATGGGCGCGTTCCTCCTGGCCGCGAGCGACCTCGCAGCACAACGCCTGTTCGCCCCGATCCAGCTGCCCGTGGGCGTGGTGACGGTGTGCATCGGCGGTATCTACCTCGTTTGGCTGCTGGCCAGGGAAGCAAGGAAATCATGACCATCACAACCTCCGCCCCTCAGCTTCGCGCCGAGGACCTGACCATCGGCTACGAGCAACGCATCATCTCCGAGAACCTCAACGTCCGGATCCCCGAGGGCTCGTTCACGGTGATTGTTGGTCCGAACGCGTGCGGTAAGTCCACGCTTTTGAGGGCACTCGCCCGGCTGATCAAGCCACGCCACGGGCTGGTGTTGCTGGACGGCAAGTCCGTGCACGCCTTGCCGGCAAAGGAACTCGCGCGGCGCCTGGGCTTGCTGCCGCAATCGCCCATCGCACCGGACGGCATCACCGTGGCGGACCTCGTTGCCCGTGGCCGGTACCCGCACCAGAAGCTGCTGCGGCAGTGGAGCCCGGAAGACGAAGCCGCCGTGGTTTCCGCTATGGAGGCCACCGGTGTTTCCGCGTTGTCCGGGCGTTTGGTGGACGAGCTCTCCGGCGGCCAGCGCCAGCGTGTGTGGGTAGCCATGGTGCTTGCCCAGCAGACCCCGCTCCTGCTTCTGGACGAGCCCACCACGTTCCTGGACATCGCCCACCAGATCGAGCTGCTGGAACTGTGCCGTGAGCTCAACCTGGACAAAGGCCACACGCTGGTTGCCGTGCTGCACGACCTCAACCACGCCAGCCGCTACGCGGACAACATCATCGCCATGAAGGACGGAGTCGTGGTCGCTGAAGGTGCGCCCGCTTCCGTGATCACTGAATCCTTGGTGGAGGAAGTGTTCGGGATGGCCTGCCGGATCATTGATGACCCCGTCACCCACACTCCGCTGGTGGTGCCGCTGGGCCGCCCGCGCTTACCCAACTGAGTCGCATTTGTGCGCGTTTTGACGGGTCAAAACGCGCTTAACTGCGACCCAGTTGGGCGGGTTAACGCGCGACGGCGACCCTCGCCTTTTCGGTGAGGGTCGCCGTCGTTATCTGCTTGATGCCTTACCGGGCTTCGATCGCTGCCTTGGCCTTCGGGTCCGAGTCGTTCAGGAACTGCTCGATCCGCTCGGGCTCATCGGCTTCGCCGATCGCAGCCGCGGCACGTCCCAGCGCGTAGAGCGCACGCAGGAAGCCCTGGTTGGGTTCGTGCTCCCACGGGATGGGCCCGACGCCGCGCCAACCGTTCCGGCGCAGGGAATCCAGGCCGCGGTGGTAGCCAACGCGGGCGTAGGCGTAGGACTCGATGGTCCGGCCCTCTGCCCACGCTTCTTCCGCGAGGATGGCCCACAGCAGGGACGACGTGGGGTTCTGCGCCACAAGGTCCAATGCTTCCTTGCCGAGGGCAAGGTGCTGGTACACATCGGTTTCGGCGGGCAGGAGCGTGGGCTCCGGCCCCATGAGGTTCTTCCGGAATTCGTCGGACATTAGAACGTCTTGCCAGCCGATCCGAGCTGCTGGGCGGCCTCGACAATGCGTGCTGCCATGCCGGCTTCAGCCGAAGCACCCCAGACACGGGGGTCGTAGGTCTTCTTGTTGCCCAAACCGCCGTCGACCTTCAGGACGCCGTCGTAGTTGGCGAGCATGTGGCCGGCCACCGGGCGGGTGAACGCGTACTGCGTGTCGGTGTCGATGTTCATCTTGATCACACCGAAGGACACAGCGTCAGCGATTTCCTGCTCGGTGGAACCCGAACCGCCGTGGAAGACGAGGTCGAAGGGGTTTTCCTTGCCGATCTTGGCGCCCACCTCGGCCTGGATCTGCTTGAGCAGTTCCGGGCGAAGCTTGACGTTGCCCGGCTTGTAGACGCCGTGCACGTTGCCGAAGGTCAGAGCGGTCAGGTAACGGCCGTTTTCACCGGCACCCAAGGCTTCGATGGTGGCGAGGGCGTCTTCGGTGGTGGTGTAGAGCTTGTCGTTGATCTCGTTCTCCACGCCGTCTTCTTCACCGCCGACGGTGCCGATTTCCACCTCGAGGATGATCTTGGCGGCAGCCGCACGCTGCAGCAGTTCGCGGCCGATGCGCAGGTTGTCTTCCAGGGTCTCGTGCGAGCCGTCCCACATGTGGGAGTTGAAGATGGGGTCCTTGCCGGCCTTGACGGCTTCCTCGGAAGCGGCCAGCAGCGGGAGGACAAAGCCCTCGAGCTTGTCCTGCGGGCAGTGGTCCGTGTGCAGGGCGATGTTGACGTTGTAGTTCTTGGCAACCTCGCGGGCGAACGCGGCGAAGCCGAGGGAACCGGCCACCATGTCCTTGACGGAGGCGCCGGACCAGTAGGCAGCGCCACCGGTGGAGACCTGGATGATGCCGTCGGATTCGGCCTCGGCGAAACCGCGGATCGCAGCGTTCAGAGTCTGCGACGACGTCACGTTGACCGCGGGGAAGGCGAAGCCGCCAGCCTTTGCGCGGTCGATCATCTCGGAGTAAATCTCTGGGGTTGCAATGGGCATGGTGACTCCTATGCTGAATTCGTCTGTGGGTTGGTGACCCTGGAGTAGACCGCTTACGGCTAGCACCATCCTAGCGACAACCATCCGGCCCCCGTGTTTCCGGTCACTCGGGCTGGTAACACTTCCGCTTCGAAGGTGCGGGAGGGCTACACGGGCTGGTTGAACACGTGCCGGCGCACCCAGGCGTGCATGGCAATGGCTGCTGCGGAGGCTGCGTTCATGGAGCGGGTGGAGCCGAATTGCTCGATGGACAGCGTGACAACGGCGGCATCGTGGACCTCCGGGGTGAGGCCCGGGCCTTCCTGCCCGAACACCAGCACGCACTTCCGGGGGAGGTCGTAGGTTTCCAGCGGCACCGAATCCGGGAAGATGTCGATGCCGATCACCGCGAGCCCTTCCTCCTCCGCCCACTGCACAAAATCCTCAACAGTCGGGTGGTGGCGGACGTGCTGGTAGCGGTCGGTAACCATGGCCCCGCGACGGTTCCACCGCCGTCGTCCGATGATGTGGACTTCCTTGGCGAGGAACGCATTCGCGGTACGCACCACGGTGCCGATGTTGAGGTCGTGCTGCCAGTTCTCGATCGCGATATGGAAGTCGTGGCGCTTGGCATCCAGGTCCGCCACGATCGATTCGTGCTTCCAGTAGCGGTACTGGTCCACGACGTTCCGGCGGTCGCCGTCGCGCAGCAGGTCCGGGTCCCAGTGCTCGCCTTCGGGCCACTCACCTTCCCAAGGCCCGACGCCGACCTCCGCCTTCGCTTCCGCCTCCCCTTCCGCAGGAGTTGCGTCGGGGGCGGGCAGGGCTGCGTTGGGCCCGGAGGCATCAGTGGGGAGGTCAGTCACCCTTCAACTTTAGCCGCGTGCCAAGTGCCCCGTGCCCGGTGCCCGCTCAGCCGAACGGGCTGGTTAGCCAACCTTCCACTTGTTGATGCGGTAGGAATTGGCCAACTGCTGCATGAGGCCCGGGTGCGCGTCCCAGTACGTCTTGTGTCCGCTCACGCCCAGCATCTGCGGGGTGCCCCACGGTGTGACGGAGAACAGGTTGACGGCCTGAATATCTTTACCGCGTGCGTTAGTGCACGTGAACCCGACCACCACTGCAGCTCCGCGGCGGAATTCGCGGGTCTCCGGCATGGTGGTCTTGAAGTCCGAGGCGCACTTATGGCCCACCAGGTTCTGCGGCAATTCCGTGGCGGTCATGCCCTTGTAGCGGGCTTCAATGTCCGTGATGGCTTTCTTGACATCCGCGGGATCCTTCCCGAACTTCCCTTCCTCGGATTCGGCGAAGAAGGCGTAGGCCACTGCGATCCCGTCGCCATCGGTTTCCGTGGTGCCTTGGGCCTTCTTCTGGATTTCCTCGCCAGTGGAGGGGTCCTTGGTGATGCCGAACGACTCGTCGTGCGTCCAGTCGGCCAGGTACTGGAACGAGGATTCGCCCGTCACCCACTTGCTGAACAACGGATCGCCGTCGACGGGCACGTTGCTGGGGCCTGCCAATTGGTCCCAGCCCGCGGGGAGCGGGATGGCGCCGGCGGGGATGTCCGAGGACGCCGACGGTTCGGCTTCCGCCGACGGCTCGGCCTCCCCCGACGGGTCCGCTTCCGCGGAGGGGTCCGCGGCCGCATCGCTGGCTTGCGCGCTTGGGGCTGCCGTGTCCACGGCCACGGGCTTGGCGGCCGAAGGGATCAACCAGGCGAAGACCACCACCAGCGCAATAACCACGACGACGGCGATCCCGCCGAGGATCAGGAACAGCGCCTTCTTGTTGTGGTCGCCCGGGTTGGGGTTGGGTCCGCCGGGCTGGCCGGGGTAGCCGGGCTGGCCTGCGCCGGCGGGCTGGCCGGGGTACCCAGGCTGGCCGGGCTGGCCTGCGGTTCCGGGGTAGCCGGGCTGGCCTGCGCCGGAGGGCTGGCCTGGGCCTCCGGGCTGGGTGGGGAACGCCTGGGTCGGGGCCTCGTTCTGGCCGGGAATCCCTGGTTGCGCCGGGAACGCCTGCGTAGGGGCCTCGTGTGGGTTGCCTGTTGCTTGTTGCGGACTGGCTTGGTGTTGTTCCTCCGGCCTGTACATCGGCTGCGCCTGGCCTGACTGGTACTGCTGATACTGGCCTTGGCTGGTGTCGTAGCGCGGCTGGGGAATGCCGTCGGGGTTGTAGGGAGGCTGCGGCGCTCCGTTGGTGTTGCTCATGTGTCAGGGCCCTTTCAGGAGACCGGCGTCTTGCGTTGCCGGCATGGCGATCAGAACAGGGGACCTGGTCCGCGCCGACGCCTCTGAAGTCACCGTGTCGATCCCCCGATCCACGGTTGCGGGACGCCTGCGCAGCCACAAGGGTAGTGCAGCCAAGGGAGGTGGCCGCAAGTCAAACTCCGCTTTCCGGATGGGGAGATCTATCCACATAGCAAGACCCCGGGGTGTCTGGAGGTCCGAATAATGAAAGACTGGGACGCAGTGCATGAACAATCCCAGCCGGAGGCAAATATGGCAGAAGAATCCACGCCCCAGACGTCCGACTCCGTGTACCGCAACGGCCATGAAATCGAGTGTTGGCTGACGGACATGGACGGCGTACTGGTCCACGAAAACCAGGCAATCCCCGGAGCTGCCGAGCTCATCCAGCGCTGGGTGGATACCTCCAAGCGCTTCCTGGTGCTGACCAACAACTCCATCTTCACCCCCAGGGACCTCGCAGCACGCCTGCGCGCCTCCGGACTTGAGATCCCGGAAGAAAACATCTGGACCTCGGCCCTGGCCACGGCGCAGTTCCTCAAGGACCAGGTCAAGTCCTCGGACTCCGGAAACCGCGCCTACACCATCGGCGAAGCAGGCCTCACCACTGCCCTCCACGAGGCCGGATTCATCCTCACGGACACCGATCCCGATTTCGTGGTCCTCGGCGAAACCCGCACCTACTCCTTCGAGGCAATCACCACGGCCGTCCGCCACATCCTGGCCGGCGCCCGCTTCATCGCCACCAACCCTGACGCCACCGGCCCCTCCAAGGACGGCCCGCTCCCCGCTACCGGAGCCATCGCGGCAATGATCACCAAGGCCACCGGCCGCGAGCCGTACATCGTGGGCAAACCGAACCCCATGATGTTCCGCTCTGCCATGAACCAGATCGATGCCCACTCCGAAACCACCGCCATGATCGGTGACCGCATGGACACCGACATCATCGCGGGCATGGAGGCCGGCCTCCACACCGTGCTGGTCCTCAGCGGCATCACGCAGCGCGACGAGATCGTGTCCTTCCCGTTCCGGCCCAACCAGGTCCTGAACTCCGTAGCCGACCTCAAGAGCCAGATCTAAGGACTCCACCATGGCTGTGCTCAATCTGCGTCCCCTGGCCGGCGGCCGGATTCTCAGGGGGAGCCAGCCGTTTGGCCTGGATGCCGCGTCGACGTCGGAATTCCTGACGGAACACGGCATCCAGGCCATCGTCGATCTCCGAAGCGAGCTCGAGCGGACCATGGTTCCGTGGCTGGTCAGCGAAACCTCGCCGGAACTGATCAACAACCCGCTGGATCCCAACGCAGTTGCCGGATCGCTGCAGGCCGTGGAGACTCCCGAGGATTTGGGGGATCTCTATCTGGGCTGGCTCCGTATCCGGCCCGAATGGGCTGCGGATGCGCTGCGACCTGTGGCCCAGGGGAAAAGGACCTTGATCCATTGTTCTCTGGGTAAGGACCGGACGGGTGTGGTGTCGGCCTTGGCGCTCCTGGCCTCCGGCGCTTCAGACGAAGCTGTGGTGAACGACTACACGGCAACCACTGCCAACCTGCCTACCGTTCTGGAGACCATGGCTGCCACGTGGCGGCTGCACGTCCCTTCGACTCCGGCACAATACTTCAGCCCCGAGCTCATGATCCTGCAAAGCCCGGAAGCTGCCATCCGGCATTTCCTGGTTGGCTTTGCCCGCGAGTTCGGCGACGCCGGCGCCTTCCTGCGCCAGGCGGGCCTGACCGCCGTCGAGGTTGAAACCCTGCGGCTCGGTTCCTGAAAGCTACGCGGGGCGGATGATCCGACCGTTCGGTTCCTTGTAGGACGGCTCTTCGGGGGTGGCAGGCAACGGCTCCAGCTGGTTCTGCACGTGCTCCAGCAACGGCCGGTACACGTCGGGGTTCCATTGCGGGCTGGCGTGGGCCGGCCGTGCTCCCTCGGTACTGAGGATGGGCAGCTTCATGTTCTCGGCGAACACCCTGCTCCACCCGGCACGGGCCGTCACGTAGTTCACGGTGGCATCGGCTGAGTTGCCCATGTAGGCCATCTTTGCCGGGCCCAGCTTGCCCACGAAGCGCAGCCCATCGAAATGGTAGATGTAGGCGGACTCAGTCTGGACCAGCACACTCGACGGCGCGATCGGCGAGAGTTGCTCGGCGGTTTGGTCCAGGATCTGCCGCCAGGAGCGCTCGTCCTTATGGACCAGCCGCTCCCCCAATTCATAGCCGCCGCGGAGGACCGACGGAATGCGGAAGCCGTTCTCGTAAAGGAACACCACGCCGTCGAACCAGCTTTGATCCAAGACATCGGCCCGGCTGAAGGGACTGGAATCCAGGACGATCAGTTCGGTTTCCACACCGTGCAATTCCAGCAAGCGGGCCGCGACCTGTGTGGCCAGCATCCCGCCGAAGCTGTGGCCGTAGAAATACAGCTTCTCCAGGCCCAGCTCGCGGACGTGGAGGACGAGTTCGCGGACAACCTCGTCAACGTCCAACCCCAGGTTGGAGTATCCGACGGCGGCCAGGCGTCCCCGCTGGTGCAGGGCAGGGCGCAATGAGTTGAGGATCCATTGGGCCTCTTCCCAACTGGTTTTGTAACCCGGAAAGAGGATCCAACTGGCCTTCGGGAAGTAAAGGTCCGCGAAGGAGTCCGGAACGCGGAGGATCTTCGGAGCGCGGCGTTCGGCCTGCACATGTCGGGTGAAGAGCATGTCCCCCGCCAGCGCTGCCGAGGCGCCGGCGGTGATGAGGAAGTTACGTCGGGACGTCTTCTTCAACCGGACAGCATAAGGCAGGATCCGGGCCCATGAACCCGGATCCTCCGCCGACTCCGTCCCCGCTCCGGGCTCAGGGCCCGGCGCAGGCGTGGCGGGCAGCGGGAGGTCTTCCTCTACTTCCGGCGGTGCCGGAAGTTTCCCTACCTGAACGCCCACGCAGCAAGCATAGGCTTCGAAAGCACGGCCTTACAGCCCCGTGGAAAGTGCACCGCGGATGCCCGTAGGATGCGCCCTTGAGGGCGCCACCTGCCGCATTTTCCTTAGTCGAGGCCGAGTTCGTCCTTGCCGAACGCGAAGAGGTACGGAACGCCGGTTTCGGCTTCGATCTTTTCCTTGGCGCCAGTGTTGCGATCCACGATCACGGCGACGGCCACTACGTTGCCGCCCGCCTTGCGGACACCTTCGACGGCGGTCAGCGCGGACCCGCCGGTGGTGGAGGTGTCCTCGAGGACCACCACGTTGCGGCCTTCAACGGAAGGACCTTCCACCTGGCGACCCATGCCGTACGACTTCTGCGCCTTGCGGACAACGAATGCGTCAACCACACGGCCTGCGTCAACGGCAGCGTGCATCACGGCGGTACCGACGGGGTCAGCACCCATGGTGAGTCCGCCGGCGCACTCAAGCGGGATCCCGGCGTCGTCAATCATTGCCAGCATGACCTGGCCCACCAGCTTGGAGGCCTCGTGGTGGAGGGTGATGCGGCGGAGGTCAATGTAGTAGTCGGCTTCCTTGCCACTGGAGAGGATCACCTTTCCGCGGACCACCGCCAATTCTTTGATGAGTTCAAGAAGGCGGGTGCGGGCAACGGAGGTCTCAGGCGAGGAAGTCATGGCTCCTATTCTACGGAAGGTGGGTAACGGTTTTGAGCGGTCTCCACGCCCCTCGTCGCGAAAGCCCCGGCGAGTGCCCGACGCCGCAGGCCCCGCCAAAGCACACCGACAACAGCAAGAAGGGCACCGCTCATAAGGCCAAGCCACAAAGGATGCAGGAGGGTCTGGTCTGTGTGCAAGTGGTAGTCATCAGCCATCCACCCCGAGACGATGAGGCCGGTCGCCGATCCAACAAACACATGACTTCCCAGCAGGATCAAACCCAGCTGCGCTCTCCTACCTTTTTCCTGCACTGCAGATCGACACTCCCATCAAGCTCCGTCAGGCTCTAAGGCCTCACTTAGGTGAGAGACGCGGCCCGCCGGATCGTGACGCCGGAATGGAAAAACCCGGCACGGCCTTGTGGGCCGTACCGGGCATTCCGCGCGTCCTCCGTGATGGCGGGGAGGACGCGCCCCTGTATCAAAGCCTCCCGGCCGAGAGCCAGGAGCTAGAGGCGGGTGTCGAACGAATCGCAGAACACGTTCTCGTTGAACGTTCCCTGGAACTCGGACTTCCCCTGGATTTTCTGGATGGTGGCACGGATTGCTTCGCGCGTCCCAGCGTGGGCGTGAATGGCGGTTTTGACCATGGGCACGTCGATCAGGTGGTTCGGCTGGTTCAAGGAAACGAACACCGTGGGCACCTCCGTGGCGTACCAGGGGATCTCGGCGGCCATCGGCGAGGACCACTTGATGCGGATGGCCGCTTCCTGCGCGAAACCCTTCACGTTGGCGAAGACGAGGGCCGCGTCGTAACGCTCGGGGTAGTCGGCGGTGGCTTCCTCTGAGAGGACCCGCATGAAGTTCATGCCCGTCTCCCCCGCGGCTTCGCGCTGCTCGGCGGTCTTGAACACGTCAACCGCAAACCCCGCGGCTTCGAGCTCTTCCTTGACCGTGTCCAGATAGGCCAGAGGATCGGCCCGGGTAAAGTCCGCCCCACCCGAGATGCCGTAAAGCCGGATGCGCTTGTGGGTTTCCGGCGTGATGGGCAGGTTGTGGGCGGTGTCCTTGACCAGGGTGACAGTTTTGTCCGCGATGTCAGCGGCGATCGCTCTGTGGGCTTGGCTGCCGATCACAGCCAGCGCTTCCGCTGGTGGAACCAGCTGGGTGCGAACGTGCAGCCCCAGGCTCGCCTTCAGCCCAAGGATCCTGCGCAGCGCATCTTCCAGGCGGGAATCGGAGATGACGCCCGATTTGTACCCGTCGAGCATGAACCCGAAGTCTTCCTCCGGATTACGGAAGAAGAGGAACATGTCGCAACCGGCAGCGATGGTTGCAGGCACCAGGTCGCGCCGCTTCATGGCCTGGGTCAGGCCCACCATGAGCGAAGCGTCCGTGAGCACCAGGCCGTTGAAGCCCAGTTCGCCACGAAGGAGGTCCTGCAGCAGTTCAGGCGCGAGCGTTGCGGGACGGATCTCCGCGTCCGCCAGCCCGGGGCGGAAATGCCGGGAAACCTCGGGCGCACCAATGTGTCCCACCATGATCGACTGCACGCCGTGCCCAATCATTTCGCGGTACACGTGCCCGTACGTGCGGTTCCATTCCTCGTAGCCCAAGGTGTTGTAGGAGGTGACCACATGCTGGTCGCGCTCGTCGATCCCGTCGCCGGGAAAGTGCTTCATGGCACAGACCGTGGGCGACTCGCTGATGCCGTCGAAGTACTCCTTGGCCCGCTCCACCACAATCTCCGGGGTGTTCCCGAAGGCGCGCGTGGAGATGACGGTGTTCCGCCAGTTGTAGTGGATGTCCACGATCGGCGCGAACGCCCAATTGCAGCCAAGGGCAGCGGTTTCGACGCCGGCCACCTCGCCCATGCGCCGGGCGATCGACTTGTCCGGGTGCGAACCGGCCTGCAGGTGCGTGGAGACGAACGTGCCATCATCGCAGCTTCCTGCGCCGCCCATTTCCGGGTTCGACGCCACCAACAACGGAATCCGCGTCTTGGACTGCGCGTACCGGATGTGTTCCTGCACCGCCGCGGACGGACCGGGCCGGTACCGCATCCCACCCACATGGAAGTTCTCCAGGACACCGTCAAGGTATTCGGGCGAGTAGTCATTGTTGTGGTTGATGAAGAGTTGCCCGATCTTCTCTTCGAGCGTCATGGACGCCAACGTGGATTCAACCCATTCCACGGCGGAATCGTCCAAGTTGAAGGGCGCGGCCTTGAGGTCCACCAGGAACCTGGCGGCATCATCCTGCGAGCCGAGCAACTCCTCCGCGGCTCGGTCAACGATCTGCTGCACGGGCGTTTCGATGTCCACAACCACTCCTGCTTCGTCGGCTTGGAGATGTTCAAGAGTAGCCAATTGCGAGTCGAGCAGGGAGGCCGGCATGAAGTGGCCCGGGCGGGAGTTCATGCGTTCGTTCAGGATTTCGCGGGTGCCGTGCAGGTGCACGAACGATACGGTCGGGTCACCGGACCGGATGATGTCCCGGTAGGCGCGCTTGAGCGCGCTGCACGCGATGACCAAGGGAGCGTCCGACGCCGAGAATCGCCTGCCGATTTCGGCCAGCCAGGGTGCCCGGTCGTCGTCGTTGAGCGGAGTACCGGAGGCCATCTTGTCGATGTTCGACTGCGGGTGCAGCGCATCGCCGTCGAGGAATTCCGCACCGAGGCGTTCGGCCAGGGCGGCACCGACGGTGCTTTTGCCGCAGCCGGCCACGCCCATGACCACAACGTGGCGACCGGAAGCAGCGGGGCGGGTGCCGCCGTCGTAAGTGCCGCCGTCGTTAATTGCGCGGGATTTACCAGTCATGAACGGTGCCGTCCACGAGGCGGTTGTAAGGCAGGTAGGCCTGTTGGTACGGGAAGGCCGCAGCTGCTTCTTCGTTGAATTCGACGCCGATGCCGGGCTCATCGCCGGGGTGCAGGTAGCCGTCCTTGAACGTCATGGACTGCTGGAAGACCTCGTTGGTCTTGTCCGAGTGCTGCATGTACTCCTGGATGCCGTAGTTGTGGATGGCCAGGCCCACGTGCAGCTGCGCGGCGAAGCCCACCGGGGAAATGTCCGTGGGGCCGTGGAAGCCGGACTTGATCTGGTACTGCGCGGCGAAGTCCATGACCTTCTTCAACGGGCTGATCCCGCCGAAGTGCGTAGAGGCGGCGCGGACGTAGTCGATCAGCTGTTCCTTGATGAGGGTCTGGTAGTCGTACACGGTGTTGAAGATTTCGCCGATGGCCAGCGGGGTGGTGGTGTGCTGGCGGACCAGGCGGAGGCCCTCCTGGTTCTCGGCCGGGGTGCAGTCTTCGAGCCAGAAGAGGTCGTACGGTTCCAGGGCCTTGCCGAGCTTGGCGGCCTGGATGGGGGTCATGCGGTGGTGGCCGTCGTGGAGGAGCGGGATTTCCGGGCCGAACTCGTTGCGCACGGCCTCGAACACGGTGGGCAAGTGGCGCAGGTACGCGCGGGTGTCCCAGTCCTCTTCCTGCGGGAACGCGCCACGGCCGGCAGGTTCGTAGTCGTACCGTTCGCCGGAAGCCTGGGCCTGGGCGGCGACACCGTACACGGCCTTAATGCCCGGGATCGCGGTCTGGATCCGGATCGACTTGTAGCCCAGTTCCAGGTGCTCACGGACCGAATCGAACAGCGACGGGATGTCCGAACCCGAAGCATGCCCGTACGCGCGCAGCCCGTTGCGGGACGCACCGCCCAGGAGCTGGTACACCGGCATGCCGGCCATCTTGCCCTTGATATCCCACAACGCCATGTCGACGGCGGCAATCGCTGCCATGGTCACGGGGCCACGGCGCCAGTATGAGGAACGGTAAAGGAACTGCCAGGTGTCCTCGATCCGGTGCGGGTCCTTGCCGATCAGCAGCTGGGCCACGTGCTCCTTCAGGTACGCAGCCACGGCGAGCTCCCTGCCGTTCAGGGTCGCGTCACCGATGCCGGTCACACCGTCTTCGGTGGTGATCCGCAGGGTAACGAAGTTACGGGACGGGCTGGTCACGAAGACGTCAGCGGCGATGATTTTCATGATCAAGGATCCTTTCGGGCCGCGAGGGTGGGATCTCGGCTCTTTGACGGTTGAAAGACTTCGAATGCGTGGAAGCCGGGAGCAAGCCCCTCGGCGAGAGGTTGATTGGAATTGAGTGTAAAGCGGTTGGCAGATTTTGGCAATCGGTTGCCAACTGCTGGACTGAATGACTGGTGCTGTCTACGGGATGCGTGGGTGACGGTCGGGGAACCGGACCCCGGCGAGTGCGCCTCTTCGGGTCATGGGCCCGGCGACGCCAAGCCGTCTGAGGGATTACTCGCAACCCCACTGCGCTCACCCACCAAGCCCGGCAGCCCGCCGTCGTTATTTACGACGGCGGCGTGCCCCGCCTCAGCGGCGACCTCCCGCCTCAGCGGCGTTGCCCTGGGGTGCGCTGTCCGCCAAAGCAGCGTTGCCCTGGCGTGCGTTGGCCGTCTCAGCTGCGTTGCCCTGGCGTGCGTTGACCGCCTCAGCGGCGTTGCCTTGAGGTGCGCTGCCCGCCTCAGCGGTGCGACGCGCCTTGATCTCATTGACGATCTCGGCGTGCATGGCATCGGTGAGCTTGTACTTGGCCATGACCGCGATGGCCAGGACCACCATGATGGCCGGCAGGGCGCCGGCGGCGAACTGGATACCCATCACGGCCTCCGGAGTCTGGGGGGCTCCGGACTTGTAACCGCCCATCGCCAGGGCGTAGGCAGCAAGGGCGCCGCCGACGGCCTGCCCGGTCTTACGGGTGAAGGAGAACAGGGCATAGGTGATGCCTTCTGTCCGGACGCCCGTCTTCCACTCGCCGTATTCAACGGTGTCGGCCTCGAGCGCCCAGACCACGATGCTCACAGCCATCACGCCGAGCATACTGACCAGCAGCCCGGAGAAGCCGACCCAGGTCATGGTGGCCGGGGTGAAGAAAATGATCACCCCTCCGACTGCGCTCAGGGCGCCGGCTGCAACATAGACGGTCTTCTTGCCGAACTTGTGGACAAGCCGCGGCATGAAGGCGGCCAGGACGAACGTCATGACGAGCTGGACGATGGACATCACGGCATACAGGTCCAGGCGGCCCAGGACGTCGCGCAGGTAGTAGAGCTGCACGGAGGACAGGGCCATGTAGCCGGTGAGGAACAGGAACGAGCTCAGGCACAGCATGAGCAGCGGGCGGTTGGTCTTCAACGTGTCCATGCTCTGCTTGAAGGAAACCTTGGGAACCGAGCGGTGCACTCGCTCCTTGGCTGTGACGAACGTGAAGAAGTAGAGGGCCGCGCCGATCACCACGAACACCAGCGTGATGGTGGTGAAGAGCCCTTGCAGGTTGGCGCCCGGCTTGATCAGCGGAGCAACGAAAATGCCAAGTCCCGAGCCCACCAGCAGCGCGCCCACCATGCGGGCTGAGCCGAGCTTGGCGCGATCTCCCGGGTCTTGGGTCATGGCCCCCGCGAGCGAGCCGTAGGGAATGTTGACCACGGAGTAGGCAAGACCGAGTGCGGCATAGGTGACGTAGGCGTACAGGAGGGTGCCCGTCTGGCCGATCTGCGGAACGGAGAACGTTGCCACGCTCAGGAGCAGCAGCGGGATGGAACCGAACATGATAAAGGGACGGAACTTGCCGAAGCGCTTGCTGTAGCTGCGGTCCACGAGGCGGCCCGCGAAGACATCGGCGAAGGCGTCGAACACCCGAACCACCAGCAGCAGCGTGCCCGCTGCCGCCGCCGAGATGCCGGCAACGTCGGTGTAATAGACCAGGAGGAACATGGTGGCCGTGGTGAAGGCCAGGTTGTTGGCGGCATCACCGGCTCCGTAGCCGAGGATGCTGAGTTTGCTGAGCTTGTTCAATGCGGGCTCCTTTACCCATTGCGTCATTGCGTGCCGGACGTCTCAACAGTTGTTGTGCCACTGGAGCTTTGGGCCCGGCCTGTGCAGCTGATGTAATTCTAGTCACGTTGGCAAAGGTTTGGCAATCGGTTGCCGCAAATTGCTTCAGAACGATTCGACCCGTCCCTGCTTGCCGACGCCGGGGACACGCCTTGCCGGGCCTGCCCTGCGCCCCACGATTCACGAATGCCACGCAGCGCAGGCCCAACAACAAGACCCACCCGTTCACACGAACACCTTGGGGGTCCCGCTTTGCACCCAGAACCCCCGAAATGCCAGGCAGATCGGGCCACGCAATGGGGTTGCTATAGCAGCGGGTTGTTAAAGCACAGATTGGCCCAGGCCAGTCCGGGGCTACCGGGCGGCCTGGGCCAATCAAAGGGTGCGATGAATATGCCCGGAGGGCTACGCGGCGGTCCCCGAACCTGCCTCGGCGGGCACGGCTGCGAAGCCCTCGCCGAGTTCATGGATCAACGACACCACGCCCGCGTCCTTGGCCAACTCCGCGTCGAGCAGAGCCAGTAATGCCGCCGTTCGGGCTTGTCCGGACAGGAGGGACGCTTGAGCCACTGCGTCGGACAGGGGGTCCTGCAAACCAGGTTGAACGGCCAGGAAAGCAGACCACACCGCGATCATCCGCGCCGCGGCCTCTCCGGTTCGGCCGTCCGCACGCTCCGCGCGAAGGACGGGAATGGCCCGCATCCGGAGCTTGGTGCTGCCGTCCAGGGCGATCTGGGCCAGGTGGTGGGCGATCCGGGAGTTCCCGAAGCGCTCCAGCAAGGCAGCCCGGTATTCGGTGATGCGAAGTTCTTCTCCGGGGAGGTGCTTGGAGGCTTCGTCCCAGAATTCCTCCACGGCGTCGCGGCATACGGGGTCGGCCAAAGCTTCGGCCACTGTAGTGTGCCCGCGGAGTTGTCCGGCGTAGGCCAGGATGGAATGCGCGCCGTTGAGGAGCCAGAGCTTGCGGTTTTCGTACGGCTCAATGTCGTCCACGAAGACTGCGCCGGCGTCTTCCCACCGGGGTCGCCCGGCGGGGAACGCACCGCTCAGCACCCAGTTATGGAAAGGCTCGGTGACCACAGGAGCTTCGTCCTGGTAGCCGCACGCAGCGGCCACGGCAGAGATATCGGAGGCAGTGGTCCGCGGAGTAATCCGGTCCACCGAGGTGCTGACGAAACTGACCTTCGCTTCAATCCAGGCTGCGAGCCCGGCGTCAAACTCCCGGGCCAACGAGAGAACCCCGTTCCGGGCTACGTTTCCGTTGTCCGAGAGGTTGTCGCAACTGACGACGGCGAGCGGTCCGGCGTCGGAGGCCCTGCGGGCGGCGAGGCCCGCGACCAAGCGGCCCATCGGCGTCGTGGGTTCCCCTCCGGCGAGCAGAACCGAGAGGTCGGCGGCGCCCAGACCATACGCCGCTTCCGTGATGGTGAGGGTGACTACGGCAGTGGAGGGAGCGGCGAGCAGCTCGACGAACCGGGCAACATCGGCCCCGTCAACGGCCTCGACGATGCTGCCCACCACTTCGAAGGAGTCCCCGGAATCCGATCGTTCCACCACGGTGAAGAGGCCATCCTGGGCAGCCAAAACCGTTGCGGCGTCCGGGCGTCGGCCGGTGAAGGAGGCGATGCCCCACTCCCCCGCGTCGCCGGCGTGCTGGGTGTACCAGGCTTGGTGGGAGCGGTGGAACGCCCCAAGGCCCAGGTGCACGATGCGGACCGGGGCCGCCGGAGCCGTCCGGCGAAGCAGCCCGCTCACAGCTTGAACACCCGTCGCGGCGATCCATCGACGATGTCGAGAATCAGCTCGTGCGCGCGGTCCTCGCTGACGCGGTGCTCGGCAACCAAACGAGCGAGGAAGGACGCTTCGATGCGGCGGGACGCGTCGTGCCGGGCCGGGATGGAGCAGAATGCTCGGGTGTCGTCGATGAAGCCGGAGGAGCGCGAGAAGCCGGCGGTTTCGGTGACGGCCGAGCGGAAGCGCAGCATCGCATCCGGAGCATCAAGGAACCACCACGGCGCACCGAGGTACACGGATGGGTAGAAACCGGCAAGGGGTGCGAGTTCGCGGGAAAACACGGTCTCGTCCAGGGTGAACAGGACCAGGTGGAAGTCCTTGGCCGTGCCGAAGTCCTGCAGCAGGGGGCGGATTGCCTCGGTGTAGTTGATGGCGAACGGGATGTCGTGGCCGGTGTCTGCGCCGAACGACTCGAACGTGGGTCCGTGGTGGTTGCGGTAGGAGCCCGGGTGGATGGTCATCACCAGACCGTCTTCCACGGACATCCGCGCCATCTGGTACATCATGTGGGCCTCGAACGCGTCCCGGTCCGCGGCGGTGGCCTTGCCGGCGCGGGCCTTCTCGAACAGGGCCTCGGCTTCGGCGGCATCGAGTTTGAGCGTCGCCGGCGTGCGGACGCCGTGGTCCGCGGACACCGCGCCATGCTCCACGAAATATCGACGGCGGTTTTCCAGGGCGGCGATGTAGCCGGCGTAGCCACTGCCGCCGTCGGCCGCGGTTTCGATCAACCGCTCCACGTTGGCGGCCCATGAAGGGTGCGCGACGTTGAGGTACGCATCAGGGCGGAACGTGGGCAGGACGCGGCCGTTGAAGGTGGGGTCCTCGGTGAGGGCCTTGTGGCTCGCGAGGTTGTCCAAGGGATCATCCGTGGTGGCCAGCACCTCGATGTTGAAGTCCTTGAACAGCTGCCGGGGACGGAAATCCGGCTCCACGAGCTTCGCTGAAATGGCGTCGTAGCTGGCATCGGCGGACATTCCGGAGAGGTCCGCACCGAGTTTGAACACCTGCTCAAACTGGGTCCTGAGCCAGTAGCCCGAGGCCGTGCCCTCGAAGAGCGGCCAAGCCTCGACGAACCGCCGCCAGACCTCTCGGGAATCCTGGGACTCGCCCGCGTGGAGCTGGTCCATGGAGACGCCGTCGGCGTGGATCAAGCGGGTGACGTAATGGTCCGGGCTGACCAGCAGCGCGGCGGGATCCGGAAACGGCGTGTTCTGCTCGATGACCGCGGCGTCAACGTGGCCGTGCGGGGAGATGATGGGCAGGTCCTGGACGCGCTCCAGCAAGGACCGCGCGATGCTGCGCGTCCCGGGATCTGCGGGCAGGAGCCGGTCAGGGTGGGCTGCAAGGGACTGTGACATAGATCAATCTTCCGGTGCCCGTTGCCATTTTGTCAACCGGTTGCCAAAAATTGCCAAGTCGTTGCAAGGGGCACTGCAACGAGGAGTGAGGGGCTAACTCAGGAGCCTGCCACTGGAACCGCGGACCACCAGTTCAGTCTCAACGCTGACGGCCCCGGCAGGCGGCTCGTGACCAAGCAACAGATCAAGGAGAATAGTGACTGCCCGGGTACCGCATTCCCGCAGCGGGGAACGCACCGTGGTCAGTGCTGGGGTGGTGAAATCCGCCCCGAAAATGTCGTCGAACCCAACAATGCTGATCTGGTCCGGAACCTGCATCCCGCCTGCCTGCAACTCCTGCATCAAGCCGATGGCAATGAGGTCGTTGTAGGTGATGACGGCGGTGGCCCCGCTGTCCAGCACGTCGCGCGCAACCTTCCTGCCGCCGTCGACCGTTGGTTTGCTCGACTCCAGGCGGACGGCCGTCAGTTTGGACCATTCCGCTGCGGCCTTGACGCCCTCCCAACGCCGGGCCGTCATCCAGGATTGGGGCGGGCCGGCAACGTAGGCAAGCTGCTCGTGGCCGTTCGCGGCGAGGCTCCGCACTGCCTCGCTGATGCCCTTGTTGACGTCGGGGACCACACAGGGAACGCCTTCGATGTCGCGGTTGACCACGACGACCGGCTTGTCGCCGGCCAGCGAACGGATGTTGTCGTCGTCCATGCGGGGGCTGGCCAGGATGAGCCCGTCGACGGTAGCGAGCAGCCGCCTGGCCGCCGTGACTTCGGTTTCGGGCGACTCGGACGACTCCGCGAGGACGAGCGTGTAATCCCGGGCCGCGCCCGTGGTTTCGGCGCCACGGATGATGTCGAAGAACGTGGGGTTGGTGATGTCCGCGACGATCAGGCCAATGGTCTGCGTACGGCCGGTTGGCAGCGCCCGGGCGAAGGGGTTCACCTGGTAGTTCAGCTGTTCGGCCGCGTCCTCGATGATCTTTTGCGTCTTGGCGCTGACCCTGCCCGGCTTGCTGAGGGCGCGGGAAACTGTGGAGGGGTTGACTCCCGCGAGCTTGGCGATGTCGTAAATGGTGGGCGAAGACTTCTCACCCCGGCCGCGCTTGGAGGAGGCAGTGGAGGTTCCGGCGTTCGTCGCTTCAGTCACGGGTCCATCGTAGTGCCGCTTGGCAACAAAAAGCTGGACGGTTGCCAAACGCTCTCTCACGGACTCCCCCTCTAACGCCAACGCTCTCTCACGGATTCCCCCTCTAACGCCAACGCTCTCTCACTTTCGTAGGGAAAGTGAGAGAGCGCCGGCCGTGAAGGGCGATTTGGTGAGAGAGCGTCGGAGGGGTGGGTGTCGGGAGAGGGGTGGGTTAGGCGCGTTCGGGGAACTTGCCTTCTTCCGCGACGCGCTTGTTCAGTTCCTGCAGGAACTCGTCCTCGTCGAAGTCCAGGGAGACTTCCTTGCCGGTCCAGCTGGAGAGGTGGATGGCATTGGCCAGGCGGACGCCGTTGATGCCGTCGGAGCCCGGAGCCAGCAGCGGAGTTCCATCCAGGATGTTTGCGGCGAAGTTCTCCAGGACGCCCGCGTGCTGGCCGCCCCAGACGGACTCGAACTCGATGACCTCGGTGGAGTAGAGCTCCTCCCGGTTCAGCTGGCCCATGAAAAGCTTGCGGACATCGTCCATGCCCATGGAATCGCTGATCTCACGCTCGGGCTTGACCAGCCGCGTCACAGTGGCCACCTTGCTGCCTTCCACCACGATCTTGCCCTGGTCGCCGAGGATTTCGAACCTGTCGGTTCCCACGATGTCGTGGGTGGCGGTTACGAAAACGCCCGTGGCGCCGTCGCCATAATCGACGACGGCGGTGACCTCGTCTTCGACGGCGATGTCCCGGCGGAAGCCGTACGCCACCTTCGAGTAGACAGACTTGGGGACACCGCAGATCCACTGCCACAAGTCCAGCTGGTGCGGTGCCTGGTTGACCAGGACGCCGCCGCCTTCGCCGCCCCACGTGGCGCGCCATTCACTGGAGTTGTAGTAGCCCTGCGGCCGCCACCAGTTGGTGATGATCCAGTTGGTGCGGCGGATGCTGCCGATCTCGCCGCCGTCGACGATTTCCTTGAGCTTCTTGTAGAGCGGGTTGTTCCGTTGGTTGAACATGATCCCGAAGGTCAGCTCCGGCCTGGTGGCAGCGTACTCGTTGAGTTCCTTGACCTGCTTGGTGTAGACGCCGGCAGGCTTCTCCACGAGGGCGTGAATGTCCCGCTTCAGGGACTCAATGCCCATCTCAGGGTGGAGGTAGTGCGGAACGCACGTGACCGCGGCATCAACGGAACCGCTTTCCAGCAGGGCGATGTAGTCGTCGAAGAACGGTGCCTCCGGGTAGAGGGAAGCCGCCAGTTCCTTCTTCGCCGGATCAGTGTCGCAGATGGCGCCGATTTCCATGTTCGGGACCATGCCGTCCTTGATGAACTTGGCGTAGGCGCCGCCCTGCTGGCCCAGGCCGATGATGCCGAGGCGTACTTTCTTGCTCATGAAATCAATCTCCGTCCGTTGAAGAATCTAGAAAAGGTCGCTGTGGCCCATGGCCACCAGGTTGTCGTGGGAGGTCTGGAGGGCGTCCCACACCGTGCGCCCGTAGAGTTCGTCCTGCTCCACGAGGAGGTACTGCGCCCCGGCCTCAATGGCGGCGGGCACAATGGACGGGAAGTCGAGATTGCCTTCGCCCACCTCGGCGAACTGGACGACGTTCTTGAACTCGGCCATGAACCCGGCAAAATCGCCCTGTTCCAGGAGCCCGAAAGACGACTCGGGCATCTGCCCGATCCGGTAGTCCTTCAAGTGCACCATGGCAGTCTTTCCCGCGTACTTTTGCAGCGTCCGGACCGGGTCCAGACCCCCGCGCTGGACCCAGTGCACGTCGATTTCCATGCCCATGGCCGGCGAATTGTCGGCGATGATGTCCAGCATGTATTTGCCGTCGAACTTCGCGAACTCCACGTGGTGGTTGTGGTAGTACAGGCTGATGCCGTGCTCCTGCAGCCGCTCGGCGTAGCCGTTGGCTGTCTTGGCGAAGTCCACCACGGCGTCCAGGGACTTCATGGCGGGGAAGGGCAGCATGCCGATGCGCAGCAGCTTGGAGTCCAGGCCCTTGGCGTCGTCCACGATCTTCTCGAAGTCGTCCGCCAGGGACTCAACGGGGAAGCCCTTGCGGCCTTCCACCGCTACCGACAAAGCAGCAATGTCCATGCCCAACTCAGTCCGGGCACGCCCCAGTTCGTCCACGTTCTCGGGGGTCATGGGGATCTGGGAGACCTCCACCGCGTTGTAGCCGATTGCGCTGACCTTGCGCAGGGTCTCGAACGCTCCCACTTCGGCGAAGCTCTCCTTGAGCATCATCGCCTGTACGCCTATCTTGGCCACTGTTTTCCTCCGTGGTTCTCCGGCCCGCTAAGGCCCTGTTGATGTGTTGGCAAGACGCGGCAGCTACGCCGCGGCGCCAGCCTGTTCGGTCTGTTGGCGCTGCTGCTCGAGCAGGCGGTGGCGGTCTGCGCGGCGTTGTTCCTGGCGGTCCGGGTCGGGCACCGGCGAAGCCAACAACAACCGTTGTGTATAGGGATGTTCAGGGTCCCGGGTGACGGTCTCCGCAGGTCCCTGCTCCACGATTTCCCCGCGGTACATGACGGCGACGCGGTGGCTGATGTGCCGCACCACGTCGAGGTCGTGGGAGACGAACAGGTAGGACACCCCGGTGTCCTTCTGGATCTGCAGGAACAGGTCCAGCACGCGGGCCTGCGTGGACAGGTCCAGTGCGCTGACGGGCTCGTCGCAGACGATCAGCTTGGGAGAGAGCGCCAAAGCCCGGGCAATCGCCACACGCTGGCGCTGGCCGCCGCTGAACTCCCGCGGGAGCCGGTGGATCGCGTCCGAGGGCAAGCCCACTTGGTCCAGCAGCTCGCGCACGCGCTTCTTCGCTTCTCCCGCGGCCATGCCCTGCACGCCGAGCGGCTCGGCCAGGATGTCGCCGATCTCGAGGGCCGGGTTGAGCGAGGTATACGGGTCCTGGAAGACCACCTGCAGGTCCCGGCTCAGCGTGCGGCGTTCCCTGCGGGAGGCGTTGCTGATGTCGTTTCCCTCGAAAATGACCTTCCCGGCCGTCACCGGAGCCAGGCCGAGCACGGCCCGGCCAAGGGTGGTCTTGCCCGATCCGGACTCCCCCACCAGCCCCAGGGTTTCCCCTTGGCCGATGGTGATGTTGATGTCCGTCAGCGCCCGGAAAGGCTTGGCACGGAATCTCTTGCTGGGATACTCCACCACCAGGTTTTCCACGGACAGCAGCGGGGCTTCCTGACGCGAAACGGTGCTCATGCCACCGGCTCCTTCTCTGCTACGCGGCCCGCACCGGAATCTGCGTCTGAAACGGGCCCTTCCGGCGGGGAAACAAGCATGGTCATGGGCGTCTTACCTTCAAGCATGGACCCCAGCAGGGTCTGGGTGTACTTCTCTTTCGGGTTCCGGAGGATGTCCCGGACAGTCCCTTCCTCCACGAGCCGGCCGTTCTGCATCACGGCCACGCGGTCGCAGAGGTCGGCGACAACACCGAAGTTGTGTGTCACCAGGATGACGCCGATGTTCAAGCGCTGCTGCAGCTCGCGCAGCAGGTCCAGCACGTCGGCCTGCACGGTAACGTCCAGGGCTGTGGTGGGCTCGTCGGCGATCACCAGGTCCGGCTCGCAGCTGATCGCTCCGGCGATCAGCACCCGCTGGGCCATGCCGCCGGAAACTTCGTGCGGATAGGCGGCGAACGTCCGCTCCGGGTTGACGATCCCGACGTCGGTCAGCAGCTTCAGCGCGCGGGTCCGGGCCTCCGCTTTGGAGATGCCCAGGACGCGGACCATGGGCGTGACCAGCTGGTAACCGATGGTGAACGCCGGGTCCAGGTTGCTCATGGGTTCCTGGGGAATGTAGGAGATCCGCTTGCCGCGCAGCTTGGACAGCCGTTCCTGGCTGACGCGGTCCTCGCCCGGGGCCACGGTGTAGTTGCCGTCGAACTGGATGGAACCGGCCACGATCCGTGCGTTGTCCGGCAGCAGGCCCAGGATGGAGAAGGCGGTCTGGGACTTGCCCGAACCCGACTCCCCCACGATGCCCAGGATTTCGCCGCGGTCCACGTGGAAGGACACGTCGTCCACCACTTTCTTAATGGAACCATCCGCCTGCGGATAGCCGACGCCGAGGTTGGTCACCTTGACCAGGTGGTGTTCGGTTCCAAGCTCGACGGCGGCAACCGACTTACGCGACGGGCGCGCCTTGGCGGGTTCCGCCGTCGTGCTGGCGCCGACTGTGCCCGAAGCAGGGGTGCGCTTCTTGCGGTGCTTGATCTTCTCGCCGTCTTCCAGGGCGTCGCGGATGGCGTTGCCCAGCAGGACGAGGCCGCCGATGGTGAGGGCCATGGCGAGGGCCGGCCACAGGAGGAGCGTGGGCGTCAGGTAGACGTTCTTGAAGCCCTCGGAGAGCATGACGCCCCACGTTGCCTTGGTGGGATCGCCGAGGCCCAGGAATTCAATGCCGGATTGGATGGCGATGGCAACACCGGCGATTGCGGCTGTCTGGATGATGATGGGCGCGCGCACCACGGAGAAGATGTGGCGGGCAACAATCCGGATGTCGGAGAGGCCGGAAACGCGGGCCGCGTCGACGTACAACTCATTGCGCACCGACTGGACAGCGGCACGGGTGAGCCTGAAGTAGGACGGGCTGATCAGGATGCCGAAAGCGATCATGGAGATCCACACCGACGGGCCGAACGCTGCACGGATGGTGAGCAGGACGATCAGGCCGGGCAGGCTCATGAGGATGCTGACCACCCAGTTGGACACGGCCTCGAACTTGCCGGCGTAGTAGCCGGCGATGAGTCCGGCCGGGAGGCCGATGGCGATGGCCACACCTGCACAGAGCAGCGCCGAAAGCAGGGTCAGTTGGGCGCCGAAGAGCAACCGGCTCCAGGTATCCCGTCCTGCGCTGTCGGTTCCCAGGATGTTGGTGGAGTCCGGGGCCGCGAGGGTCTTGCTGATGTTGGCGAAATTCTCTTCGAACGGAGCCAGCACAGGAGCGAAGATAGCCAGCAACGCGATGGTTGTCAGGATGACGAGGGCCGCGATGCCCAGGGGGTTCTTGATGAGCCGGCGCATCACGGTGGAACGGACCACGGTGCCGCTTTGGCCTGTTGCGGGGTTGGCCGCAAGGTCTGCTGTTGAATCTATGGAATCGCTCATGACACACGCACTTTCGGGTTGAGCCAACCATTGAGGATGTCCACCAGGAGGTTCACCACGATGACCACCACCACGGTGTACATCACCACTCCCATGACGACGGGAAGGTCAGTCTGGCCGGTCGCTGCCACGGCCAACGGACCCATGCCCGGAAGGGCGAAGATTTGCTCGATGATCACCACGCCGCCCAGCATGCCGATCAACTGCAGGCTCAGGACCGTCAAACCGGCGGGGGCAGCGCTGCGCAGGACGTGCTTGAACAGGATCTCCCGCTCGCCGATGCCACGGCTGCGAAGCGTGCGGACGTAGTCGCGTTCAAGCTGCTTGATGACGGCGCTGCGGATCTGTTGGGCACCGCCGGTCACGCCGTTGATCAGGAGGGCGATGACCGGCAAGGTCATCGAGACGATCCACGCTTCAGGCCCTACCTCGGGCGAGATGGTGCTGGTAGCGGGGAACATGCCCAGCTGGATGGCCAGGATGGTAACCAGGAACACGCCGATCACATACCCCGGAATGGAGTCACCAATGATCGCGCCAATCTGGACCACCCTGTCCACCCAGCCGCGCTTCACGGCTGCGGCAACACCAATCAGTGCTGCGCAGAGGGCGATCAGGATCATTGCTGCGAAAACCATGGTCATGGTTACCGGAATCCGGGTGGCCAGGGAGTTGGCTACCGGCTCCGAGGTGAACCACGAGGCGCCGAGGTTTCCGTTCAAGGCATCACCCAACCAGGCGAAGTAGCGGGTGAAGAGGGGCTGGTCCAGACCCAGTTCGTGTTCCTTCGCGGCGACTTGTTCAGGGGTTGCCTGGTCGCCCAGGATGTTTTGCGCAATGCTTCCGCTGGCGGTGTACAGGAGGGTGAAGGTGAGCAGTGAAACCACCAGCAGCACCACCACCCCGCTGCCCAGCCTCTTCGCAATGAACTTGATCATGGGTTCCTACTTGGCAGGCGAGTAGTTGTAGATGGAAGGAACGGCCTGCTGGGCCTGCGGAACCACGTTCACCTTGTCGTTGTGGTAATACATCTGGTTCACGCGGAACAGCGGAGCGAACCAGGCCTGCTCAACCACGTACTTGTTGACTTCCTTGGCCTTTTCGCCAGCTGCGTCACCGGCAGTGCGCACGGCCTGGATCTTGGCATCGAGTTCGGGAGTGGCGGTCTTGAACGGGTTGTACAGGGCCTTGGTGGACACGATCTGGTCGATGGCAACCGTGGGCTCGCCCTGGAACAGGTTGAAGTAGAGGGCGCTGTACTTCTGCGCAGCTACATCGGCGGTGAAGGTGTTGGTGATGGCAGCACCCGGGTTCAGGGTGATACCCACATCGGCGAGCTGCTGCTTGAGGACGGAGATCAGGGTCTCGGCACCGGGAAGGGTAGGTACGTCGATGCTGACCTTGCCTTCGAAGCCGGATTCCTTCAGGAGCTGCTTGGCCTTGGCGGGATCGTAGCTGTAGTAGTTCTCCAGCTCTTCGCTCCAGGCACCGCTGTCCTTGCCGAACGGCTGGGAGGTGGGTGTGCCCTGGCCGAGCATCACTTGGTCCAGGATGGTCTTGCGGTCGAAGGCGTAGTTGATGGCCTGACGGACCTTGACGTTGGCCAGCGCAGGGTTCTTGGTGCCGTCGCGGTCAAGAAGGAGCAATCCGGCCCAGTCCACCTGGTTGGTTTCGAGCTTCATCTTGGCGCCCTCGGCCTGCTTGCCGTTCTTGGGGTCAAGGAGCGTGGCATCGATCTGGCCGGAGACCAGCGCGTTGGTGCGGGCTGTGGGATCCAGCAGGACCTTGAGGGTCAGCTTCTTGTACTTCTGCAGGTCCTTGTTCCAGTACCCTTCGCGGGCGGTGAAGACCGTTTGGGAATCCTTGACGGAAGCTGCCTTATCCATCACGTACGGGCCGGAGCCGACGGGGACGGTCTTGATGGCGTCGGTGCCCAGTGCCTTGGGGCTGCCCATCAGGCCGGTGGCCTGGCTGAGGAAGAACTCGAGGGCCGGTTCGGGAGCGGTGAGGTTGATGTCGATGGTGTCAGCATCCACCACGGCAACGTCAGATACCGAGCTGAGTTGGGCCATCTGAGGACCGTTGGCCTTCTTGAAGTGGTCCAGGTTGGCCTTGGCCGCTTCCGCGTCGAACTTGGCCCCGTCGCTGAACGTGACGTCCGTGCGGAGGTCCACGGTGAGCTTGGTGTTGGTGTCGTTGTACTTCCACGCGGTGGCCAGCATGGGGCTCAGCTTGCCGTCCGGTTCGCGAAGGATCAGGGAGTCATACGCTGCCTGGTATGGCTGCAGCGCGTGGCCCACGTGGGCCTGGGCCGGGTCCCACGAGGTAAGGTCGCGGAGGGTTCCCAACGTGAGTGCCGTGACGGTGGTTCCGCCGGCGTTCGAACCTGCGCCGGCTCCACCGCCGCCGCAGGCCGTGAGCGCGAGAGAGGCACTCAGTACAAGGGCAGCTGCTGCCGCCTTGGGACCTAACTTCATTGTCGGCTCCTAAAGAGTCTTGCCTGATGCGAACGGGATCGGATCAGAGCTTAGAAGGTGTGGCCTGGGCCACATATTTCTGGGGTGTGGGATTTACAGTACGGTCTTTGGCCGCTTTTGGCAACCGATTGTCAAAAGTTTCTAAAGTTGTTGCCATGCGTGCTTCCGGAGTCAAAGCGCGAACACCCAAGTAGGTCGCAGTTGTGCGCGTTTTGAGGGCTCATAACGTGCACAAATGCGACCTACTTGGGTGCGTCAGGCGGGAGAGTCAGCCCACCCGGTCAAGCATTTCCGGGTAGCTCTGGGCATAGACGTCCTTCACGATCCGCAGCGACTTCGCCGCCTCGGCCGGGCTGATCCAGAACGGCTCCGGATGGTTGAGCCTGGCATAGAAGTCCCGGATCAGCAGCTCATGGGAAACGCCCCAATAAGCCCGGCCTCCGGACTCCAAGGCACGCTCGGGAATCACGTCCACTCTGCCGTCGGCGTACGTGACGGTCAGCTCGCCCCGGAGGCTGAGGGTGGCGTTCTCCGTAACGATGTCCAGCGTCACGGGTGCGTTCACGGCATTGGCCAGCGTTGCGAAGAAGACGCTGCGGGCTCCGTTCTCGTGCTCGGCAACAAACTCGGCGGTGTCCTCCACCTCGATCACGCCGGCAAGCGCCCGGGTGGAAGCCCTGCCCTCAACTTTCGCTACGTCACCCACGAGCCACTGCAGCAGGTCCACGGTGTGGATGGCCTGGTTCATCATCAGCCCGCCACCACCTCCGGCCCACGTGCCACGCCACGGCCGGTCGCGGTAGTAGTCACCCGAACGGTGCCACATCACAGTGGCCGAGGCCCCGAGCACCCGGCCCAGCGTGCCGCCGTCGAGCAGTTCCCGCATGGCTTGCGACGTCGCGTTGTAGCGGTTCTGGAAACACACGGCGATCTTCGCAGTGCTCCGTTCCGCCACCTCGATCAGCCGACGCCCCTCTTCAAGAGTGTGCGCAAGCGGCTTTTCGACGATCACGCTGACGCCGGCCTCCAGGCAGTCGGCGGCAATCGAGGCGTGGAGGTGGTGCGGCGTGCAGATATGCACGACGTCGGGACGCACCTTTTCGAGCAGGTCGAGGTGGCTCGCGTACCCCGGGACGCCGTGGGCAGCTGCCGCCGCTTCCAGGCGTTCGGGATTGGTATCGCAGACCGCAACCAATTCGGCATCTGCCAAGGTTGCCAGCGCCGCGAAATGGACACTCGATACGTCACCGCAACCGATGACAGCCGCTGTTGGCATGTTCCTGCTCCTTCGAAGGAATGGGTTGGTTTTGGGCCTCCCTGGTGTGCGCGGCGCTGTTATGTGCCGCGCAGGCCAGAGGGTCCAGGTTGGCGGACGCCAAGGCTGGCGAGTGCGCCGGTTGCCGGACGCCCTGGGCTCAAGCCCGGCGGACGCCAAGGCTGGCGAGTGCGCCGGTTGCCGGACCCCTGGGCTCAGGCCAGACTGACGCCATTCTTGGCGGCCAGCCCGGCAAACGCCCGGGCAGCGACGCCGAAGGCTACCGGCCCGGAGAAGCCGCCGAGTTCGTGTGCCTGGGCCAGGTGCGGCTCCAGCGAGGCGAACCCGCCGAACCCGTCTGCGGCGAGTGCGGCGATGGTTTCTTCGAGTTCGCCATCACCCTCGCCGGAGGGCACCACCTCGCCCGTGGATGCCAGCGCATCCTTCACCTGGAAGTACTCGAGGTACGGGCGCAGGATGGCATAGCCCTGGCTGTAGGGCTTGACGCCCACCTGGACAAAGTTGGCGTTGTCCCAGGCAACCCGGAGCGCCGGCGAGTTCACGGCTTCCATGATGTCCAGGACACGCTCCGGGGTATCTCCGTAGATACCCTTTTCGTTTTCGTGGAGGAGGACAACGCCTTCCTTTTCGGCCACCTGCGCCAGGGCCGCCATCCGCTCGATCACGGCGTCGCGGATGCCTTCCTGGGTCTGGCCTTCGCCGCGGTAGAAGGAGAAAATCCGGACGTACGTGGTGTCCAGGCCCTTGGCCACGGAGATGATCTGCCGCAGCCGTTCCACTTCATGTTCCACGGGGAGGCTGACGTCGACTTTTCCGATCGGGCTGGCCACCGCCGAGACTTTCAGGCCCTTTTCGTCGAGGATGGCTTTGAGGCGCTCGACGTCGGCCGGCGCCAGTTCCGAGACGTTGGTCCCCCAGGCGCTGCGCACTTCGATATGGCTCGCGCCGAGTGCAAGGAGCACCGCAGCCTGGATGGTGGGGTCGGGGTCTACTTCATCGCCGAAACCTGACAGGCTCCACACGGCGCTGGGTTGAGTCACAAAATCTCCTTGATGTACCGGCGATACCTGATCGGAATGCGCGCGGTGATGCAGTTCACAGCGGGTCTTGTCCGTTTGAGTCTAGCTATCTTGGCACGTTATTGACAACCGATTGCCAAAAGTTTGCAAGTGTGGCACGGTTGATCCACACTGTGGCAGTGGTCACAGCAGGATTCCACGCTCACGGAATCCTTTGTTCAGAGAGGAACGCCCATGGCGACGCCACCCGTGGCAGCAGACCGTCCTGCCACCATCCATGACATTGCCGCGCTGTGCGGCGTCGCAGCGTCAACCGTCTCACGGGCACTGACCAATCCCGACCGCGTGAATATCCGCACCCGGCAGCGGATCCAGGCAGCCGCCGTCGAACTTAACTACACGCCGAACTCCCAGGCGAAGGCGCTGAGTTCCGGGAAGACCGGAGCCGTGGGCGTCCTGGTCCCGGATATCACCAACCCGTTCTACTTCGACCTCATCCGCGGGACGCAGCTCCAGCTCAAGGCCGCCGGTTACACGCAGCTCCTGGTGGACACCGAGGAGTCGGACGAGGTTGAGGCCAGCACCTTGGAGCAACTCCGGAAGAGCGCCGACGGGGTCATTGTTGCGGCGTCCAGGCTCAACGACTCCTCGCTTTCCGAGGCGGCGCTGCGGATGCCCATGGTCACCGTCAACCGGGACGTGGACGGCGTGCCGGCAGTCATCATCGATACGCCGTCGGCCATGACGCAGGCGCTTGACCACCTCATCTCACTTGGGCACACGTCGGTGGCCTACCTTTCGGGCCCCGTCGTCTCCCAATCAGGCTCCCGCCGCTGGGCCGTCCTGTCCGCAGCAGCGGAGGACCGCGGGATCGACCTGCGCCTCCTTGGCCCGTTCGCCCCGAAGACCCAATCCGGAGCAGCGGCCGCAGATGCCGCCGTCCACAGCGGCGTCACGGCGTGCATTGTCTTCAATGACCTCATTGCCATCGGGATGCTGCAACGCCTGCGCGAACGGGGCATCCGCGTGCCGGAAGACATGAGCATCGTAGGCTGCGACGACATCTTCGGTGCCGACTTCTGCAACCCGCCACTGACCACGTTGAGCTCACCGATTGAACAAGCCGGCCGGGTGGCGGTATCCATGCTGTTGGCCCAGCTCAATCCCCTGGCCGGCGGGGGCAGCCGGAGCCGTTCGGTCATGCCCACGCATCTCACGGTCCGCGGCTCCACCGGCCCGGCACCCAGCTCCACCCGCCCCGCCCCCAAGTAAGTCGCATTTGTGCGCGTTTTGAGCGCTCAAAACGCGCACTACTGCGACTTAGTTGGGCCGCGCGGGGCGATATGGTTGAGCGGTCACAACTGCGCTGGCTAGTGTTGAACACATGCGCGAACTCCAGGCCAAGATCATCGAGGAAATGGGCGTACAGCCCCGGATCAATCCCGCAGAGGAGGTTCGCAAACGGGTTGCCTTCCTGAAGGACTACTTGAAGGCCACGGGCACCAAGGGCTTTGTACTCGGCATCTCCGGCGGCATCGACTCGTCCCTCGCCGGACGGCTTGCCCAGTTGGCCGTCGAGGAGCTTGAAGCCGAGGGCGTTGAGTCCAACTTCGTCGCCGTCCGCTTGCCTTACGGCATCCAGCACGACGAAGACGACGCCCAGGCAGCCCTGGACTTCATCAAGGCCAAGACCGAGTGGACGTTCAACATCTCCCAGGCCGTGGACGGCTTCGAGGAGGAGTTCGAGAAGACCACCGGCGCCGCGATCTCGGATTTCCACAAGGGCAACACCAAGGCCCGCGCCCGCATGATCGCCCAGTACGCACTGGCCGGCGAACACAACTACCTGGTGATCGGCACCGACCACGGCGCCGAGTCAGTGACGGGCTTCTTCACCAAGTTCGGCGACGGCGGTGCGGACATCCTCCCGCTGTTCGGCCTCAACAAGCGCCAGAACCGCGAGCTCCTGGCTGAACTGGGCGCTCCCTCGCGCGTGTGGGAAAAGGTCCCCACCGCCGACCTCCTGGATGACAAGCCCGGCCGGACCGACGAGGACGAGCTTGGCATCACCTACGACCAGATCGACGATTACCTTGAGGGCCGCGACATCGCCGAGGACGCAGCTGGGCTCATCGAGCAGAAGTACCTCCGGACCCGCCACAAGCGCACGGTTCCGGTCACGATCTTCGATACCTGGTGGAAGTAGCGTCTACCCCTTAGGTGCCACCTCACGGAACCACGCCTTATTCACGCACCATGCTTAACCACGACGGCGGGTGCGGACTTCACGCGAAGTCCGCACCCGCCGTCGGGCTTTAACAACCCTCTCTCACCAAACACCCCCTTCCCGCCAACCCTCTCTCACCAAACACCCCCTTCCCGCCAACCCTCTCCCACCAAGCACCCTTCTCCCACAAACCCTCTCCCACCAAACACCCTTCTCCCACAAACTCTCTCTCAGCACCCTTGACGATGCGATAGTTACCGATATATCGTTAACTATCGCCGATACTCGATCGGTGATACCTATCGAAAGGACGATGCTGTTATGAAAGGCATCCACGAACACCACGAAAATTCCTTCCCAGAGCACGGCGACGACTCCCACGGGCGCGGCCGATTCAACCGGGGCAAGGGCCGGCGCGGTCCGGGCGGCCACGGCGGAGGCGGGTTTGGTCCGGGCTTCGGTCCCGGATTTGGCCCAGGCTTCGGACCCGGCGGGTTCGGCCCACGGGGCTTCGGCCCGGGTGGTCCGCGTCGCAACCGCGGCGACGTCCGGGCAGCAATTCTGTCGCTCTTGGCAGAGGCTCCCTCGAACGGCTACGGACTGATCAAGACCATTGCCGAAAAGACCTCCGGCGCCTGGCGTCCCAGCCCCGGCTCGGTCTACCCCACACTGCAGCAGTTGGTCGATGAAGGACTGATTGTCGCCGTCGGTGAGGGTCGCCGCACAGAATTCACCCTCACAGAAGACGGCCGCGCGTACATCGCCGAGCACGAGGAAGAACTGGCCAACGCCTGGAACACGGAGGCCGACTCCACCGGCGCAGCCTTCCACCAAAGCGTTGGAAAGCTCATGGGCGTCATCCACCAGTTCCGTTCCGCCGCCACCGACGAGCAGCGCCAGGCCGCCATTGAGAAGCTCGACGAGACACGTCGCGCGCTCTACCTGATCCTGGCTGACTAGTTTCGAATTCATCCCCTTGACCTTGACCTTGACCTAACGTCAACCTCTACTGTCGAAGTACAGGCACAGGACGGAGGACGGATGGACTGGTCAATCCAGGAAATCGCCAAGATGGCAGGCACCACCAGTCGCACGCTGCGTCACTACGACGACATCGGGCTGCTGAAGCCAAGCCGGACCGCCCACAATGGCTACCGCTATTACGACGGTCCGGCACTGGTCCAGCTCCAGCGCATCCTGCTCCTGCGGGAACTCGGGCTGGGCTTGCCGGCGATATCGGACGTTCTTTCCCGGGAGACGGACACCGTCAAAGCCCTGAGCGGCCATCTGGAATGGCTCGGACAGGAACAGGACCGTCTCGCACGGCAGATCGCGTCCGTGCAGCAAACCATTGCGACATTGAAAGGGGATGGAAAGTACATGGCACAGGACATGTTTGACGGCTTTGACCACACTCAGTACAAGGACGAGGTGGAGGAGCGATGGGGCAAGGACGCCTACGCCGCGAGTGACGCGTGGTGGCGGGGAATGGGCTCCGAAGAAAAGCAGGCTTGGAAAGACAGGGCCCAGCAGCTGGGCAGCGGCTGGATCGCCGCCGCTGGTTCCGGCGTTGCGCCGGACAGTGCCGAGGCACAGGATCTCGCACGGCGGCACGTCGAGTGGCTGCGAGGTATCCCGGGAACGCCCTCGGCGGCGCCCGGCGGTGACGTGAAGGGCTACGTCATAGGGCTGGGCGAGATGTACGTTGCCGATCCACGTTTTGCAGCCAACTACGGCGGGGAAGCCGGAGCCACCTTCGTACGGGACGCGCTGCGGGCCTACGCGGAGGCGAATCTGTAGAGCCCCGCGCTGAACCGGGTGACCCGGACACTGCAGTAGCATCACTTGCATGCCGACCACGGTCCCTGCGTCCCCCGCTTCCTGGGGCCGATGCTATTTCGCGTTTCAATCCGTGGCCGGTTTGGCGTGGTGGATCTTGGTCCTCGGGTCCGCTTGGGTTCGGGATACCACCCTGGGAGGGCTGGATCCGGTACTCGTCGCCATCTTCGACGTGCCGCTGTTCGTCATCGCTTCCGCCGCGGCAGCGCTGGGAAGCAGGACCGCCGCGAAGGTGACATCCAGCTGGACCGTAACTGTCGCCGTCGTACTTGGACTGTACGCGACCATCACGACGCAGGCGGGGTGGGGCGTCCTGGTCATGGGCGCCGCCAGCGCGGGGTCGCTGGCGGCCGCGTGCCTCATGATGTTCGGGCGGGTTCCCACAGAGTGGATCCTCAAAGGGCCGTTTGCTTTCCGGGCCGGCCGCGAGAGTGGCACCGCGGTGCCCCATTTGGCCAGGACCATGCTGCAACTGCTGTTCTTTTGGGGGTTGTTCCTTGGCTTGATCCCCTGGATTCTGGCTTTTCTGGAACAGCGGTGGGGAGTTGCTGCCGTGCCTCCAGCAGGGGTAGGGGCCGTGGGGGCGTCGGTATTCCTTTTAGGGAGTGCGCTCGGCGTGTCCTCTGCCATCACGATGTCGACGCTGGGGCGCGGGACTCCGCTGCCCTCGGCGATGCCCAACCGCTTGGTGATTGCCGGACCGTATCGATGGGTGCGAAACCCCATGGCCGTAGCGGGGATCGGGCAGGGAGTGGCCGTCGGCCTGATGCTGGGCTCGTGGATGGTAGTAACTTACGCGGCCGCGGGATCCCTGGTGTGGAACTATGCTGTCCGACCACTCGAGGAGGCCGATCTGGAGGGACGGTTCGGGGAAGACTTCCGTAGTTACCGGGCCAACGTCCAGTGCTGGATTCCGAGGCTGCCCGCGCGCTCCTGACCTCCCCTGCAGTTTCTTGTAACAATCCGCGGCGAATCACAATCTTGTAATTTCGATACTAGAATCCCCGAGGGCGTCCAGCCACAGGCGCTCTTCTATCGGCCGTTGACTCACGGTCCGATGTTCGAAATGGGGATTTTTTGTCTAATCACACTCCGCCCGATACGGGTTCTTTCCGGCTGCCCACCTCCACCATTTGCGTGGGCATCCTTGCTTTACTTTTGCTGGTGATCGGCGCTGTTGCCTCGGGCATCGGTGGGGTTCTCATCATGTTGGGGCTCTTTGCCCTGGTGACCGGTATCTACGTCGCCGCTACCGGACGACGCTCGTGGGCGCTGGTGCCCGGTGGTCGTCGTTCCGGGGCAATCGTGCTGACCGGCGCATTGGTCTTGTTCGTCGTGGGGGCCGCCCTGAGCCCGGCCAAGCCCAAGGAGAACCTTGAGGCATCACCGGCTGCTGCCGAAGCCCAGAAGTTGGTGGAATCCAGCACCTCCGCCAGCGCTACTCCGTCTCCAACGCCCTCGGAGTCTGATTCCGTCGCACCGATGGACCCCGAGACCACGACTGAACTCGCTGCCAGCGCCACTTACAAAGCTCCGCACGCCCAGCCGGCCTACGCTTCCAAAGCCCTCGACGTCCTGGCAACCCTTGCCGTCAAGGGCCGTGCCCCGAAGACGGGATATGAACGCGAACAGTTTGGCCAGGCATGGGCTGACGTTGACCGCAACGGATGCGATACCCGCAATGACATCCTCAAGCGCGACCTCACCCAAGTGGCATACACCAACAGCGTCCCCTGCAAAATCCAGAGTGGGATGCTCGCGGACCCTTACACCGCCAAGTCCATCGCCTTCCTTCGTGGTGCAACCACCAGCACCGCCGTGCAAATCGACCATGTGGTAGCACTCAGCGATGCCTGGCAGAAGGGCGCACAGCAGTTGAGCTTGGAACAACGTACCGCGCTGGCGAACGACCCCCTTAACCTGCAGGCCACCGATGGTCCCACCAACCAACAGAAGAGCGACGGCGACGCCGCCACCTGGCTGCCGCCGAGCACGTCGTTCCGCTGTGAATACGTTGCGCGGCAGATCTCCGTCAAGGCCACCTACAGCCTCTGGGTAACGCAGGCCGAGCACGATGCCATGGCCCGGATCCTTGCGGATTGCCCGAACCAGGCTGCGCCAACCAACGAAAAGGCCCCAGCACCTGCGCCCACGCCGACTCCGGCAACTGTTCCCGCGACGGTAGCTGAGCCCGCACCCGCAGCCCCTGCGCCGGCGGCTCCAGCCCCGGCACCAGCCGCGCCGGCTGTCGTTCCGGCCCCGGCTCCAGCTCCTGCTCCCGCTCCTGCTCCTGCTCCTGCTCCTGCTCCTGCCTACTACGCCAACTGCGCGGCCGCGAAGGCGGCTGGGGCCGCTCCGCTCTACGCCGGACAGCCTGGATACCGCGCGGCACTCGACAGGGACAAGGACGGCGTCGCGTGTGAGTAGGGCTTTGTAGCTGAGTAAGACCAGATGATGCCTCCGCTGGGTCCAGCGGAGGCATCATTTTCGTTGGACACCTGTCTGTTGGAAAGGTTTCCACCTTGGTTTTCCACATAGGCGTTGTGGGTTGTTCTGTGGGTGTGGGGGTGGTGTCAGGGTTGGTTTATGGGAATCGGTGGTGGGTTTGAGGCGGTAGAGGTGGCGGAGCCGGGTTCCGGTGCCGTCTCGGATGTCGCCGGGCTGCTGCTTGATGCCAAGGGTGTGACGGAAAAGATTCCGGGTAACCCGGAGCAGCATCGGCCGGGGATACCGGCACCCTCCGCACGGGCCTGCCCTGAGCCTGTCCAGGAGGCCGTGGGTGGTGCCCTGGATGACACTTTGAGTGATGCTTTGGATGATGGGGCTGCGGCCCTTGAGACCCTGCGGGATACGGCCCTGCCGGCAGCGCGGATGTTCGATGTCGGCGAAGCGGCGGATTTCGCCGGCCGCGTCGAGGACCTCGCCCGCACCCTCGAGTACCTGCAAATCGTCGCCGCCCAGGCCGTGGAACGAACCCGCGAAGAAGCCAAACACGCCCGCCCCGCATCCGCGTCCACCGACGGCAGCCCCGGCTGGCGGACCGGATGGACCGAGAACGACGCACCCACCGATCCCGGCCGTCCGGCCGCCGGGAGCGCGGCCCAGGGTTCTGTTCTTGATGACGGGTACCGCAACGCCGCGGAGTTCCTTCGCGCAAGGTTGCGGATCGAGATCCGCGAAGCCCGACGCCGCCTGTCCCAAGCCGCTGCCCTCCTGCCCACCACCACCCTCACCGGCGAACCCCTCCCACCCCGACACACCGAACTGGCACAAGCCCTGGCCACGGCACTCATCCCCTCCCGCACCGCGACCATCATCACCGGCGCCCTGGACCAGGCAGCACTCATCGCCCACCCCGAGACCCTGACCGCCATGGAACACGCCCTGACCCGCACCGGAATCGAAACCGACCCCGACTTCGTCAGCAAAACCGCCCGCCGCTGGATCAACCGGATCGACCAAGACGGCCCCGAACCCAGCGAAGAAGAACTCCGAACCCTCCAAGGCGCCTTCATCCGCAAACCCCGACGCGGACTCCACCACATCGAAATCTTCGCCACCACCGAACAATACGAAACCCTCACCACCCTCATGAACACCGCCACCAACCCCCGCCTCACCCCCACCACCACCACCACGGATCACAGCACCCAAGCAACCCCAGCCCCACCCCAAGAAACCACCACCACAACACCCGCAACCACCCACACCACCCACCACGCCGGACAACCCGGACAGGCCGGACAACCCGGACAGGGCGGGCAGGGCGGGCAGGTCCTGGAACTGGACCGCCGCTCGCGAGCCCAGAAACTCCTCGACGGCCTCGTCGGCGGCTGCGCACTGGCCCTGAAAACAGGCCGCCTCCCAGCCAACGGCGGCCTCAAACCCCAACTCACCGCCTACATCAACGCCCACGAACTCCTCCCCCAACTCCAAACCAAACCCACCAACAACGAACCCGACAACACCAGCACCGGCCCGGTAAGCGCACCCAGCAACCACACCGCGCCCGACACCACCAGCAACACCGTCACCAGGCCAGGCACCACCACCGGCACCACCGGCAGGGCACTCAGCAGCGCATCAGCCACCTTCGCCGGCCCGATCCACCCCAGCACCCTCCGCAAAATCGCCTGCGACGCCGACATCCTCCCCGTCCTGCTCGGCAGCGACGGACAAATCCTGGACATCGGCCGCACCACCCGGATCTTCCCACCCGAAATCCGCAAAGCCCTCAACGCCCGCGACCAAGGCTGCGCCTTCCCCGACTGCACCATGCCCGCACCCTGGTGCGAAGCCCACCACATCACCTACTGGTCACACGGCGGACCCACCAGCGTCGACAACGGAGTCCTGCTCTGCAGTCACCACCACCACCTCATCCACAAAGAACAATGGAAAATCACCACCAACAACGGCATCCCCTGGTTCACCCCACCACCACACATCGACCCCACCCAAACACCACGACGAAACCACCACCACACCCCGCTACGGAGATAGGCTGCGGCGCGCGTGGATTCGCCCAGTACTACGGATGTACAACTACGGCCGCAGGCACATCCAGCGCGGCGAACGGACCCAGAGCACGGACGGCCGCACGCCGAGGCATCAGGACCAAGAGCGCGCAAAGGTATCAAGGACAGGAGCAGGGCATGTGCCCCTCAGACGAACGCCGACTTGCCCGTCACAGCCCGGGCCACGATCATCGAGTTGATCTCGTAGCTGCCTTCGTAGGTGTAGAGGATCTCGGCGTCTCCGAAGAGTTTCCCCATCTCGTAATCCGTGGTGATCCCATTGCCGCCCAGCAGCGAGCGCCCCATCGCCACGGAGGCTCTGGCCAAACGGGTGGTGGTGGCCTTGGCCATGGCAGCCTGGACCATCTCCAGCTTTCCCGCTTGCTGGATCCGGGCGAGTTCCACCATCAGGGACAACGAAGCGTGGGCATTGCCCAGGATGTCCGCGAGCTGTTGCTGGACAAGCTGGAAGCGTGCCAACTCCCGGCCGAATTGGAACCGGCTCAACGCGTAGCTTCGGGCCACATCGAAGGCCGCGAGCTGGATCCCCGCGGCCTGCCATCCGACCCACGCCCGGGAGTCGCGCAGCAAATCGTTGGCGCGGGAAAACTCGGTAGCTCCAGGAAGGAGATTGTCCAAGGGCACCCGGACCTCGTCCAGGACGATGTCCGCGTTCTGCATGATGCGCAGGCCGATCTTGTGCGTGATCTTTGTTGCCGAGTAACCGGTCCGGTCCGTTTCCACGATGAACCCCTTGACGTGCCCGTCGGCTTCATCGCGGGCCCACACCAGGGCGAAGTCCGCGATGGTACCGGCGCCGATCCAGCGCTTGGCACCGCTGATGACCCATTCGCCGCCGTCGCGCCGCGCCGTCGTCGAGAGTCCTCCGGCGATGTCCGAGCCGTGGTCAGGTTCCGTGAGTGCGAAGGCGCCCAGTTGCGTGAAGGATTCGAGCCCCGGCAACCACCGCTGTTTCTGCTCGGGGGACCCCAACTCGTGGATCATTCCGACGATGAGCTCGTTGTGGATCCCCACCAACGCGGAGAGCGAAACGTCGGCCCTGGCGATCTCGGCGTACATGAGCCCTTTGAAGAGCTTCGATGAGCCATCCGTTTGCAGCCTCCCGAGCCCAAATTTGGCCATGTCGGCCAGCAGGCCAAAGGGGAACTCTTCCCGGTTCCAGTAGTCGATGCTGGCGGCCCGCACCTGTCCCTGAAGGAACTCGCGCACCTCGGCGTAGCGGGCGCGTTCCCCGTCGGGGAGCAGGTCCACCACGTACATCAGGTCCGCCTCCGGATAAGGAGGGAGGACATTTTCCTTGGCCGCACCGCTTGTGGCCGTGCCGGCTTTTTCGTCGAGCATGTGACCCCTTCGTCATGTCCCGCGCAGGCTCTTCCAAACCCTTGGATGTCCTAGTATATTGCAAGGTGATGTGGATCACTAGGCCGGCTCAGCGGCCCACAAACGCCAGGTCCGGCGTCGATGCCCCAGCGAAAGGCGGACTATGACAGTCACCGACGACTTCCGTGCGGCCCGCGACCGCCTGCTTGGGCTTCGCGAGAATTACGGTCAGGCACACAGCGAGTTCCATTGGCCCCGCTTCGAACATTTCAACTTCGCCTTGGATTGGTTTGACCAGATCGCCGCTACCCCGGAGCGGCAAAACCAAGCAGCACTCGTGATCGTCGAGCAGGACGGCAGTTCCACCCGGCGCACGTTCAAGGAGTTGTCGGAGAGGTCTTCCCAAGTTGCCAGCTGGCTGCGAGGACAAGGAGTCAAACGCGGCGAGCACATGATCGTCATGCTTGGCAACCAGGTGGAACTCTGGGAGCTGATGCTGGCGGGCATCAAGCTCGGCATCGTCCTGATCCCCACCACCACGCTCATGGGCGCCCGCGACCTGCAGGACCGGGTGGAGCGCGGCGGGGCGTCATGGGTTGCTGTCGGCAGCGGAAACATCGGCAAGTTCGCCGAGGTCACAGGAAACTACACGCTCATAGAGGTGGGCCGGGAACGCACCGTCGCTGACGCGAAACAGTACGAAGACTCCCACGACGCCGGCACGGACTTCACTCCCGACGCCCCCACACATGCGGACGAGACGCTGCTGCTGTACTTCACCTCGGGCACCACGTCGCGGGCCAAGTTGGTGGAGCACACCCACACCTCGTACCCCGTGGGTCACTTGTCCACCATGTACTGGATCGGCGTGGAACCCGGCGACATCCACCTCAACGTTGCATCTCCCGGCTGGGCCAAGCACGCCTGGTCCAACGTCTTCACCCCGTGGATCGCCGAAGCCTCCGTTTTCATCTACAACTACGATCGCTTCAGTGCCACAGCCCTCATGGAACAGATGGACCGCGAGGGTGTCACGAGTTTCTGCGCCCCGCCCACGGTGTGGCGCATGCTCATCCAGGCGGACCTCACCCAACTGAAGAACCCGCCCCACAAGGTTGTTTCCGCAGGCGAACCCCTCAACGCGGAGGTGATCGGCCAGGTGGAGGAAGCCTGGGGCGTGACCATCCGGGATGGCTTCGGCCAGACCGAGACCACCGTCCAGATCGCCAACACTCCTGCACAGCCGGTGAAGATCGGCTCCATGGGAAGGCCGCTGCCCGGGTACGACGTCGTCCTGGTGGACCCGCTCACCGGTGAAGAAGCCGACGACGGCGAGCTCTGCTTGCGCTTGGACCCGCGGCCCGTGGGACTCATGAAAAGCTACTTCGGCGACGAGGCGAAAACGGCGGAAGCCTTCCGTGACGGCTACTACCACACCGGAGACATGGCCAGCCGGGACGCTGATGGCGTGATCACCTACGTCGGCCGGGACGACGATGTCTTCAAGTCATCGGACTACCGTTTGTCGCCTTTCGAACTCGAAAGCGTCCTGATCGAACACCCCGCAGTGGCGGAGGCCGCCGTCGTACCTTCGCCCGACGCGCTGAAGCTCTCGGTGCCCAAAGCGTTCGTGGTGCTCGCTGCCGGCTACGAACCCGGACCCGCCGTCGCAGAGGACATCCTCCGTTACGCCCGGGAGCACCTGGCCCCGTTCAAGAGGATACGCAGGCTCGAATTCGGCGAACTGCCCAAGACGATCTCCGGCAAGATCCGCCGGGTTGAGCTGCGCGGCACGGAGATCAAACGGCATGGAGACGGCCCGCTGCCCGCCGGGTTGGGCGTGGAATACACGGAAGAAGAGTTCCCGAATCTGAAAGACTAGTCCCCCACACCACCAAGGAGGCCCATGGGCAACCCGCTCCCCCGAGACCCCATTGCCGACGCCCAACGGAACTGGGAACGGCATGGTTGGGGCGATGTCGCCGCGCCCATGGCTGCCATCACCGCGATCATGCGCACGCAGCAGATCCTGTTGGCCCGCATCGAAACGGTCCTCAAACCCTTCGGCCTGACCTTCGCGCGCTACGAACTCCTCGCCCTGCTCAGCTTCGCCCGCAGCGGTGCGCTGCCCATGAACAAAGCCAGCGCCCTCCTGCAGGTGCATCCCACCTCGGTGACCAACGCCGTCGACCGTTTGGAACGGGCCGCCTTGGTGGCCCGTTCGCCGCACCCCACGGACGGCAGGACCACGCTGATCGAGCTCACCGCCGAGGGCCGCGCCCTCGCGAAAAAAGCGACGGCGGCGCTCAACGCCGAGGTTTTCGGCAAGTCGGGCTTCGAGGACGACGACGTCGACCACCTCATCCGTGTCCTGGGCACCTTCCGCAGGGATGCCGGGGATTTCACCGACGATTAGTACTCAGGTCAGCGCCGTCGCGTTGGCGGGCGACCCGGTTCCGCCCACGATGTTGAGTGGTTTGACGCTGACGAACGCCTCCCAGGCACCGGTTGTCCGCATGTGCCTGGCCAGCGGACCCAGCCGCCACAGTTCACCGAGCGGCATGCCCAGTTTGGCGAGGAGTTGCTGGTGCATCATCCCGTTGTCGTTGGGAGCCGACTCCAGGAACGGGCTGTCCGGAACAGCCGGGAGGCATTCGAAAGCAAAGTTGTCGGCCGCCAGCAGCGCGAGCCGGTTGTCCCAAGCCCAGGCCACGAATTCCCCGGACTGTTCCACTCCGGTTGCTTTGCGGCTGGAACGGACCTCACGCTTCTCCTCCAACGGAAGCCCGAGGAACCACTCGCACCAGCCGGTGTGCAGCAGCAGGATGTCTCCCGACCGGATCTCAAGGGACTGGGCTTCGATGGCGGCCTGGATCAGCCCCAGTCCCAGTGGTTCGCCGGCCGGATGATCGATCGGGGATCCCTGCGCCGCACGGCATCCTTCGAGGTCAACCAGTACAGCCCGCCCGACGATAGGTTGCTCCGCCCATTCCTGGATGCCGAGCTCCGGGGTGCCTTCGCACACCAGATGGTCCGGCGTGCCGTTGTAGAACCCCACATCGTCCGCCCGCCGGTGGCGGAGCCCGTCGATCTGCGTGGACCCTTGGAGGTAGTAACCGTCCAGGTAGTCGTCGCGGTGTGCCGGGTGGGCTGAATAGATGATATGCCGGGGTGCACCTCGTTTGAGCGACATCCCGGGGTCGAAATCGTCGGCTGCGTAGTCCAGGCCAAAAACCGTTCCGGTTCGGATGCATTCCTTCGCCGCAAGGACCGCTTCAGGGGTAATGAAGGACGGCGTCCCGCGGTCCTTCTCGGGGAAGAGCTCCCATGATGTCCCGGCGAGCCGCCCTTCGCGCCGCAGCATCTGGGCGTAGCTCGGATAGTCGGCTGGTGATTCCTTCATCGCGTGCCTGCCTCCTGTTTCGTTTCCGCTCCCTGCCGGCTTTTGTAGCTCAGCAGAAACCCGGCCATGGCACACACAGAGGCCGCGACGCACATCCCCGGCTTGAAGAACTCGTTGAGGAACGTCAGCCAAACGCCCTGCCCGGCCGCCAATCCCGCGGCCTGTCCCACCACGAACACCACTCCCCCGGCCAGGAGCAAAGCGAGGGTGATCACGAAGACTACCTGGATGGCTCGTCGTATCTGTTGCATGGGGTGTTCCTTAGATGGGGAGGATGCCCAGGATGATCAGCACACCAATGCCCAGCAGTGGCAGGGCATAGTGCGTGAGGAGCCTGGAGAAGGTCTTGATCGGGTTGACGTCGGCGATCCCGCACGCCACGTACAGCGGGGCACCGCCTGGCGGGACCGCGGCCTCGCAGGAGGAAAACACCAGCACGGCGACGGCTGCGGTGGTCGCCGGAACTCCGGCTGCCACCAGGGTGGCTACGCCCACGGTTCCGACGGCGGCCATGGTGGCGGTGGCGGACAGCGGCGCGGCTACGGCGATCACGATCAGCCCGATCAGGATCGCGAGCAGCCACAGCGGCAGGTTCATCTGGCCCAGCAGTGCGGTCATCTGCTTCGGCAACCCGGTGGCGGCGAGCGCATTGGCCCCGGCGAAGGCAAACACCACGGTGATTCCCACCACCCCGAAGCGCGGAGCCGATGACTGCAGCAGGTCCCACCAGGCCCTGCCGTTCCGGGGCAGCAGTTTCCACCCCAGCAGTGCGCCCGTGATGATGAGGACCACGGGGATCCACACAATGACGCTCAAGGACTTGGCGACGTCCCCGCCGGTCCAGTCGGACAGGGCCGAAGCGATGGCTCCCGAGGTGAGAATCAGCGGAACAGCCACCACCACGAAGAGGAGCAGCGTCGCCCAGCCTTGGCCAAACGCCGTCCTGACGGCCAGACGATGGGCTGGATCCAAGGGCGTCATGCCGCTTCTGCGGACCAACAGCCAGGTCACCACCAGCCGGTGCAGGAAGCACCACAGGCCACCCACCAGCAAGGGCAGCACGAGGTCGTTGACGTTCAGCAGCGGACCGACGGTGGCAGATCCCACGAGCACGAACATGGAGGCGCTGAACGGGAACGTGATGCCCATGCCCGCGTTTCCCGCCACCAGCGTGGCAGCGGCCGGTTTGTCCAGCTTGGATTTCTCCATCCACGGGATGGTCACCGAACCCACGGTCGCGGCGATGGCTGCCTGGTTGTGGACCACGCCTCCCAGGCCCGCGGATGCCACGGTGGAAACCCAGGCCGGGCCACCCTTCACGCCGCCGATCATCGAGTTCAAGAGGTCGATCAGTTTGTCCAGCACACCCGTCTTGTCCAGGAGATACCCCATGAAAACGAACGCCATGGTGGCGTACACGATCTCGTCCGTCACTGCGGAGTACAGCGACGCCCAACCCACCTGGGCTGCGGCGGCTCCGGTGAACGGGAGGACGGCCAGGAAGCCGATGATCATCGCTTCCCCGACACTGCGCTTCAACAGGGTGGTCCAAAGCAGGATCACGGCAAGATAGGCTCCGAGGGCCCAGATGCCGATCATGGCGTTGCTCCTGACGGGGTTGGCGTAGCTGCTGCGTACTTCATTGTTGCTCTTGTCCCGATTCTTCCCGCTGTGCCGCTTAGCGCAAGGCTGCCGCAGGCTGGGCTGGTTCGGCAGCCATCCGCACCAGGGCCGCGGCAGCCGCCGTCGTCATTTCTGCCGGCACTTTCAGGTCGTCCGCGAGGTAGCCCGCGGTGTCCTGCATTTCCTTCGAGCGGCGCTGCGCGTGCTTGGCTGTGCCCACCAGGAAGCGGTCGATCACTGCCTGTCCGTCGCCGGCCAACTGGCGGGCGATCTGGCCGCGGATCCACTCCTCCAGCCCGGCTGCCCGCCCGGCCGTGACCGCCTCGACAACCACCGACGCCAAACCTTTCATCAGGACGCTCCGCAAGAGCTTGTGCGCCATGGCAGCGCCCGGTTCGCCGTCGGCAATTTCGACGTCGGCACCCAGGGGAGCGAGCAGCGCGGCAACCGCCGCGGAACCGGGACCGCTGACCATCAGGGGTGTCCGGGCACCCTGTGTCGGCACCGGGCCGAGGATGGCGACGTCCGCGAAAAGCGCCCCGGACGGAATGCGTCCGAGTTCCTGCATCACCTGTGGAGCGGAAGAGGTGAAGTCTGCGTAGCAACTGCCCTCGGCAAGGACGGGAAGGCACTCTTCGGCGACGAAGGGGGCAGCGGCCGCCCCTGTCAGGACCAGGACGATGTCCGCCCCGTCGCAGGCTTCAGCTGCGGTGGAAGCACGGACAACCCCGGCCGGCGTGGACGGTGCCACGGGGTCGAACCCCTTGACGTGGTGACCGGCAGCAACGAGCGCTGCGGCGTAGGTGGCTCCGGCTTCTCCGAGGCCGATGACCGTGCAAACTGTCATGATCTTGTCTTTCTGTGGGGTTCAGTGGGCACGCCGGTGCTGACCTGCCGGACCGGGAACGGAGGTCCGCTGCTTGGCTCCGGCAGGTCCAGGCGTGTTGCAGTTGCTTTTTTGGTTTTACTTTCGGCGGTCGGCGATGATCGCTGCCCGCCGGCTGGTTTCGTCGGCGAAGACCGCCTCGGCGGCGTCGGCGACGGCGGCAGCCTGCTCGCGCGGGATGACCACCACGCCGTCCGGGTCGCCGATGATGATGTCGCCGGGCATCACGGGCACGCCGCCGAAAGCTACTGGGCCACCCAACCTGGACGGACCGTTCTTATACGGTCCGGCGGGGGTGATGGCGCGTGCGAAGACGGGCATTCCGATCTCGGCGAGGGCCTCCGCGTCCCGGGCGGCCCCGTCCAGGGCGAAGCCTGCGATGCCGAGGTTGATGGCCTTTTCGCCAATCAGTTCGCCCAGCAAAGCCCGCGATTCGTCGGCGCCACCGGCTACCACAATCACGTCCCCGGGCCTGGCCACCTGAAGGGCCTGGTGGATGCCCTGGTTGTCACCCGGACGGGTCCAGACAGTGAACGCCGGCCCGGCCAGGCGGGCGCCGGACCAGATGGCCTGGATGGCCGAGTCGGCCACGCCAAGCCGGTCCATCGCGTCGCCGATGTTGGCGGCAGGCAACTTCGCCAGGCGATCCAGCACTGCCCGGTCGGGACGGGGGAAGTCGGCGTCGATGTGGTCGAGGACGGGAGATGTCATGGTGTCTCTTCTTTCTGGAGGGTTGTGCCCGGCCGGGCCAGTCCTTCTTCCGGGCCAGTCCTTCTTCTGGGCCAGTCCTTCTTCTGGGCTAGTCCTTCTTCTGGACTAGTCCTTCTTCTGGACTAGTCCTTCTTCTGGACCAAGGGCAGGACCTTCTTGAAGTCCTCTTCCTGGGAGGCCCAGAACTGCTTGTAGTCGGAGCCGTTCAGGTAGCTCGTCTGCAGGCCGAGGTCCTTCATTTTCTGGACCACTGTGGGATCTTCGATCGCCTTTTGCAGGGCTGCTTCGATCTTCTTGGCGACGGCGTCCGGCAAGCCTGCCGGCGCTGAGTACCCACGGACCGTGCCGGCCTCGAGCTCGTAGCCGGATTCCTTGAACGTGGGCACGTCCGGAAGCGAGGGCGCACGCTCGGCCGTCATGACACCCAACACACGTGCCTTGCCCTGCTTGGACAGGTCCGTGACGTCGCTGACGTTGGCCACCAGGATGTCCACATGCTTGCCGAGGAAGGCCGTGGTTGCCTGGGAGGCGCCTTCGGAAAAGTGCACGGGAGCGAACTCCGCCCCGGTGGTTTCCTGCATCTGGGCCAGCGCGAAGTGTTCGCCGGTCTGCAGCCCCGTGGTGCTGGCCGTCATGGACTTGGGCTTGGCCTTGGCCGCATCAAGGAGCTCCTTGAGCGTCTTGTACGGGCTGTCCGGCTGGACCGCGATGACCGTGGGGTCGATGACCTGGCGTCCCAGTGGCTGGAAACTGTCGCGGGTGTACTTGGCGCCGCGGGCCGGGTCCAGCGGGGAAACGACGACGGACGGCGAACCGGTGGCGCCAATGGTGTAGCCGTCCGGCTTGGCGCTGGTGAGCTGCGTGTAGCCGATCTGTCCGCCGGCACCGGGCTTGTTGATGACCTCGACGTTGGTGCCGAGCTCCTTTTCGAGGATGGGCTGGACCAGCCGGGCCGCGGTATCCACGGCGCCGCCGGACGAGAAGGAGACGATCAAGTCGATCGATTTGCCCTTCTTGGGAAAGTCGTCGGCGGCATTGTTGGCTGCGCCGGCGTTGGCGCCACAGCCGGTGAGGGCCATCAGGGTTACGGCTGCGAAGGCAGCAGCGATGCGTACACGGGGCATGGGGGTCTTCTCCTTTGAAGTGTTGCGGGTAGAACGTGGCGATGAAGGGTTGTTTACGTTTCCGGGTCTTCGGTGAGCGCCTTGGGCTTACGGAGCTTGAGCAGCGGGCTGAGGACAATGAGGAGCCCCACCCCGATCAGCACCATGGAGATGGGCCGGTTTACGAAGATCCCGAAGTCGCCCTGGGAGATCTCCAGCGACTCGCGCAGGGACCTCTCCATGAGCGGCCCGAGCACGAGCGTCAGCACCATGGGGGCCAGCGGAATATCGAGGTGCCGCAGGGCAAGGCCAAGCAGTCCGAACGCGATCATGACGAACACATCGAAGACATTGAAGTTGATGGTGTAGGCACCGATCACCATGAAGAGCAGGATCAGGGCTGTCAGGATGGACGCCGGCACACGGAGGATGGAGGTCCAGAGGCCCACCAGCGGAACATTCAGGAGCAGCAACAGGAGATTGCCGATGAACAGGCTGGCAATGATGGCCCAGGCGATCTCGGAGTGTTCGGTGAAGAGGGTGGGACCCGGGGTCAGCCCTTGCTGCAGGAACGCGCCCATCAGCACGGCGATGGTGGGCGAGGCCGGAATGCCCAGCGTAAACAACGGGATGAGGGCTGCGTTGGCGTGGGCGTTGTTGGCCGTTTCCGGTCCCGCGACACCCTCGATGGCTCCGTGTCCCAGCTCGTTGCGGTGCTTGGAGAACTTCTTCTCGGCACCGTACGCCAGCAGCGAGGACACCGAACCCGTCATGCCGGGGATGAGTCCCAGGCCAAATCCGATGCCGGTGCCGCGCGCCATGGACGGAGCACTGCGGCGCCACTCCGTACGGTTGGGCAGCAGCGACTTCAAGCCGGGCGCGTGGACGGTGTCCGCCGTGGCCCCCTTCCGGTAGGAGAGGATCTCCGATAGTCCGAATACGCCCACAATCACCGCCACGAAGCTGACGCCGTCCAGCAGGTTGTCCGAGCCGAAGGTGAACCGGGGAGCGCCGGCAACGGGGTCGATGCCCACCATGGAGATCAGCAGGCCCAAGGCTCCGGAAATGAGCGCCTTGACCATGGACTTCCCGGCCAGTGCAACAAGCAGCGAGATGCCCACCACCATCAAGGCAAAGAATTCCGGCGGGCCAACCAGCAGGCCCATCTCACCCAGCGGCTTCGCGGCCGCCACGAGTCCCAGCGTGGCGATGGTTCCGCCCACGAAGGACCCGACGGCGGCAATGGTCAGGGCCGCTCCGGCCTTGCCGATCTTGGTCATGGCATAGCCGTCGATGGTGGTGATCGCCGAGGCTGCTTCGCCGGGGGTATTCAGCAGGACACTGGTGATGGTTCCGCCGTAGGCCGTGCCGTAGAAGATGGCGCACAGCATGATGATCGCCCCGGTGGCATCGAGGTTCATGGTGAGCGGGATGAGCAGCGCGACGCCGGCCACGGGACCGATGCCCGGCAGCACTCCGATGATGGTGCCGAGCAGGCAACCGAGGAAGGCGAAGATCAGGTTCTGCCAGGTCATCGCCGCAGCGAAGCCGCCAAGCAGTTCGTTGAGTGTGTCCACGTCTAGAGTCCGATCGAGTTCAGGAAGGGGATGCCCGCCGTGGGCAGGGCGACGTTGAGCCCGTAGTTGAAGGCGTAGAAGGCCCCCACGCTGCCCGCGAGCGCGATGATCAGCGAGGAGATCCAGCCCCGGCGCCCACGCACTTTGAGGTGGTAGAGCAGGAACAGGAACATGGCCAGTTGGAAGCCGAGCAGGTCAAGGACGGCGGCCAGTACCGCCAGGCTTACGACGACGGCAATCACCAGCCCGCCGTCCACTCCCCCGGGCGTTTCGCTGGGTTTGCGGAGCTCCTGGACGAGCCAGATGCCGGACATGGCCACCAGAAGGACGCCCATGGCAAAGGGGAACAAGCCCGGCCCGGGCCCAAGGGTGGTCCAGAGGCCGAGGCCGATGGAACTGATGAGGACATAGACGCCGACTGCGACGAAAGCGCCAATCCCCGCGAGCACGGATTTCGCCACCCGCCCCTTGGCCCGGGGCTCGGCGATAAGTGACTCCGTTGTCATGGTTTCCTTCTTACGTTTGGTGGTTCTTTGCATTCCGCAGACCGTCAGAGTCCGTTTCAACGCTTACATTGTGCGGATCTTCATTTCATAGAATGAAAGAACATTGCGTATGAAGAAATAGTGACAGGAGCCACAATGCATGTCAAGCGCAAGGAAGTTACATAGAATGAAAGGATGACCGTGAGCTCCACGCACTCAGCCGGCGCAGCCGAGGACGGCCCCAAGGCCGCCAACATGCGTTCCCTCTCCAGGGCCATGGAAGTCTTTGCCGAGCTGCAGCGGGCCGAACGCCCGCAGAGGCTGAGCGACCTTGCCCGGACGTGCGGAATGAGCCTTCCCACCACATTGCGGATCCTGCGCGTCCTGCAGGACTTCGGCATGGTCAGCCAAACGGACAAGTCCTATCGCATTGGCCCGGCAGTACTGCCCGCAGCGCGGAGCTACCTGGAGAACGATCCTTTGGTGGTCGCCGCGCGGCCCATCCTGCAGCAGGTGGCCACCCAAACCGGGCTTACGGCCTCGCTGTACACCCGCCTCGGCTTTGAACGGATCCTGGTGGCACGCGTCGACGGCGAATCTCCGCTGCGCTACGACCTACCCTTGGGCAAGCGGCTACCCCTCACCGTTGGAGCCGCCGGCAAAATCCTGCTGGCGGCGGCACCTGATGCCGAGCTGGACCAAGTGACCGCAGCGGCGATCACGGCAGGCCACGAGAAGGACACCTTCACGGTGGAGGAACTCCGCAGCCGCCTCCCCCAGGACGGGGTTGATTTCGCCTATTCGGAGGACGAGCGGGCCACCGGCGTGCTCTCGGTGGCCGTCGCAGTTCCACACCCCACCGCGCGGCCCAGCGAATCCATCTCCCTGACCAGTCCCGTGGAGACCGCCACGGAGGAAGCACTCAAGGCCGGGGTTCCCGAGCTCAAGCGTGCGGCCGGCCGATTGTCCGAAATCCTGCAGGGATCTGTTTACTAGCCCCACCCAACTGACCGGCACTTGTGGTTGTTCCCAGCGCTGAAAACCACCACAAATGCCAGTCAGTTGCCAACCACCCAAGAAGAGGAGCACGCACGCATGGGCTTTGCCGACGAACTGAAGGACGCCTCCGCCGCCGATTGGGATGCGGCCGTCAACCATCCCTTCGTTGACCGGCTGATCGACGGCAGCCTCGAGGACGAGGACCTCCGCCGGTACCTGGTGCAGGACTACCAGTTCTGCGATGCCTTCACCGCACTCCTGGGCCAGGCAGTTGCCTCAGCGCCATCGCTCCCGTCGCGGCTGGTGTTCGCCAAGGTCCTGGGCGCCTTCGCCTCGGATGAGAACACCTATTTCCACGACAGCTTCGACCAACTCGGCGTCCCGGAAGAGGACAGGCTCGCACCGGAACTGGGAGCAACCACCCGTTCCTTCGACGCGCTGATGCGCAGCGCGCTGGACACCCGCTCCTACCCGGACGTCCTTGCCGTCCTGCTCGTCGCCGAATGGCTGTATGGCGACTGGGCCGCGCGGGCCGGGGACATCGCCACCTGGCCGGCCGCGCCGAAGCATGCTGATTGGATCCGCCTGCACAACAACCCCGGGTACAACGCGTGGGTGACCTGGCTGCGCGAGGAATTCGACGCCGTCGAGCCCGTATCCGCCGAGGCGCGCGGGCGCGTTGCCATGACGTTCCGCGAGGCGGTACGCCTGGAACGTGAATTCTTTGACGCCGCGCTGGAGTCCTCGCCCGTCCACTGAGTCAGGGACTCTGCAGCTCCACCAACGTGAGGTCGAGGATCTGCAGATCAGTGCTTTCCACCGGCATGATGCCTTGGATGAAGGCTTCAAACTCTTCTGCGCCTGCCATGCCACCGCGGGCAAAGAACTCGATCCACAGGTCAGTCAGGGTCAGGTCACCTTCGGCGAGGATGTCCGTCGCCTCCCGCCGGACACTCTCCTGATTCACCACGTCCGGAACCTTCCGCTCCGTCATTACTGACACCCCCCGGCAGGTCAGTCCTTGTACGTCTTCTGTCTCGGCACGCCTATATTATCAGCATACTTAGCAATGGACCATGGGGGCCGGCTCTTCGGTATGGTCCAGGCTGGGGCACTGCTCCAGGACCCCCGCGAGGTCGGTCCAATGCCAACTGTCCGGGCAGCGGTGGTTGTCGCAGAATTGCCACGTCATGGAGATCCCCGTTCACGGTCGATGGGGCCCGCCCTCATGACGGCCCGCCCCCGATTAGTGCCGGAATGGGCTATTAGTGACGCAGAAAGGCCAGTGAGCTGCGCCCTACCGGGTAAAGGTGTAGATGAGCGCCGAGACCAGGGACAGGGCCGCGATTCCGTAGCCGACCACCAAAGCCGAGATGGCGAAGGGACGTCCGCGCTCCCCGCGCTGCTCAATCTGCTTCAACGCAACATGCCCGGCGCCCACTACGAACACGGCGATGATGGCCATGCCGGCGAGGAACAACCCCACGACCGCCAGCGCCGCCATGGCCGCCGAGACGATGGCGAGGTTGTTGACCGGCTGGCTCTCCCCTGCGGGCTCGGCTCCGGTTTCCGACGATTCGGCGCGAACACTCTCCATTGACATGTTTCTCTCCCCATTTGGTCCGTGCCAAGGAGTCTAACCGGGGCACTCGCCGATTCCGCGTTGCAAGGCCTGTTGTGCGCGCCCCAACCCAAAAATGACGCGCACAGCGGGCCACTCAACGGTGTTTGAACTCCGGTTGCCGCTTTTCGGCAAACGCGGCCATGCCTTCTTTTTGGTCCTCGGTGGCGAACAGCGAATGGAACACCCGGCGCTCGAAGACCACACCCTGCGCGAGCCCCATCTCGAACGCCGCATTGACGGCCTCCTTGGCCACCATCGCAGCCGGCTTGGACTTTGAGGCGATGACCTCGGCCGCTTTCAACGCCTCGTCCACCACCTCGGCGGCGGGCACCACGCGCGAGACCAGTCCGGACCGCTCAGCCTCGTCGGCTTCCATGAAGCGCCCCGTGAGGACCATGTCCATCGCTTTCGCCTTGCCCACGGCCCGGGTGAGGCGTTGGGAGCCGCCCATCCCCGGGATCACGCCCAGGTTGATCTCCGGCTGGCCGAACTTGGCGTTGTCCCCGGCAATGATGAAATCTGCCATCATCGCCAGTTCGCAGCCACCACCCAAGGCGAACCCCGAAACAGCAGCGATGACCGGGATCCGCAAACGCGTGAGGTCCTCCCAGTGCCGGAACCAGTCGGCCGCGTACATCTCCATGTAGCTGTTGGAGGACATTTCCTTGATGTCGGCACCGGCAGCGAAGGCCTTGGCGGACCCGGTGACAACCACGGCGCCCACGCCCGGATCCCGGTCCATGTCCGTCACCGCCGCAACGAGTTCATTCATGAGCGCCGTGTTCAACGCATTCAGCGCCGACGGCCGGTTCAGTGTCACCAGGCCAACCCGGCCCCGGCGTTCCACCAGAATGTTCTCGAACGTCATGCTCTCCCTCTCCACAGCAATGGTCACCAACAAATCCTCACTCAGACTTTTCACGGATATCGGTGATGATGCCGGAGAAATCCCGTGCCGCACCGTCTCCTGCCGCAAAAGCATCGTAAATCCGGGAGGCCAATGGACCCATTTCAGCCGCGACCCCCGTACTCTCCAGGGCATTCACCGCCAGGCGCAGGTCCTTGGCCATCAGGGCCCCGGCGAACCCGGGCTGGTAATCGCGGTTGGCAGGGCTGGTGGGCACGGGACCGGGAACAGGGCAGTTGGTGGTCAGCGCCCAGCACTGCCCTGAGGCGTTGGATGCAACATCGAACAGGGCCTGATGCGTGAGCCCCAGCTTTTCACCGAGCACGAACGCCTCGGACACGGCGATCATGGACACGCCAAGGATCATGTTGTTGCACACCTTGGCGGCCTGCCCCGCCCCGTGGTCGCCACAGTGGACAATTCGCTTGCCCATGAGTTCAAGGATGGGCTTCACGGTGTCGAAGTCCTCCGGCAAGGCCCCCACCATGAACGTCAAGGTCCCTGCCTCAGCACCCACCACTCCACCGGACACGGGAGCATCCACCGAACGGTGGCCGGCGTCCACGGCCAGCGATGCAGCTTCCCGGGCCTCGTCGACGTTGATGGTGGAGCAGTCCAGGAACAGCGTGTCCGGCCCGGCAACGGAGAGCAGCCCTGGCCCGCCTACTCCGCGGTAGGCGTCCAGCACGTGCTTGCCGCTGGGGAGCATCGTCAAGACCACGGCCGCCCCGGATACGGCGTCGGCTGCCGAATCCGCCATGGGCACTCCGTGCGCTTTCGCCGCTTCCACAGCTGCCGGGACGGGATCATAACCGATCACATCGTGCCCGGCCTTGATCAGGTTGGCCGCCATGGGACCGCCCATATGGCCGAGGCCGAGGAAAGCGATGAGTCCCGTTGCTGATGCTGCGTTCTCTGTCATTTCGTCTCCTCAACTGGGTTGGACTGGCTCACACCGATTGGACTGGCTCAACTGCTTTGGACTGGCTCAATTGCTTTGGACCTGCCCGACTGCCAGCCCCAACTCCCGCTCGCCGAGCGGCGCGAAGTAGGCCTCGACGTCGGACGCGTGGACCTCCGCGAGCGACGCCGGCTTCCACTGCGGATTGCGGTCCTTGTCCACTACCTGAGCGCGAATGCCTTCCCGGAAATCCGGACCGGACAGGCAACGAAGTCCCACGCGGTACTCCTGGTCGAGCGCTTCTTCGAGGGTCATACCGTGTTCAACGGACAGCCCCCGCACGCGCCGCAGCGACTCCAAGGTGACCTTGACCGACGTCGGCGATTTGCCCTCGATGGTGTCCGCGGCAGCAGAGGCCTCGCCGCCGGTCCCACGCAAACGCCGGACGATCTCCTCCGCGTCATCGCCCGCGTAACAGGAATCGATCCACTCCCGCTGGGCCGCCAGCGGCGAGTCCGGCGCGGCGTGGGCAAAACGCCCGACGGCGTCTGCCGCCGTCGAGCTTTCCAGCGCTTCGGCGAGTGCCGGGAGGCTTTCGGACGGCACGAACGAGTCCGCAAGCCCGAGGAAAATGGCGTCCGCGCCGCTCAGGTGCGCCCCCGTGAGCGCGGCGTGGGTTCCCGCCTCGCCGGGTGCGCGGGACAGCAAGAGGGTGCCGCCGACGTCGGGCACGAACCCGATGGTGGTTTCCGGCATGCCGGTACGCGTCCGCTCGGTGACCACCCGGACGGAACCGTGCGCCGAAACACCAACGCCGCCGCCGAGGACCAGCCCGTCCATGAACGCAACGTACGGCTTGGGGTAGCCGGCGATCAGGGCGTTGAGCCGGTACTCGTCCGCCCAGAATTCGGCCGTTTCCGTGCCGCCGTGCAGCATGTCCTTGTAGATGGCCACGATGTCGCCGCCGGCACAGAGACCGCGGTCACCGGCGCCCCGCACCAGGACGGTCCGGACGGAATCGTCATCAGCCCAGGCAGCCAACTGCTGCAGCATGGCTTTCACCATGCCCGCATTGAGGGCGTTGACTGCCCGGGGCCGGTTGAGCGTCACGATGCCGAGGTGCTCGCGTCGCTCAAAAAGGACTTCTTCCTCCTGCTGCTCTGTTTCCTTGCCCGCCACTCCCATCAACTGCCTGCCGGCATCACGAAGCTGGCGCCCTGGCGGATGCCTGAGGGCCACCGCGAGGTGACGGTCTTGGTCTTGGTGTAGAAACGGAACGCATCGGCGCCGTGCTGGTTGAGGTCGCCGAATCCGGAGGCCTTCCAGCCGCCGAACGTGTAATAGGCGATCGGCACCGGAATCGGAACGTTGATGCCCACCATGCCCACTTCGACGCGGCTGGCGAAGTCGCGGGCGGCGTCGCCGTCGCGGGTGAAAATTGCGACGCCGTTGCCAAACTCGTGTTCGCTGCAGAGCCGGAGCGCCTCGTCGTAGTCGGCGGCGCGCAGGATGCTGAGGACAGGACCGAAGATCTCCTCCTTGTAGATCTTCATGTCCTTGGTGACGTTGTCGAAAAGCGTGGGGCCAACCCAGAAGCCGCCGTCATAGCCGTCCACCGTGAGGCCGCGGCCGTCCGTGACCAGGGTGGCGCCTTCGTCGACGCCGGACTGGATGTAGCCCTCGATCCGTTCCTTCGCCGAGGCCGCCACCACCGGGCCGAAGTCCACGTCCTTGTCCATGCTGTGCCCCACACGGAGGTCCTTGACCCGTTCAGCCAGCTTGGCAACCAGGGCGTCTGCGGTTTCCTGCCCCACCGGAACCGCCACGGAGATGGCCATGCAGCGTTCGCCCGCGGAACCGTACCCGGCACCGATCAGGGCGTCGGCAGCCATGTCCAGGTCGGCGTCGGGCATGACCACCATGTGGTTCTTCGCCCCGCCAAAGCATTGCGCGCGCTTCCCATGCGCCGCCGCCGTCGCGTAGATGTACTGGGCGATCGGAGTGGAACCCACGAACCCGATGGCCTTGACCCGCGGGTCTTCAAGCAGGGCGTCTACAGCTTCTTTGTCGCCGTTGATGACGTTGAAGACGCCGTTCGGGACGCCTGCTTCGCTGTAAAGCTCGGCAAGCCGCAACGGTACGGAGGGGTCGCGTTCTGACGGTTTCAGGATGAAGGCGTTGCCGGCGGCGAGCGCAGGGCCCGACTTCCACAACGGGATCATGGCCGGGAAGTTGAACGGCGTGATCCCGGCAACCACCCCCAGCGGCTGGCGCAGCGAGTGGACGTCGATTCCCTGCCCCGCACTGTCCGAGAACTCGCCTTTGAGCAGGTGCGGCGCTCCCGCGGAGAACTCCACCACTTCGATGCCGCGCTGGATGTCGCCCTTGGCGTCGGCGAAGGTCTTGCCGTGTTCGGAGGAGAGGAGTGTGGCGAGCTCGTCCATGTTCTCGTTGACCAGGTCCACGAACTTCAGCAGGATCCGACCGCGCCGCTGCGGGTTCATGGCGGCCCATTCGAGCTGGCCCTTCTCCGCATTGGCTATGGCGTTGCGGACCTCCTCCGCGTCGGCCAACGGGAGCCTGGCCTGGACCTCGCCCGTGCAGGGATCGTAGACGTCGCTGAAGCGGCCGGATGTGCCGTCGATCCGTTGCCCGTCTACATAGTGTGAAAGCTCGCGCACCATGGTGGAAATGCTCCTTTGCATTCGTGAATGATCGCCGTGCCGATCGGCTGTGGCGCCTGGCTGGAGCACCACGGCAAGACGTCGCCAACTGTGATCCAGATCATCTCTGAACCCGAATATACTCGGACTTCCTACTAATTTCCAGAGGGCACCATGCGTGCAGCCACGCGGGCGTCAGTTCACCTCCTTCAGCTCCTTGTACGCCTCCAGGGCCTCTTGCCGGGTGGTCTTCAGATCAACGATTTCCTCCGGATAGTCCGGTGTCCCGAACTCCGGAATCCAGTGGGCGATGTACTTACCCTGCGGATCGAACCTGGTCCGCTGCGCCTCCGGGTTGAAGATCCTGAAAAACGGGGAGGCATCCGCTCCCGAGCCGGCAACCCACTGCCAGTTGGCCGGATTGGAGGCCGGATCGGCATCCACCAGCGTGTCCCAGAACCACTGCTCGCCCACTTGCCAATGGATGCCGAGGTTCTTGACCAGGAAGCTCGCGGCCACCATGCGCACCCGGTTGTGCATCCAACCGGTGTGCCACAATTGGCGCTGCCCGGCATCAACCATGGGAAAGCCGGTCTCCCCCTTCTGCCAGGCCCGGAGTTCCTGCGCGGCCGACTCGTGGCCGGGGTGCATGCCGCCTTCCGCGTGGCCTGAGCCACCTGGCCAGGCCCAAGGGAACCGGTCGAATTCGGTGCGCAGGTTGGCCGTAGCCAGGTTCGGATTGTGGAAATACTGGTGCCAGCAGAATTCCCGCCAGCCCAGTTCGGAAGCGTAGATTCCGGCGCTTTCAGAGCGTTTGGCCCCCAACGCATGCCACACCTCGAACGGACTGAGTTCGCCCCAGCGAAGATACGGCGACAGGCTGCTGCTCCCGTCCTGGTCCGGTCGGTTGCGGCCTTCCTTGTACTCGTCCAGCCCCTGTGCCACGAATGCCTTCAAACGTTGGTGTCCCGCAGCCGACCCAGGGGTCCAGCGCTCCCGCAGGCCACCCGCCCAGTCCGGCCCGGCGGGCAGGAGGTGCCACGATTCCAGGTCCTCGTAGGCCGGAAGGTCGCCAGTGAAACCGTGCCCCTTGGCCGGGATGGCCAACGGCTTGCGGAAGTCCAGCCCGGAGATGGCCTTCCAGAAGGGGGTGAAGACCTTGTACTGGCCGCCGGTCTTGGTGGATACCTTCCACGGTTCGTGCAACAGGGATGCCTGGAAGCTCTCCACATGGAGCCCCTCATCGCCGGCCCACGACTTGATATCGGCGTCGATGGTCCGTTCAACTTCGCCGTAGCGCCGGTTCCAGTACAGCGCGCCGGCACCTGCCGCCGTCGTGGTCTTCCTGACGATCTCCGCAGCGGGCCCGCGGCGCAGCAGCAGCGGAATGCCGAGCGCGTCGAGGTCCTCGCGCAGGGCCGTCAACGAGTGGTGCAGCCACCACCGTGCGGCGCCGCCGTGGGGGCGGATTCCCGGCGATTCTTCATCGAGGACGAAGAGGGCCACGGCCGCTCCATCGTCGACGGCGGCACGCAGGGCGGGATGGTCCCGGACCCTGAGATCGTCACGGAACCAGACGATGGATGGCTTCACTTGAGTCCCACTTCCGGGTCTAGAAACGGCAAATGCCCCTAAGAAGGCATCTTAGGGGCACCTGCTGTGCGAACACTCAGACGGCAGCCGGGAGGGCCTCGTCGTCATCGGTCAACGGCACAGGGGGAACGCTGACCTCGTAGGCTGCGGGCACGCTGTTCAGGACGTAGTCGCGTGCGGCGGCACCCACCATGCGCAGTCCCGGGTAGTAACGGTTGCCGTCGCGCTTGTGGTGCTTGACGCCGTTGAGCCGGATGGAAGTGCGGAAGGCGCTGTCAGGTACGGGAATCTTGTTCCCCAGGACGCACCAGCTGATGTAAAGGCCGTACAGGGCATCGAGGTCCAGGCCCTCTTCGCTGTCTTCTTCGTACACAACGCACTCCCGCAGGAATGCGCCAATTTGGGTATCGGTCATTGGATAGGCCTCCGGCCATAAAAGGGCCGCCGGTCTGCATCAGCGAGTACTGCAAGTCTCACTATAGACGCAATTCTCCGCCCACACGCCGGGGCGAAGGTTAACTCTCGGTTGCGACCGTCCGCGCCGCAATTTGGCGCCTCCGGGGCCTGGCGGGTCTGGTTTCCGAGGGTCCTCCGGCGTAGCGTCGAGTACGTCCCTGCCGACGCTTAATAAGGAGCTTCACGTGGCTGGATGGAATGCTGACACGGCCGCCGGTCCCTTGGGTTCCGGAACCGTCACGCTGGTTGAGGGCTCGTCCTTTTGCATCTCTGCCTCCAACGGGGACATCCGGCCGGAGCTTCCGCACGGCGTGTTCCACCTGGATACCCGGATCCTCTCCCGTTGGGAACTGACCATCAACGATCAGCCCCTGGAATCCCTGGCAGCGGAGACCAAGGAACCCTACCGGGCGCTCTTCGCCTGCCGCGTTCCACGCGCCGACGGCTACGCCGACAGCCCGCTGCTGGTGGAACGCCTGCGGGAGGTGGGCGCCGGGATCCTCGAGGAAATCACGGTCCGCAACTACTCCAGGCAGCCCGCCGAATGCCGCATCACCCTGGTGGTCGAGGCCGACTTCGCGGACCTGTTCGAGGTCAAGGAAGCCCGCATCACGCGCGACTGGCATGAGACCCGGCGCATCGAGAACGACTCGCTGGAAATCCGGGGCGTCTGGGAGGGCATCAGGAAGTCGGTGGTCATCCGGGCCGAGGGCGCAGGCGTCGGGGCCAAGGCCCTGGGCTTCAGGGTGACGGTTCCGGCGTTCGGTAAATGGAGCACGCACGTGAGCGTCGCCCCCACGTTGGAGGGGAGTTCGGTCCCGTTCACCCATCCGGCCGGCGGCGAGCTGTCACCGAGTGACCGGCGCCGGCAGGAATGGGTTGCGAAAATCCCCGCCCTGCAGATCGGCAACCGGTCCATTGAGCGCACGCTGCGCCGCAGCTACGAGGACCTGGGCGCCCTGCGCATCCAGGATCCGGACCATCCGGACAGGGTGGTGGTGGCTGCCGGCGCCCCTTGGTTCATGACGCTGTTCGGGCGCGACTCGCTGTGGGCCTCGGAGATGGCCCTGCCGGTTGACCCGTCCTTGGCGTTGGGCACGCTGCGGACGCTCGCTGACCGGCAAGGCACCGAGGTCAATACCGAGACCGAGGAAGAGCCGGGCAAGATCCTGCACGAGGTCCGCCTGGATGTCAGCACGGGGCAGGCCTTGCAAGGGAACTCCGCCTATTACGGCAGCGTGGATGCCACTCCCCTGTTCGTGGTGGTGCTCGGTTCCGTGAGCCGCTGGGGATTCTCCAAGGACACCATCACCGCCCTCCTGCCCAACGCGGACCGCGCCCTCGATTGGATCCGGAACTACGGCGACCGGGACGGCGACGGTTTCGTGGAGTACGGCCGGCCCAACGAGCACGGCCTCATCAACCAGGGCTGGAAGGACTCCTGGGACGGCATCAACTTTGCGGACGGCACGCTGGCGCAGGCGCCCATCGCGCTCGCCGAGGTCCAGGCGTACGTGCACGGCGCCTATGTGGCGCGCGCCTGGATGGCCTACGACGACGGCGACCTCGCGTTGGCGAATGAGCTGCGGGAACGCGCGGATCGCCTCAAGCAAAGATTCAACGAAGACTTCTGGCTGCCGGACAAGGGCTACTACGCCGTGGCCTTGGACCGGGACAAACGGCCCGTGGATGCCTGCGCCTCCAACATGGGCCACTGCCTCTGGTTCGGGCTCATGGATGAGGACAAGGTTCCATCCGTGGTGGAGCACTTGATGTCGCCCAGGATGTTCAGCGGCTGGGGCGTCCGGACCCTCGCCACGGACATGGCCGCCTACAACCCGGCCAGCTACCACAACGGGTCGGTCTGGCCGCACGACAATGCCCTGATCATGTCCGGTCTCCTGCGCTACGGGTACGTGGAGGAGGCACAGAGGATCGGTACTGCGCTCCTGGAAGCCGCCGAGTACTCCGGCGGACGGTTGCCCGAGCTCTTCTGCGGCTTCGACCGGGGGCAGTTCACGGAACCCGTTCCCTACCCCACGGCCTGTTCACCGCAAGCGTGGGCCGCCACCACACCCATCCACGTGGTCACCTCGCTCATGCGCTATGACACGCACATTTCCCTGGGCGGCATCTGGCTTGATCCCGTTCTTCCACGCGAATTCGGGGATCTCCACATCAGCAACGCCCCCATGGGGGATGCCCGGATCACGATCGACGCTTCAGGCGACCAAGCCACGGTCCACGGCATCCCCGACGGCCTCACGGTCCACCGCGGACAACGTCCGTGGATGTCCGAGCTGGTGGAGTGGGCGCACCAGGGAAAGCCGCAGGGCTAGGCGTCGATCACCAGGTCGGTCTGCGCCGTGGAGCAGCAGGGCAGGAACTTGCCGGCATCGATTTCCCGTTTCCGGATTCCGCCCTGGTGGTTCATGTCCACGTCGCCGGACAGCTTGACCACCTTGCAGGAGCCACACATGCCCTCCTGGCAGTTGGCACCAATCCGTACACCCGCACGCTGGGCCACCCCCAGGATGTGCTCGGAAGGATCGATCCGCACGTTGATGCCCGTACGGAGGAAGGACATGGTGAGGCTGCCCGTTCCCACGGTGTCGAAATTCGAGGCATCCGGAGTTGCCGCTTCCGGCTCCGGGCTGGCTTCAGGGGCCTCCGGGCCGGTTGTTTCCGGTTCCACGGTTTCCAGCGGCAGGCCGGTCGCCTCCAAAGTACCTTCGGCGTCGTATCCGGGCTCGTAGATCCCGAACGCCGCAGGTTGGCTCTCGAAGTAGTCCTCGGCGGAATCCGAGATCTCCTCGGCGATTTCCTCCGCGATATCCACGGCAAGTGCCAGTTCGGCCGCGTATTCAAGGAGCGTCTGGCGGTCCCCCGAGAAGAACTCCATGTAAATGGAGGTATCGTCCACGCCCACCTTCTGCAGGAGTTCGGTGGCGGTGTTCAGGTAACCCTCGGGACCGCAGGCATACACTTGGCGGCCGTTGGCGTCGGGGGCAACCTCGTCCAGCATGGCTGCTGTCAGCCGTCCGCTGAGTCCCTCCCACTCTTCGGGCTTGTTGCGGTCTCCCAGGGAGTAGAACACCTTGATCCGCGAGTCCACGGAGGCGATGTAGGCCAGCTCCCGGTGGAAGGCGAAGCCCCCGGCTTCCGCGCCGTGATAGAGCACCACTACATCGGCATGCCCGGGCAGCGAGTGGATGGTGCGGACCATGGACATGATGGGCGTGATGCCCGCGCCGGCGGCGAGGAACAGATACCGTGCCCGGCGGTCGGCGTCGGGCAGGTGGAAGGCACCCACCGGCCCGAGCATCTCAAGGACGGTTCCCGGCCTGACGTTCTGGTGCACCCAGGGTGAAACCAGACCGGCAGGGTCGAGCTTGACGGTGATGTTGAAGGTCCACGGTTCCGTGGGCGAACTGGACAGCGAATAGCTGCGGTCCACCGGATCCTGGTCTTCACCATTCACGGGAAAGGCGATATTGACGTACTGGCCTGCGCGGAACGCCAGCGGTGCACCGTCAGTGCGACGGAACACGAACGTCATCAGTCCGCCGGCCTCGGGAACGGTCTCGACGCATTCGGCCATGAACTCCTGCGGGTGCCATGGACCCAGGGCGCGGGCAGCGCGGGCGGGCGCCTCAGTGCTGCCCATCACCCGGTTCCACGGCATCTCAAGACCGCGGATGCGCTGCGGTTCCTGGATTGCCGTTTCGGTGAGGACTTCGATCATGCCAAGTGCTCCTGAACGCGCTGTACGTACCAGTTGATGAAGGCCTCTACCTGGTATTCGCTCTTCATGTACGGGCCGGGTTCGTAGGCGGGGCTGGCCGCGCCCTGCTGGCACAGCTCCACGAACGCCTTGTCCTGGATGTTGGTCTGCTCCCAGGTGTAGGTGAGCTTCTCGCGGTCGTAGTCGACGCCCTCCACGGCGTCGTCGGCAACGAGCCAGGTGGTGCGGACCAGGGTCTGGTGTTCGTTGATCGGGAAGACACCAAACGTGATCACATGGTCACTCTGGAAGTGGAACCAGCTGTTGGGCTGCAGGTGCATGGAGCAGCGGCCCAAGCGGAAGTCCCGCAGGTCGCCGAGGAGCTTCTTGGAGAGCCTGCGGCCATCAGCCGAGAACGATTCGCCCTCGCCGTCGAGCGATTCCCGCGAAATGCGGATGCCCGCAATACGCGTGTCCAGCTCTTCCACCACCTCGTAAGGAAGGCCATAGCGGCGGCACCGCTCTTCAAGGGAGGACTGGGCTTCCTTGTTGCGCTCCCACACTTCTTCGAGGTGGGTGGGGATCAAGCCCTCCGTCAGGCCCCAGGTCGGGAAGAGCGAGCAGGCAAGCTCCGGGTGTCCGTCACAGTGGTAGCACTCACGGTTGTTCTCCATGACGAGCTTCCAGTTACCCTCTTCGATGATGTTCTGCTGGTAGGCAATCTTCGTCTTGGAGAGATCGTGCGGTGCGAGGTAGGGCTCGAAAATCTTGGAGGTCTCGTCGAAATCCGTGGGCGGTTCGTTGGCGATGCACACGAAGATGAGTCCGGCCACCTCGCGGCTGTGGGCGCGCTTGAGGGCAAAGCAATTCTTGTCGAACTTCGCCTCACCGGGAGCCGAAGCGTGGATCAGGTTGCCCTCCGGGGAGTAGGTCCAGGAGTGGTAGCCGCACACCAGGTTGCCCGTGGAGCCGGCAGCGTCGGTGAGGACGCGGGCACCGCGGTGGCGGCAGACGTTGTGCAGGACGTTGACTTCGCCTTCATCCGTGCGCAGCACGATGAGGGAGTAGGGGCCGTAGTCCACCGTGATGTAGTCGCCCGGCTCCGGCAGTTCCGCGACGCTTCCGGCGAAGATCCAGTGCTGGCCGAAGATCGCTTCCATGTCGATCTTGAAAAGGGTGGGGTCGGTGTAGAACGGGGCGTCGAGGGAATAACCCGTGCGACGGAACTCGAACAACGCGGAGATTTCCGCCAGCTGTTCGGCAGGCAGCGTTGAGGCGAGTTTTCCGCGGGTGTTGAGGGGTGCGTTCGCTGGAGCAGTCATGGGTTCCTCCCGGGAGGCTGGGTCAGTGTCTGGTGATTCGTGGGACCGCGGGTGCGTCGTCGCGACCGGCGTTGTCGAAGTCTTCGTAGTAAGAGATTAGGGATTCTTGAACTGCAACAAAAGCGCAAGATTCAGTAGATAACCATGCACAATAGGTGCATGATCGATCCACGTCTCATTACGCTCCGGGTGTTCGCCCGGTGCGGCACCGTCGGGGCCACGGCAGAGCTCACCGGCTACTCCCCCTCGGCCGTCTCAGCGCAACTGCGCGAGCTCCAACGCGTGCTCGGTTTGCAGCTGCTCACCAAGGACGGACGGGGTGTGCGGTTGACCGCCACGGGCCGCTTCCTGGTGGAGGGCTCGGACGCCCTCATTGCCGAGTGGGAGAGCCTCCGCGCCGCAGCCATGGAGGCCGGCGACCAGGTGCAGTCCCGCTTCGGTCTCGGTGGATTCTCGACGGCGGCAGCCCAGTTGCTTGCGCCGCTCGCCGCCACGCTGCGCGCCACACGTCCACAACTGGAGGTCCAGGTCCTCGAGGCCAACCCATCCCGCTGCTTCGACCTGCTGGTGGCAGAGCGCATTGACCTGGCGGTGATCGTTGCCATGCAATCGGACAACTATGGCGAGGACGATCCCCGCTTCGAGCAGACGGTCCTCCTGGACGATCCCTTGGACGTGATCATTCCCGCGGACCATCCACTCGCATCGCGGGAAACCGTGACGCTGGAGGAGTTGGCATCGGAACCGTGGATCACCGAGACCGCAGGGTCCACCTATCACGCACTGTTCACTGCCGCTTTCACGGCCGTGGGGGTGACGCCACGGATTGCGCATGAGGCGGTTGAGTGGGAAACCCAGATCGCGTTCGTGGGCGCCGGCCTGGGCGTGGGCCTGCTGCCACGCCTGGCGCCCCTGAACAACGCCGAAAACGTGGTCCGGCTGCGCATCACGGGCAAGGGGAAGCCGGCGCGCCGCATCGTCGCCGCAGCGCGAAGGGGCAGCATGTCGTCGCCGCTGATCAAGGAGTCACTGGACGTCCTGCAAAAGAGGGCGCAATGGATCCTGACGGCCCGCCCCGAGAACGAGGCGTAAACCTGGCGCGCCGCATCCATCCGCGCACACCGCCGAGACCCACGATACGCCGGACGGTCTCCATGAAAGGCAATCACCCGGCGTCGTAGATCAACTCCAGCACCTCATGCTGAGGGCAGTGGCGATCCGGCAGCGTGCGTAAAAGGGGCCCCGCCCCCGCCCGAACACCGGCGGACGCTGATCCGGCAGCGTGCGTAAAAGGGGCCCCGCCCCCAGCTGCCGCGAAAATGGCGGCAGCTGGGGGCGGGGAATAGCACGCAGAGGATCAGTGTCCGACGGACACAGTTCTCAGGCGGCGAACAATGCCTGGCGCACCGCTTGCTCAAAGCCGCTGACGTGGACGCGGGCCAACTCGGCCGCTTTCGCCTCATCGCCGTCAATAACGGCCTGCAGGAGATCCACGTGCTCATGGACGTGGTGCTCCAGGTTGGGCAGCCGGTCCAGCACCATGCACCAGATCCGGGTTGCCAGGTTGTCATAGCGGATCAGGACGTCTTCCAGGTGCGGGTTTGCCGCGGCAGCGTAGATGCCTTGGTGGACGCTCGCATCCAGCTTGAGCGTTTCCACCACCGTGGCCGCGCGGAGGTCGAACGCCTTGACTTCGGCCGCTACGCGCCGCAGGTGTTCCCGGCTGGCGGGGGTCGCAACCCGGGCTGCCCTGGCTGCCGCCACCGGCTCCAGTTGGACCCTGATCTCGGAGATGAAGGCCAGGTCTGTCACTTCCACGCGGGTAGCGAAGGTGCCCCGGCGCGGATAGGTCACCACCAGCCGATCCAATTCCAGCCGCTTGAGTGCTTCCCGCACGGGGGTGCGCCCAATCCCGATCTCTTTGGCAAGCTGGTCGTCGTTGAGGAGGTCGCCCGGCTTGATGTCGAGTGTCAGCAGCCGGTCACGCACGCTCTCGTAGGCGATGTCCGCCAAGGACTTCCTGCTGGCGTCCGCAGCAGGTGCCAGAGTTTCGAGTGCCATGATGCCGAGCCCCTTCCGCGGTGACGAAAAAACCTATTGACCCCGTTCCAAGGTCCAGTATACGCTGATCTCAATCCTAATATATCAGTACGCATTTCAGGAATATATCTAGGAAACCCATCTAAGGAGGACACATGACCCTCGTGGCTTCAGACTCACACCTCAGCACCCTGCCGGCTGAACGCGGTCAGCTCAAGGAAGAGCAGGCCCAAAAGTTCGTACTCACACTGTCGTGCGTCGAACAGCCCGGCATCATGCAGGCAGTCACCACTTTTCTCTTCGACCGTGGATTCAACATCGAAGAGCACCAGCAGTTCGATGACAGCCTGCGCCAGACCCTGCACCTGCGCACTGCCTTCTCCGGACCGTCGAGCTACTCGCCGGAGCAACTCGAGGACGAATTCCGTTCCATCGCGGACCGCTTCGACATGAAGTTCAGCTTCCACGACCAGACCAAGCAGCGCGTCCTGGTGATGGTTTCCAAGTTCGGCCACTGCCTTAACGACCTCATCTTCCGCTGGCGCGGAGGCAGCCTCGGCGGCGAAATCGTAGCCGTTGTTTCCAACCACGAGACCCACCGCGCCATGGCCGAAGCAGCAGGCCTGCCCTTCATCCACGTCCCGGTAACCCCGGACACCAAGGCCGAGGCGGAGCAAAAGCTCCTGGACCTCGTGGATGAATACCAGGCGGACCTGGTGGTCCTGGCCCGCTACATGCAGGTTCTCTCCGACGACCTTTGCCGCAAGCTCGAAGGCCGCGCCATCAACATCCACCACTCGTTCCTCCCTGGCTTCAAGGGTGCCCGCCCCTACCACCAGGCCTACGACCGCGGCGTGAAGCAGGTAGGTGCCACGGCCCACTACGTGACCGCCGACCTGGACGAGGGACCGATCATCGAGCAGGAAGTGATCCGCGTGGACCACAGCTACGGTCCCACCGCCCTTTCCACTGTTGGCCAGGACGCCGAAGCCCTCGCCCTGTCCCGCGCCGTCCGCTGGCACTGCGAACACCGCGTCCTGCTGGACCAGACCAGCACGGTCGTTTTCCGGTAACCAGCCCGCCCTTGCCCCGCACGACTTACTAGCAGGAGAATCTTTCATGGCATCGACGCCCCGAATTGTCATCATCGGAGCCGGCATCGTCGGCACCAACCTCGCCGACGAACTCGTTCAGCGCGGGTGGAACAACATCACCGTCCTGGACCAAGGCCCCCTGAACATGCCGGGCGGCTCCACCTCGCACGCCCCGGGCCTGGTGTTCCAGACGAACCCGTCCAAGACCATGGCGCTGTTTGCCAAGTACACGGTGGAGAAGCTGCTCTCCCTGACCGAGGACGGCCAGAGCTGCTTCAACCAGGTGGGCGGCCTTGAAGTGGCCACCACGGAGACCCGCCTCACCGACCTCAAGCGCAAGCTCGGCTACGCACAGTCCTGGGGCATCGACGGCAAGATCCTCACCCGCGAAGAGTGCAAGGAGCTCTACCCGCTCATCAACGAGGAAGACATCCTGGGCGGCCTCCACGTCCCCTCGGATGGCCTGGCCCTGGCAGCCCGCGCCGTGCAACTCCTCATCAAGCGCACCGAAGCCGCAGGGGTCAAGTACCTGGGCAACACGGAAGTCACCGGGATTGAACAGTCCGGACGCCGGGTCACCGGCGTACAGACGGCCGACGGCGTGATCCCGGCTGACATCGTGGTGTCCTGCGCAGGTTTCTGGGGTGCCAAGATCGGCGAAATGATCGGCATGTCCGTGCCGCTGCTCCCGCTGGCCCACCAGTACGTCAAGACCACCCCGGTCCCGGCACAGCAAGGCAAGAACGAGCTGCCCAACGGCGCCCGGCTGCCCATCCTCCGCCACCAGGACCAGGACCTCTACTACCGCGAGCACGGCGACCGCTACGGCATCGGCTCCTACGCCCACCGCCCCATGCCCGTGGACCTGGACGAACTGGGCAAGTACACCCCGGAAAGCATCAGCGAGCACAACATGCCCTCCCGCCTGGACTTCACCCTGGAGGACTTCCTCCCGGCCTGGGAAGCCACCAAGCAGATCCTTCCGGCCCTGCGCGAGAGCGAAATCGAAGACGGCTTCAACGGCATCTTCTCCTTCACCCCGGACGGCGGCTCCCTGGTGGGCGAGTCCAAGGAAGTGGACGGCTTCTTCGTGGCTGAGGCCGTGTGGGTCACCCACTCCGCCGGCGTTGCCCGCGCCGTGGCCGAGGTCCTGGTGGACGGCAAGTCCACGATCGACCTGGGCGACTGCGACATCCACCGCTTCGAGGAAGTACAGCTCACCCCGGAGTACGTCAGCGAAACCTCGCAGCAGAACTTCGTGGAGATCTACGACGTCCTGCACCCGCTCCAGCCCAAGCTCTCCCCGCGCAACCTGCGCGTCAGCCCGTTCCACGCCCGCCACAAGCAGTTGGGTGGCTTCTTCCTCGAAGGCGCAGGCTGGGAGCGCCCGTATTGGTTCGAGGCCAACGCCGAACTGCTCAAGGAAATGCCGGACGAGTGGCAGCCCCCGGCACGTGACGCCTGGTCCGGCATGTTCAGCTCCCCCATCGCCGCAGCCGAGGCCTGGAAGACCCGTACCGCAGTAGCCATGTACGACATGACACCGCTCAAGCGCCTGGAAGTCTCCGGTCCCGGAGCCTTGAAGCTCCTCCAGGAACTGACCACCGGAGACCTGGCCAAGAAGCCCGGCGCCGTGACGTACACCCTCCTGCTGGACCACGCCGGCGGCATCCGAAGCGACATCACCGTGGCTCGACTGGACGAGACCACCTTCCAGCTCGGCGCCAACGGCAACATCGACACCGCCTACTTTGACCGCGCAGCACGCCACCAGACCGAAAACGGCGGAGCCGAAGACTGGGTCCAGGTCCGCGACACCACCGGCGGCACCTGCTGCATCGGCCTCTGGGGTCCGCTGGCCCGCGACCTGGTGGGAACCATCAGCAACGACGACTTCAGCAACGACGGCCTGAAGTACTTCCGCTCCAAGGAGGTTGTCATTGGCGGGATCCCCGTCACGGCAATGCGTTTGTCCTACGTTGGCGAACTGGGCTGGGAGCTCTACACCAGCGCCGACAACGGCCAGCGCCTGTGGGATGCACTGTGGAAGGCCGGCCAGCCGTTCGGTGTCATCGCCGCCGGCCGCGCCGCCTTCAGCTCGCTCCGCCTCGAGAAGGGCTACCGGTCCTGGGGCACGGACATGACCACCGAGCACGACCCCTTCGAAGCGGGCCTCGGCTTCGCGGTCAAGATGGCCAAGGAGAACTTCGTCGGCAAGGCCGCCTTGGAAGGCCGCAGCGAAGAAAGCTCCGCACGTCGCCTGCGCTGCCTGACCGTCGACGACGGCCGCAGCCTCGTCCTCGGCAAGGAACCGGTGTTCTATAAGGACCAGGCCGTTGGTTACGTGACCAGCGCAGCCTTCGGCTACACCGTCAAGAAGCCGATCGCCTACGCCTACCTGCCCTCGGCCGTCTCCTTGGGCGACTCGGTGGAAATCGAGTACTTCGGACGCCGGATCCAGGCCACCGTCACCGAGGATCCGCTGTACGACCCCACCATGAGCAGGCTCCGCGGCTAACCCGGCCCTCCAGCCGCCACAGGCAGCGTCCCGGACCCGATTCACCCCGCAACCGGGTCCGGGCGCTGCCTTCGCTCTTTCTCCAGCCAGCACTTTCGCCACCCGGGATGACCCCACTCCGGACGCCCGCCCAGGAAGACACATGATCAGCTCAGAAACCATCAACGACTACCTCGCCCGGCTCGCGGCGCGCCAGCCGACTCCGGGCGGTGGTGCAGCAGCAGCCTTGCACGCAGCACAGGGCGCCGCCCTCGTGGCCATGGTGGCCCGCTACACCACCGGTGAGAAATATGCCGCCCACGCAGGACTCGTGGAGCGCATCACCAACGACGCCGACCAGTACAGGCTCGAGGCCCTGGACCTCGCCGACGCCGACGAAACCGCCTTCCAAGGCGTCATTGATTCCTACAAACTTCCGGCCGGCACGGACGAACTCAAGGTTGCCAGGAAGGCAGCCATCGACGCAGCCCTGGTGGAAGCCGCCCAAACCCCCGCACAGCTCATCAAACTGTCAGGCAGCATTGTTGACCTCGCCACCGAGCTCTTCGAGGTGGCCAACATGAACGTCATCAGCGACGTCGCCGCTGCAGCGGACGCCGCCCGGGCCGCAGCCACCACCGCCCGGGTAAACATCGACATCAACGTTGTGGCCATCAAGGACCAGGCCATCCGGGCCGAACTCGCGGGGCGGACCGACGGGCTCGAGGACAAAGTGGTCCTCGCCGCCGATTCCCTGGTGAAGCGGGTCCGCGAAAGGATCCTCGCATGAACACCGCCACCCTCTCCGGCAAGCGCCTGGCCTCCCTCATCCAGCAGCGCGCCCAGGACCAGGCCCGGCTGGCCCAACACGAAGGCATCCACCCCACCCTCGCCGTGGTGGTGGCCACCGATGACGAGTCCACCCACTGGTACGTCCGGTCCATCGAACGGGCGGCAGACAGGGCAGGCATCGACTGCCGGATCGTGGACCTTGGACCCGATGCGACGGAACAGGTCCTCGCGAGCGTCTTGAAGGACCTCAGCTCCGAGCCCTCGGTGCACGGCATCATCCTGCAGACGCCCCTGCCAACCGGCGTTGCGGCTGACAGCCTGGTGGGGCTGATCGCTCCGGAAAAGGACATCGACGGCGCCAATCCCCTGAGCCTGGGCCGCTTGGCTGTGGGGCGGCCCGCTTTCGCTCCGGCCACGGCCCGCGCGGTGGTCGAGCTTCTTGAGCACTTCGAGGTGCCGGTAGCGGGCCGCAACGTGACCGTCGTCGGGCGTTCCGCGGTGGTGGGCAAGCCGTTGGCGCTGCTGCTGCTGGAACGGGACGCAACCGTTACTGTCTGCCATTCCAAGTCAGGTCCCCTGGAGACGCATACCCGGCCGGCCGACGTCGTGGTTGTCGCCGCGGGCCGCACCGGCCTCCTTACGGGCGCGCACGTCACCGAAAAGACGGTAGTGATCGACGTCGGCACCAACGTCCTGCCCGACGGAACCTTGGTGGGTGACGTCGACGAAGCGAGCGTCACCGGAAGAGCGGCGGCCTTGACGCCGGTACCCGGCGGCGTAGGCTCAGTGACTACCGCACTCTTGCTGCTCCACACCACAGAAGCCGCCCGGCTTCAGGCCGGGGTTCCGGCATCCGCCCCGAACAGCCCGTGGCAGCCGGCGCCGCCTGACCCGCGGCATCGCCGCCCGTTCCTGATCTGGAGGGAAGACCACCATGGCTTCCAAAGCACCACGCCATAACATCGACGAGTCGAAGCTGACCGTCACCAAACCCAAGACCAAGGCCGTAGGCATCCCTGCCGTAGCCAATGCTTTGAAGATCTCGTTCGAGCAGATGGGCGCGGTGCGCAGCGTGCAGACGCTGATGGCCGTGAACCAGCTGGATGGGTTCGACTGCATGGGTTGCGCCTGGCCGGAGCATGAGAAGCGCAACGCCGCGGAATTCTGCGAGAACGGTGCCAAGGCAGTCGCCGAGGAAGCCACGCGGCGCCGGGTCACCCCGGAGTTCTTTGCCGCGCATTCCGTAGCGGACCTGAAAACCCGCGATGATTACTGGCTGGGACAGCAGGGACGGCTGACGCATCCGATGTTCCTCGATGAGGGTGCCACCCATTACGTGCCCATCGACTGGGACGAGGCCTACGAACTGATGGCCGGGGAGCTCCGGGGCCTGGCGTCGCCGGACGAGGCTGTTTTCTACACGTCCGGCCGGACCTCCAATGAGGCCGCCTTCGTGTACCAGCTGCTGGTCCGCGGGATCGGCACCAACAACCTGCCGGACTGTTCCAACATGTGCCACGAATCGTCGGGCTCGGCCCTGGTGCAGACCATCGGGATCGGCAAGGGCTCAGTCAGCCTGACGGACTTGGAGACGGCATCGCTGATCTTCGTGGCTGGACAGAACCCGGGGACCAACCACCCCCGCATGCTGAGCGCCTTGGAGAAGGCCAAGAAAAACGGCGCCATCATCGTCTCCATCAACCCGCTCCCCGAAGCCGGACTCCTCCACTTCGAGAACCCGCAGAACGTCTCCGGCATGCTGGTGGGCACCGAGCTGACCGACGACTTCCTGCAGATCCGCGCCGGCGGGGACCAGGCACTCTTCCAGGGCCTTGGGAAGTACCTGCTCGAGGCCGAAACCGCAGGCCGTTCCACGCCGGGATTGGACACCGTGCTGGACCACGCGTTCATTACCAACCACACCGTGGGCGTGGACGACTACCTGCGGCACCTGGAGAAGGTGGGGTGGGAGGACATTGTTGAAGCCTCCGGCCTGACCCTGGAACAGATCCACGCCACCGGCGAACGGCTCCTGGCCTCCAACGCCACCATCGTGTGCTGGGCCATGGGACTGACCCAGCACAAACACTCCGTGCCCACCCTGCGCGACGTGGTCAACGTCCTCCTGCTCCAAGGAAACATCGGCAAGCCCGGGGCCGGCGTGTGCCCGGTGCGCGGCCACTCGAACGTGCAGGGCGACCGCACCATGGGCATCTTCGAGAAGATGCCTTCGACGTTCCACGACCGGCTGGACCACGAGTTCGAGTTCCTCTCACCGCGTGAGCACGGCTACGACACCGTGGCGGCCATCCGTGCCATGCGGGACGGCAAGGTCCGGTTCTTCATGGGCATGGGCGGCAACTTCGTCCGGGCAGCCCCGGATTCCCTGGTCACCGAGGACGCGCTGGCCAACACGGCCCTGACCGTGCAGATCTCCACGAAGCTCAACCACTCCCACCTCTCCACTGGCCGCCGGGCCCTCATCCTGCCCACCCTGGGCCGCACGGAGAAGGACGCCCAGGCCTCGGGCGACCAACGCGTCACCGTGGAGGATTCCATGAGCGCCGTCCATGCCTCCCGCGGCCGCCTCAAGCCCGCCAGCGAGCACCTGCACTCCGAGGTGGCCATTGTGTGCAACCTCGCGCACAAGCTCTTCACCGATGCCGAGGGCCGGCCGTTGCCCAATACTCCCCGGGCATCCTGGATCTCCCTGCGGGACGACTACTCTTTGGTGCGGAAGCACATCCAGGCAGTGATCGATGGCTTTGAAGACTTCGAGGAACGCATCGCCCATCCGGGCGGCTTCGTGCTGCCGCATCCCCCACGGGACGCCCGGGCGTTCGATACCCCCACCGGCAAGGCGCTCTTCACCGGGAACGAGCTGGAATACATCAAGATCCCCCCGGGCCGCCTGGTACTGCAGACCCTGCGCTCGCACGACCAGTACAACACCACCATCTACGGCAAGGACGATCGCTACCGCGGCATCCACGGCGGCCGGCGCGTGGTCCTGGTCAGCCAAGCCGACATTGACGAACTCGGCTTCACCGACGGGCAGATGGTACATCTGGTCTCGGAGTTTCAGGGCGTCGAGCGCCTCGCGGAAAACTTCCGGATCGTTGCCTATTCAACCCCCAAGGGCTGTGCTGCGGCCTACTACCCCGAAACCAACGTCCTTGTGCCCTTGGATTCGGTGGCCGACACCAGCGGGACGCCTACATCGAAGTCCGTCATCATCCGCATGGAAGCCGCCTAGGACCTGTACAGAGTGTGATCGGTGCCATAGTATGTGACTGATATATCTTTCAGATGCTTTGGAAGATATCAGTGGCCCCTCTCGCCACCCACAGCCTTCCCCATGAAAAACGCCAGTGACTAGACATGAATCAAAGGAGAAGCATTGTCTGACATCACCCAAGCCAACGCGGAGGCCGTCCTGGCCGCCGCCCTCGGATCAGCCCGCGAAACCGGCACGGCCATGAACATCGCCGTCGTCGATACCGGCGGCAACCTCAAAGCCTTCACCCGCATGGACGGGGCCTGGCTGGGCAGCATCGATATTTCCATCAAGAAGGCCCGCACGGCGCGCTATTTCGATATGCCAACGGGATCCATTGGTGGGTTGTCGCAGCCCGGCGGACCGCTCTTCAACATTGAAGTCTCCAACGGCGGGCTCATCACCTTCCCCGGCGGCATTCCGCTCCAGGACAGCAACGGCACCGTAATCGGAGCGATCGGCGTCAGCGGCAGCACCGTGGAGAACGACCACACGGTGGCATCGGCAGGAGCGGCCGTTCAACTCCAGGACGCCGCCTAGAGCCAAAAAGTTGTCCAGTTGCCCGTGAACGGCGCTTCGGTGGCCTGAAACCTGGGGAGGTATTTCCTCACCGAAGCGCCGCTTTCGGGCAACTGGCCAGTCCCATTTCCATCAGCAAATGGCCAAAGGAGTGTCATGTCAGGAAACAGAGCAGTCGCCTACAAGGAACCCGGTGTAGTTGAGATCATCAACACCGAGTATCCGACGTTCGAGCTCAAGGACGGCCCGGGCGTCAACCCTGCAAATGTTGGCAGGAAGGTGCCCCACGGCGTCATCCTGCGCACCGTGACCACCAACATCTGCGGTTCGGACCAGCACATGGTCCGCGGCCGGACCACGGCACCGCAGAATTTGGTCCTTGGCCACGAAATCACCGGCGAAGTGGTTGAGGTTGGACCCGACGTCGAATTCATCAAGGTGGGCGACATCGTCTCGGTGCCGTTCAATATCTCCTGTGGCCGCTGCCGGAACTGCAAGGAACGCAAGACCGGCATCTGCCTCAACGTCAACCCCGACCGTCCCGGCAGCGCCTACGGTTACGTGGACATGGGCGGCTGGGTGGGAGGCCAGGCCGAGTATGTCCTGGTTCCCTACGCCGACTGGAACCTGCTGCGTTTCCCGGACCGTGACCAGGCGCTCGAGAAGATCATGGACCTGACCATGCTCTCGGACATTTTCCCCACAGGCTTCCATGGCGCCGTCACCGCAGGTGTCGGTGTGGGCTCCACGGTGTACGTGGCAGGTGCCGGCCCCGTGGGTATCGCTGCGGCCGTGGGCGCCCAACTGTTGGGGGCCGCCGTCGTGATTGTGGGCGACATGAACGAGGACCGCCTGGCCCAGGCACGTTCGTTCGGTTGCGAAACCGTCAATGTCTCCAAGGGCGACCCGAAGGACCAAATCGAGCAGATCCTCGGCGTTCCGGAAGTCGATTCCGGCATCGACGCCGTGGGCTTCGAGGCCCGCGGCCACGGCAAGGACGCCTCCCACGAGGCCCCGGCCACGGTGCTGAACTCCCTCATGGATATCACGGCCGCCGGTGGCGCCCTGGGTATCCCGGGCCTGTACGTCACCGGTGATCCGGGCGGAATCGACGAGGCAGCCCAGCACGGCTCGCTTTCGCTGTCCCTGGGTACCGGCTGGGCCAAATCCCTGTCCTTCACCACCGGGCAGTGCCCGGTGATGAAGTACAACCGCCAGCTCATGATGGCGATCCTCCATGACAAGGTCCAGATCGCCAAGGCCGTGAACGCCAAGGCCATCCCGCTCGAAGACGCACCCCGCGGCTACGCGGAGTTCGACGCCGGAGCGGCAACAAAGTTCGTACTGAACCCCAACGGATACGTGAAGGCTTAGTACGGAACCACAGATACCGGGAGTGGCAGGGTAAGCACCATGGGAAGGCCCTGCCGCCCCCGGCATCTGCACTTAACAGCACCCCCGCACCAGGAAGTGGGCCGCCATGCTCGCACAGGTCGTCGCCGACCCTCCCACCGCCAGCCCGCCCTGCGGTCATCAACACGCGCCCAGTTGGGCCGAGGCGCGACAGCTTGCCTTTGACTGCGCCGCACCCCTTGGCTCGCTTCTGGTACCACTCCAGGACGGGATAGGACGCGAGCTGACCTCCGCCGTGGCAGCAACCCGGGACATCCCGCACTATGCCTCCTCAGCCATGGACGGCTGGGCCATCAGCGGCAGCGGGCCATGGACGCTCACCACGCCGGGAACGCCGTTGGAACCGCACCAGGCAAGCATCATCGCCACAGGTGGCTTGGTACCCGCAGGAGCCTCAGGCATCCTCCGCAAGGAAAGCGGCCTCGTGACCGCCAACGCGCCAGGACACCTTCGGCTCAAACCCGACGCGAAGCCCGGAGAAACCCTCCCGGGCCGCCACATCAGGCCTGCCGGAGAGGAAGCCGCCGCCGGCGATGTCCTCATTCCCGCAGGGACCCTCCTGAATCCGGCACACGTTGCCCTCGCCGCCGTAGCAGGCCACGACGAGGTGGAGGTTCGGCGCAAGCCGATGGTCGCCGTCGTACTGACCGGATTGGAAGTGGTCACCTCCGGTGAACCCGGCCCCGGGCAGGTCCGCGATACCTTCGGGCCGCAGCTCGGAACTGTCATTTCCCAACTGGGTGGCCTGCCCGGGGGTCAGCTGAGGATTGGCGACTCCTACCAGGAATGGCTGTGGGCCCTGTCCGGCCCGGACGGCCCGTGGGCGGATGTCACCATCACTACCGGAGGCACGGGTAAATCCGGGACCGACCACTTCCGCGCTGCAATTGCCGCGATGGGCGGACGGTTGCTGCTCGACGGCATAGCCATGCGCCCAGGCCACCCCGCGGTCCTGGCGGAACTTCCGGACGGACGGTTCGTGATCGGGCTCCCAGGAAATCCGCTGGCCGCCATGATCGCCCTCATCACCCTTGGCGGACCGCTGCTGGCCGCCCTCGGAAACCGGGACCTGCCCGCCGCCGTGGACTTGACCTCCGGCGCGGACATCGACGCCGACCCCGGCAGGACACGGCTGGTTCCCTGCACCATCGAGCACGGACTCGCCTTGCCCGTACCGCACACCGGCCCGGGAATGATGCGGGGACTGGCTTGGGCGGATGGGTTCATGGCTGTTCCACCCGAAGGCGTCGAGGCCGGCCAGGGAGTTCCCGTCATGCCCCTGCCGTGGACTGCGCCCAGCAGGAGGCACGCATGAGCCGGGAGGCCCGCATGAGCCGCTGAGCGTCCCGAGGGGCGGTCCGGGCCGGTCTAGGATGAGAATCATGGCCGTACCCAGCAACCCGGACATCGACAAGGACGCAGACGCCCAGGGCGGAGGCGTCCAGTCAGTGGACCGCGCCCTCCAGATTCTGGAAATCCTTGCCCGCGAGGGAGACGCCGGCGTCAGCGAGATCGCCGAGGAAATGGGCGTGCACAAGTCCACGGTGTCCCGGCTGGTGGGTTCCCTGGTCACGCGCGAACTGGTCCGGCAGAACAGCGAGCGGGGCAAGTACCAGCTCGGCTTCGGAATCCTGCGCCTGGCTTCCTCCATCCCTGGCAGGCTGAGCGTGGTGCACGAGGCCAGGGAAGTCCTGGAAGCACTGGCCTCCGAATACAAGGAAACCGTCAACCTGGCTGTGCTGCGCTCCAATTACGCAGTCAACGTGGACCAGGCCATGGGTCCTTCCACCTTGGCCACGTACGACTGGGTGGGCAGCCTGACGCCGCTGCATGCCACTTCCAGCGGCAAGGTGCTCCTGGCTGCCCTGACTGCGGACGAACGGAGCCAGGTCTTCAAGGCCGTCGGGCTCCCCGCGCGAACGCCGAGGACCATCACCAACCGCGGGGTGCTCGAAAAGCAATTGCACGACGTCGCGCGGAACGGGTACGCGGTGGTGCATGAAGAGTTCGAGATCGGCCTCACTGCCGTTGCCGTGCCCATTTTCAACCACTTGGGAAATGTCATCGCGGCCGTCAGCATTTCCGGTCCGGCGTTCCGCTTTACGCCCGAGGACCAGCCAGGCCTCATTGACGGCCTCCGCGAAGCAGGCCTGAGCATCAGCGCCAAGATGGGCTATCGGCACCGCTAAAGGCCGCCGCCAACTGCACTCGCCCGCCAGCCCCACTGGCAGGCCAAGGCGCAACGTCCTTCACCATACGCAACGATACGCTTTGCAGCCAATTGATATATCAATGTGCTGTTAAAGAGCCGCTACCTCTTGACTTTGAGTGTGAGGCAGCGCACTCTGTTGCTTACCGCGAATGTTGTTGATTACTGCGGAACGCCCCGGATCCCCAACCAGGCGCAAGCATCCACACATACACGCAAGCCCATGATTCCGAGCAAAGGACCCGCTCATGGCTATAAACAGTGGCACCAAACCCTTAAGTCCAGAGGAGTTACCGGCCGGCGACCAGCCGGCCGACGCTCCCTCTACCGAAACCCGCACCACGGAAACGCCCAAGGACACCCTTAGCGTCTCCCCCAACGAAACCAACCCCGCAGTCCTCGACGTTGAGGACGGAGGCGCGGAGCCCCTGCCCGACTCGGAAGAGTACGAGCAGATCCTGGAAGAACTGCGCCACGCCAAAACCGAGCAGGCCGTCTCTGCCCGCCGGAACCGCAAACTTACCCTCGACAAAGTCACCTTCGGGATCACGGGCGCCATCGCCGTCGCCTTCGTGGTTTGGGGCTTCGTTGGCCGTGACAGCCTGTCCGATACCTCCAAGGGAGCCCTCAGCTGGGTCATGGAGTACACCGGCTGGCTGTTCATGGTGCTCGCCTCGCTGTTCGTGATCTTCGTGCTGTGGCTTGCCCTGGGCAAGTTCGGCAACATCCCGCTGGGCAAGGACGGCGAAAAGCCCGAGTACAAGACCGTGTCCTGGGTGGCCATGATGTTCGCCGCCGGCATGGGCATCGGCCTCATGTTCTACGGCGTGGCCGAACCGCTCTACCACTACATCTCCCCGCCGCCGGGAACGGTGGATGGCCGTACTCCGGCAGCCGTCCAGACAGCCATGGCCACCTCGATCTTCCACTGGACACTCCATCCGTGGGCCATGTACGCCGTGGTGGGCATCGCCATGGCCTACGGCACCTACCGGCTGGGACGCCGGCAGCTGGTCTCCGCGGCCTTCACGTCGCTGTTCGGCATCCGCATGGTGGAGGGTCCGGTAGGGAAGTTCATCAACATCCTGGCCATCTTCGCCACCCTGTTCGGTACCGCTGCGTCGTTGGGCCTCGGCGCCCTGCAAATCGGCAGCGGCATGACGTCCAACGGCTGGATGGGTGAAGTGGGGACGCCGATCCTGGTGGTCATCGTCGCTGTCCTGACATTCTGCTTCGTGGCCTCGGCCGTGTCCGGCATCAGCCGCGGCATCCAGTGGCTCTCCAACATCAATATGGTCCTGGCAGTGGTGCTGGCCGTCATCGTGTTCGTCGCCGGACCCACGTTGTTCATCCTCAACCTCATCCCGTCCTCGATCGGCGACTACGCCCGCGACCTCGCAGAAATGTCCTCGCGGACCGAAGCCGTAGGCGACGACGCGCTGCGCAGCTGGCTGACCAGCTGGACCATCTTCTACTGGGCTTGGTGGATCTCCTGGACGCCCTTCGTCGGACTGTTCATTGCCCGCATCAGCCGCGGCCGCACCATCCGCCAGTTCGTCACCGGCGTGCTGCTGGTCCCGAGCATCGTCAGCGTGGTCTGGTTCTGCATCTTTGGCGGCGCCGCGTTCAACGTCCAGCAAGAGGCAGACAAGGCCGGAACCCCGGGACTCGTGACCATGGTGGACGGAGCACCGTCCATCAACTTCGACGGCGCCCTCTTCGACCTCGTCAAGAATCTCCACATGCCGGACTGGCTCACTGGGGCCGTCATTGTCCTGGCCATGGTGCTCGTAGCCATCTTCTTCATCACGGGCGCAGACGCGGCCTCGATCGTCATGGGCTCCCTGAGCTCCAATGGTGCGGAACATCCCCGCCGCGGAGTGGTCATCTTCTGGGGTTGCCTCACAGGTGCCGTTGCCGCCGTCATGCTCCTGGCCGGTGGTGACGAACCTTCCGAGGCCCTGTCCGGGCTGCAACGGGTCACCATTGTGGCGGCACTGCCGTTCATCATCGTGATGCTGCTGCTCTGCTTCGCCCTGGCCAAGGACCTGCGGCGCGATCCGCTCTCCCTGCGCCGGCGGCTTGCCACTTCCGTGGTGGAACGGGCCATCCGCACCGGCGTGGAACAACACCGCGGAGTCCAGTTCGATCTCGTGACCAAGCACGACTGCGCCGAAAAATGCCCCGACGCCGATTGTCCCGGCGGCACGCCCACGGGCAGCCTTCCGACAGTCGACAGCCCACGGGCAGACAACAACTGATCCCCAGCCACCCAGCAGTTAGGTAGAACCGCCATGACCCAAACCCCCGTAGAGGCAGCCGTCCGCGTGATCAACGATTCAAAGGACCGGATGTCCGTCACCGTGGATGGCACCAACCCCGTGACCGTCCGGATTGAACTGATCGGCGGCTGCCCGTGCGGCTCCGAGCACACGAAGACGGGCTCCTACGTGGACAGCGACCTGGGCCGCTGACCCTCTGAAGAACCCCTAGAACACACAAAACAGGCGCCGGTTTTATCCGGCGCCTGCTTTGTTGTTTCCGGAGTTCAGGAAAGCCGTGCGACGCTCCTGCGGGATGCCCGCGGCTTGGAGCCATCGGAAAACAGCTCAGGCGTGGCCCCCTGGATTCGTTCAATATCCTTGAAAACACCGCGTAGGTGGAGGCGGAGCGAGGCATCGGCGGCGGCTTGGTCGCTGTTCTCCAGTCCGTCCACGACGGCGGTGTGCTGCTTGATGAGCGTGGCGACATGTCCGGCGTCGATGAGGCTCAGGCGACGGGCACGGTCGAGGTGCGCTTTGGCCGAATTGACCGCGTTCCAGGCGGCTTCGTGGCCTGCCAACTGCAGCAACTCCCGATGGAAGTCCTCATCCAGGCGGAAGAACCGGTCGATGTCGCCGGCTGCTTCGGCATCCCATTGGGCCTGCAGGATCTCGCGGAGGCCGGCGATCCCCGAAGGCTCGGCGACAACATCGGCCAACGATGCGCATTCGATCGCTTCGCGGATGAACTGCGCCTGCCCAACCCGGGCCAGGTCCACCAAGGAAACGAATGAACCAATCTGCGGAAAGACCTCAACAAGCCCCTCTTCCCGAAGGAGGATCAGGCTTTCGCGGACAGGCGTGCGGCTGACCCCCAGCTCCTGCGCCAACTCGTTTTCCGACAGCGGCGAACCAGGTGGCAGTTCCAGGGAGATAATCCGGCGGCGCAGCACATCCAGGGTCCGGTCCCGCACGGAAAGTCGGGGGGCGGAGGGGTCCGGTTCCGGTTTCTTGGTAGCCACAGCACCAGTCTAAGCCATCGTTGACAAACTAGAATGGTAGTGCTTGTATGGTAGTTATCACTGCGGGTTCGGAAGCCTCTGATTCCTCCGTCAACCCGCCACTCTTTCCCCCTTACAAAATCTCCCTGACTTCATCGCCTGCAAAGGAGCAAATGATGACCGAGAGCGTTGCGCCGCCGGTTCACGATGCCAAGCAGGCCCGCAAAACCGCGGGCGCCTCCTTCATCGGAACCATGGCCGAGTACTACGACTTCTTTATCTACGGAACAGCTTCTGCGCTGGTCTTCAACAAGATCTTCTTCCCGGACATCGACCCGCTGGTAGGCACGCTGGCCGCCTTTTCCACCTAGGCGGTGGGCTTTTTCGCCCGCCCGCTCGGTGGGATCGTCTGGGGCCACATCGGCGACAGGATCGGGCGAAAGAAGGTACTCGTCTGGACCCTGCTCATCACGGGACTCGGCACCTTCGCCATCGGCCTCATGCCCACTTACGAGACCATCGGACTCTGGGCTGCCGTCATCCTGGTCTTCGTGCGCCTGCTCCAGGGCTTTGGCGTGGGCGGCGAGCAGGGCGGCGCGGTGCTCCTCACCGCAGAAGCAGCACCCCAGAAGCGGCGCGGCTTCTATGCCAGCCTGGTCCAGATGGGGTCCCCGGCCGCTTACCTCGTCCCGTCCGCCCTCTTCGCCTTCCTCACCACCCAACTCTCGGAGAAGGACTTCCTCGCCTGGGGCTGGCGCGTCCCGTTCCTCCTCAGCATCGTGGTAGTGGCCATCGGCCTCTACATCCGGCTTCGGGTGAATGAGTCGGCAACCTTCAAGGCCGCGAAGGAAAACGCCAAGCAGCAGCAAGCCCCCATGAAGCTCGTGTTCCAACAGAGCCGCAAGGAAGTCTTCCTCGGCATGGGATCGAAGTTCGTTGAAGCCGCAGTGTTCCCCTTCTACACCGTGTTCCTGGTGGCCTACTCGAAGAACCTTGGCAACGATTCTGCTTTCGTGCTGGAGGCCATCATCATCGCGATCGTCGTGGAACTCATCATGATTCCGGTGTGGGGCTGGATCACGGACAAGATCGGCCGCAAGAAGGTGTTCCTCGGCGCAGCAATCCTCAACCTGGTGCTGATCTGGCCGGCCTTCGGCGCCATCGCGAGCGGCGACACCCTGCCGATCGTTGCCATCCTCGTCGCCGGCCTGGCCCTGGGACACGCAGGAACCTACGCACCGCAGGCCTCGTACTACCCCGAGCTCTTCCCTGTCCGTGGCCGTTACACCGGTGTCTCCATCGTCTGGCAGTTTGGCGCCATGATCGCCAGCGGACCGTTCACTGTCATTGCGACTGCGTTGCTGGTCGCCGGAGGCGGTTCGATCGGAGGCGTGGCCATCTACGTCTCAGCCCTGATCCTGGTCAGTGTCGTCTGCCTGTCGTTCCTTCCCGAAACCGCCCCCAGCCAACGTGGCGGCAAGGAGTACGCCGAGTGGGCTGTCCCCCAGGAACCCGTAGCAGGCACCGCCGCCAACCCGAGCACGAGCTCGCTCAAATAGCCACGAAGCAAGAGGAACAACCAGTGAAGATCACCGATGCACGGGTAGTGGTGTCGTCCCCGGGACGGAACTACGTGACGCTCGTTATTGAAACAGAGGACGGAATCACCGGCATCGGTGACGCCACCCTCAACGGGCGGGAACTCGCCGTCGCGTCCTATCTTGCGGAGCACCTGTGCCCGCTGCTGATCGGACGCGACGCGCGCCGGATCGAAGATGCCTGGCAGTACTTCTACAAGGGCGCCTACTGGCGCCGGGGCCCGGTGACCATGACAGCGATCGCCGCGATCGACGTCGCACTCTGGGACATCAAAGGCAAGGCCGCCGGCATGCCGGTCTACGAACTCCTGGGCGGCGCAGCCCGCGACGGTGTCATGGTCTACGGGCACGCAAGCGGCAGCACCCTGGATGACCTCAGCGCCGACTTCCAGCACCACCTGGACCTGGGCTATAGGGCAATCCGTGCGCAGGCCGCGGTTCCCGGACTGGACAAGACCTACGGGATTGCGCCGGTGGACGGGAAATTGTACGAACCCGCCAGCAGCAACGTGCCGCAGGAGGATACGTGGGAAACCTCTGCGTACCTGGACTTCGCACCGAAAATGATGGCCCACGTCCGCGATCAGTTCGGCTACGGAGTGCATGTCCTGCACGACGTCCATCACCGGCTCACCCCGATTGAGGCCGGGCGCCTGGGCGCGTCGCTGGAGCAGTACCGGCCGTTCTGGATCGAGGATCCCACCCCGGCGGAGGACCAGTCGGCCTTCCGCCTGATCCGCCAGCACACCACCACGCCTATTGCCGTGGGCGAGGTCTTCAACTCGATCTGGGATTGCCAGCAACTGATCACCGAACGGCTGATCGACTACATCCGGACCTCCGTTTCGCATGCGGGTGGCATCACCCACCTGCGCCGGATCTTCTCCCTCGCCGACCTCTACGGCGTGCGCTCGGGGTCCCATGGTGCGGGCGATCTCTCACCCGTTTCCTTTGCGGCGGCCTTGCACGTGGACCTCAGCATCCCCAACTTTGGGGTGCAGGAGTACATGGGCCACCGCGATCCCGCCGGGGAAGTCTTCAAGACCACTTACACCTTCACCGACGGCTACATGCACCCCGGCGACGCTCCCGGTATCGGCGTCGAATTCAACGAAGACGCCGCAGCGCGCTTCCCGTTCGACCCCAAGTACCTGCCCATCAACCGCCGCCTCGACGGTTCGATCCACGATTGGTGAATCCTGTGACCCAAGACCTGCAGCGCAAGCCGTTCGACGTCGTCGTCATGGGCGAAATCCTGGTGGAAGTCGCCACCGACATTCCGTTCGGCCACGGCGTCCCGGCCCAACTGGGCATCTCCGGTGACGCCCTCAATGTCGCTGCTGCGGCCGCAGCCGCCGGGGCACGCACGGGGCTGCTCGCCATCCTGCCCGACGACGATCTCGGCAAAGCGATCGCGGCCAGGATCGCGGAACTCGGCATCGCGACGGATCTCCTGACGTTCCGTCCGGGCCAGCAAGGCGTGTACTTGGTGCATTCCGATCCGCTGGGCCAGCGTGAATTCTCCTACGCCCGTTCCGGGAGCGTCGGATCCACGCTGGGCCCGTCGGACATCGACGAGTCCGTCTTCGCTTCCGCGGGTGCCGTGCTGGCCGGTGGAATTGCCTGCGCCATCTCCGAGTCCTCACGGACCGCTGTCTTCAAGGCAGCGTCCTTGGCCCAGCGCTTCATCTACGACCCCAACTACCGGCCAAGGTTGACCACCGCATCCGCCGCCGCAGGAGCCTTGGCTGAGCTGGCCCCGCAGGCTTACCTCGTGACGCCGTCGTTTCCCGGCGAAACCAGCGCGCTGCTTGGAGTGTCATCAGCAGAGGCCGCTGCCGCAAAGCTCCTTGCCATGGGTGCTGCCGGTGTTGCAGTTACCTGCGGCGCTGAGGGTGTCCACCTTGAAAGCCCCGAACTCTCCGAGTGGGTGCCCTCCGTTCCGGCCCCTGCGGTTGTGGACCAGACCGGGGCCGGCGATGCCTTCGTTGGCACCCTGGCCGCCCGCTTGGTATTGGGCGACCCCCTTCCGCAAGCGACGCGCTACGGTGCTGCTGCGGCCTCACTGGTGGTCGGCGGCAAGGGTGGCACGGGCTTCATTCCCACCTTTGAGCAGACCACCGCACACGCTGAAGGGCAACCGGTATGCGCCTGAGCCTCGCTTCCCTGGGCGAGACGCCGCTTGGCCTCGACCGCACGGCCCTCACGGCCCTCACGCCCGGCATCGTCCACTTGGGCCTCGGTGCCTTCGCCCGCGCCCACACGGCTGTCTTCACCGAGGGAGCGATGCGGTCCTCCGGCGAACCGGGGTGGGGAATCATCGGCGTGACGCAGCGTTCGGACACTGTGGTGCAGCAACTCGCACCCCAGGACGGGCTCTTCACCGTGGCCGAGCGCGGAGATGGGGCTGCACCCGCCCGTCTGGTATCCAGCGTCATCGAGGCCATTTCCGGGCGGGACAACCCGGCCGCAGTGGTCGAGCGCATCGCCTTGCCCTCGGTCTCGGTGATCACCCTGACCATTACGGAAAAGGGGTACCGGATGGACCCCCAGACCGGCTCGCTGAACCTCGGCGATGCTCAGGTCCAGGCCGACCTCGCCGGACATCCACCACAGACGGCCATCGGACAGCTCACGCGCGGACTGCAGGAACGGTCCCGGCTGGGCTCAGGGCCGATCACCGTGGTTTCCTGCGACAACCTTCCCGGCAACGGCGAACTCACGCGCCAGCTGGTCCAGGCATTCGTCGCAGCACTCCCCGCTGCCGAAGGTGCACCCCTCCTGGCGTGGATCGCCACCAACGTCAGCTTCCCCAGCACCATGGTGGACCGCATGGTCCCCGCCACGACGGCACGCGACCTTGACGCCGTCGAGCATGAACTGGGCCTTCGCGATGAAGCCGCCGTAGTCGCCGAACCCTTCATGCAGTGGGTCATCGAAGACAACTTCGCCGGTACCCGCCCGCGGTGGGAAGACGCAGGCGCGGTCTTCAGCACCGACGTTCCCGGGTGGGAAGCCGCGAAGCTCCGGTTGCTGAACGCGAGCCACTCCCTGCTTGCCTACCTCGGCCTGGCCGCCGGCAACGCAACCATTGCAGAGGCCGTGTCCGTGCCCGCCTTCCGCGCCGCATGCGAACGCATGATGTTCGACGACGTCCTGCCAACCCTCCACCTGCCGGACGGCCTGGACGGCGAAACGTACTGCAAGCAGGTGCTTGGCCGCTTTGCGAATCCGGCGCTGGGCCATACCACGGCGAAGGTGGGCAGCGACGGTTCACAGAAAATCGGGCTGCGGCTGCTCAGTACCGTCCGGGCAAACCTCGACGCCGGCCGCCCACCACGCTGGGCGGCGCTCGCCGTGGCAGCGTGGATGCGTCACGTCGCGGTCACGCCTGCTGAGGCCCTGAATGATCCCCTGGCGGCTGAACTGAAGGACGCGCTGCCGCGGGAGTTGTCCGCGCGGGCAGTGGTCAACGCACTGCTGGGCGTGCGGAGCATTTTCGATGAAGCCACGGCAACTGACGCCGGTTTCGCCGCCCTGCTTGAACACTGGTACTCCGTCATCGACGAACACGGGCTTCCGGGCCTGGGAAACGAGATCCCCCATGGCTGACGCCGCCTCCATCCTGGCTGTCTCCCCCGTCATTCCGGTGGTGACCATCGAAGACCCGTCACACGCTGTACCTCTGGCCCGCGCGTTGGTGGACGGTGGAATCCGCATCATCGAGCTGACCCTGAGGACCGGCACAGCGCTGGATTCCCTGCGTATGATCGCTGACGAAGTCCCGGACATCCTGGTGGGCGCAGGGACCATCCTCACCCCGGCCCAAGCCGAGACCGCGGTATCCGCAGGCGCAAGCTTCCTGGTCAGCCCCGGCGTCACTCCCGGCTTGTTGCGCCACATGCTGACGCTGGATGTTCCGCTGCTTCCGGGCGTCGCGACGGTTGGGGAAGTCATGGCCGTCCTGGAACATGGCTTGAAGGTCATGAAGTTCTTCCCCGCGGGACCGGCCGGAGGACCTCCCTACCTGTCGGCGATCGGCGCACCCATCCCGCAAGTCCAGTTCTGTCCCACCGGCGGCATCAGCCTGGCGTCCGCACCGGACTACCTCAAGCTGCCCAACGTGGCGTGTGTAGGCGGCAGTTGGCTCACCCCGCGCTCCCTGGTTGAAGCCGGGGATTGGACCGCCATATCGGAACTGGCCCGCGAGGCGTCCGCCCTCCAAAGCCAGGCCTGACCCTCTGAAGAACCCTTACAAACAACAAAGCAGGCGCCGGGATCCCGGCGCCTGCTGCGTTGTGTTGGGACTGATGGACCAGAGGCCTACTTGGGCATCAGCACGGTGTCGATCAGGTAGACCGTGGCGTTGGCGGTGTGGACGCCCCCGCAGATCACGTTGGCACCGTTAACCGTCAGGGCATCCTTGGAGCCGGCAACGGTCACTTCGCCACCCTGGACCGTCTTGTGCGTTCCAACGATCTGGTCCGGGGTCAGCTGGCCGGGGACTACGTGGTAGGTGAGGATCTTGCTCAACGTGGCGTCGTCCGTCTTGAGCGCCTCGATCGTGGCGGGGTCGATCTTTGCGAAGGCGTCGTCAACCGGAGCGAAGACCGTGAATTCGCTGCCGTTCAGGGTGGAGACGAGGTCCACCTTCGGGTTCAGCTTGCCCGAGACAGCCGCGGTGAGGGTCTTGAGCAACGGGTTGTTGGAAGCGGCAACAGCTACCGGATCCTGCGCCATGCCTACAACCGAACCGGCGCCGTCCGGAACCTGTGAAGCATAGCCGGCGCAACCCGGGCCAACCAGGTCACGGGCCGGATCCATGGCGGCGCTGGAGGCCATGGCCGAGCTGGACGAAGCCGATGGCGACGGCGCCATGGACGAGGCCGACGGTGCGGCGGACGAAGACGCGGAAGAGCTGGAGCTACCTGAACCACCACAGGCCGTGAGTCCGAGAAGGGCGGCGGCAGTGAGGCCAACGAAGGCGAGGGCGGGGCGCTTTGTGGACAACATCTCATTCTCCTTGTTTGTGGAACCAGGGCGTTGGATCCAGTGGGTGTGGGACACGGCCTGCCTGCGACGCTTTTGCCTCACCTGCGGTTTGTGTCTCACCAGCTATTCGGAGGGTGTGGCCGCGCGGATGGGTGCGGATTGAAAAAGTTTTATGGAAACGGGAATAGGCCCGTTTTCCAAGCTCGCACCAAGCCATCGCCGTCCCGGCTCCGAACTCCCCGCAGATATCCGGAGCGGGCACCACCAGCCGCCGGCCCGGCGAAGTTAGGGAGAAAGAAATGCTGCAATTGGCACTCATAGGCCTGCTCGGTGGGCTCATTACGGGGATCTCGCCCTGCATCCTTCCGGTCCTCCCGGTCATCTTCTTGTCCGGCGGCGTCCAGGGTGCCCGGCCCGGATCGGCCGCGTCCGGTGGAGCCCCGAGGGACAAAACGTCCGACGGCGGCAGCACCTCAGGCGGCGAGGTCGCCGCCAGCGGAAACCTCGCTACCGCCGTCGAGCGTGAATCCGAAGCCAAAGCAAAGCGGCGGGCGGGATGGCGTCCCTACCTGGTGATCCTCGGGCTGGTGATCAGCTTCAGCACCTTCACCTTGGTTGGCTCGTTCCTGCTCACGCTGGTCAACCTGCCGCAGGACCTGCTGCGCTGGATCGGGCTGGTGGTCCTGGTGCTGATCGGGCTTGGCCTGATTTTCGACCGCTTCCAACACATCCTCGAAAAGCCCTTCTCCTGGATCCCGCAGCGCAGGGTCGGTACCGAAAATGGTGGGCTGGTGCTGGGACTGGCCCTCGGCGTCGTCTATGTCCCCTGTGCAGGACCAGTGCTGGCCGCGATCGCCGTCGCGGGTGCCACCGGACAGGTGGGGCCGGAAACCATCGTGCTCACGCTGACTTTCGCGCTGGGTGCCGCCATTCCGTTGCTCGTGTTTGCCCTGGCGGGCCGCCGCGTGGCCGAGCGGGTCAAAGCGTTCCGGAAGAACCAGCGCAAGATCCGCATTGCGGGCGGGATCATGATGATTGCGCTGGCCATCGGACTCGTGTTCAACCTCCCGCAACTGCTGCAGAAACTCGTCCCCGACTACACCTCCTCACTCCAGGAGCAGGTCCAGGACAACGACGCCGTGAAGAAGGCCCTGGACCTCGGCGGCCTGGTGAACGATCAGAATAAGGACCTGGACAAGTGCAGCAACGGCGGCACCTCGCTGGAATCGTGCGGGACAGCGCCGGATATCAAGGGCATCCAAGAATGGTTCAACACGCCCGGCAACCAGGCCGTGAACCTGAAGGACCTCAAGGGCAAGGTGGTGCTGGTGGACTTCTGGGCCTACTCCTGCATCAACTGCCAGCGTTCAGTGCCGCACCTCACCCAGTGGTACAGCAAGTACAAGGACTCCGGGCTGGAAATCATCGGCGTGCACTCCCCCGAGTACGCGTTCGAAAAGGAAACGCGGAACGTCATGTCCGGCGCGCAGAACCTCGGCATCACGTACCCCGTGGCCATCGACAACAACCTCTCCACGTGGACCAACTACCGCAACCGCTACTGGCCTGCGCACTACCTCATTGACGCCGACGGGACCGTCCGCCACATCAAGTTCGGCGAGGGCGGCTACCAGACCACGGAAAAGCTGATCCGTGAACTGCTTCAACAGGCCAAACCCTCCGTCCAACTCCCGGCACCTGTCGAAGCCTCCGACGACGGCCCGATTGCAGGTGCCACCACTCCCGAGACGTACTTGGGCGTCACCAAGAAGGTCAATTATGGGGGCACGGAACCATACAGGGCGGGGGACGGCGTGTATTCGGCCCCTTCGGCTCAGCCTGCGGACAGCTTCGCCTTGACCGGTTCCTGGAACCTGGGGACCCAGTCCATTGCGCCCACCGCGGCGGGCTCGTCCATCTCGCTGAACTACCACGCCAAGCAGGTGTACATCGTGGTCAGCGGCGAGGGTTCGCTGGATGTGATCCGGGACGGCAAAGCCAGCACCGTGGCCGTGTCCGGGACGCCCACCCTTTACAAGATCGTGGATGATTCCGAGATCCGTGAGGGGTCACTGGAGGTGAGGGTCCCGCAGGGAATCCAGGCGTACTCGTTCACGTTTGGATAAGAACGGCGCAGTTCGCCCCCGGGACCCCGAGGGCGAACTGCGCTGTTTTTCTTGGCTGGCTGATCAGCCGTGGAGGGCGGCGGCCTTTTCCAGGTCCTTGCCCTTGGTCTCAGGCGCCATGAGGAAGCTGATGGCCGCTCCGAACAGCGCGATACCGGCTGCGATCCACATGGTGCCGGAGAGCCCCAGATGGGTCAGGGCCAGCGGGGTGGCGAAGGTACCGATAGCCGCACCGATGCGGCTGGTCCCGGTGCAGAGTCCGACTGCGGTGGCCCGGACCTTGGTGGGGAAGAGTTCGTTGGGGTATATCCACTCAAGGATTGACGGGCCGCCGTTGAAGATTGCGTAGAAGGCGAAGGCCAGAGCGATCAGCGCCAGTGGTGCGTTGGGGAACACCGCCAGGAACATCAAGCCCACGCCAGAGAGGACAAAGCCCCAGATCAGGACTGGCCTGCGGCCAAGCCTGTCAACCACAAGGAGAGCCACCACATTCCCCACAAGGAAGAAGAGGTTGATCAAGCCGTAGCCAATATTGGCTTCGTCACCGGACTGAAGGTTGAACAACGCCAGAATCTGCGGCCCAAAAGCATAGATGGAGAACAGCGTAACGATCGTGCAGGTCCAGAAGACGGAGATGAAGACAACGCGGTTCAAATACCCGCCGGTAAGGACCAGTTTGAAGGCGCTCGCAGTGCTGAGCTTGGCTGCCTTCGGGTCATGCGCGGTGATGCCGTCCAGGGTGGCGGATTCACCGATGGTCTTCTTCAAGATCTCCAAGGCCTCTTGATGGCGGCCCTTGCCAACGAGCCAGTGCGGGGATTCGGGAATCGTGGCACGGGCAATAAGGATCAGTACCGCCGGAACAGCCGAGGACAGCAACATCCAACGCCATCCGTCTTCCAGCGAAAGCAGCCAATAGCCCACGAACGCGGCAACTGTGGCACCGACGAACCACATGGCGTTCAGGCCTCCAAGGAGCCTTGCCCGCCAGTTTTTTGGGACGAACTCGGCCACCAGGGACGTCGCAATCGGGTAATCGGCCCCCACCGCGATTCCAATGAGAAGCCGCAGGACGAACAGTTGCCATGGTTCCTGCACGAAGAACTGCGCGACGGAGAACACGATGATGGCCACGAGGTCGATCGTGTACATGAGCTTGCGGCCAATCTTGTCCGTGACGTTGCCGAAAATCAGACCGCCCAGGAACACACCCACCAAGGCGGATGCGCCGATGAGGCCGTTCCACCAGTCATTCATTTGCCAGGCCGGGATGATCTGGACCAGCGCAATTCCGATGATGGCAAGGATGTACCCGTCTAGGAACGGACCCCCTGAGCTGAAGAGCGTGAGCCTCTTATGGAAAGAGTTCAGCGGAGCCGAATCTATGGTCATTTGTGTTGCAGGTGCTGGAGCTTGGGAGAGCATGGTGAATCCGATCTGGGAAGAGGGAAAACGACGTTGGTAACCCAACAGATCCGTGGCCAGGGGTGAGGTCAGGCTGCTACGGCTGCGACCGCATCGATCTCGATGCGCTTTTCGCCCCTGAACCGTGCCACTTGCACAGTGGTCCGCGGAGGCAATGGATGGCCGCTGAGCCTCGTGAGGTAGGCGGCGTTGTATGCATCAAATTCATCGAGGTCGGCCAGGAAGACCGTGAGTTTGAGCAAATGGGAGAGGCTGGATCCCGCATTCTTGAGGACGGCTTCCATGTTGTCGAAGACCTGCCTGACCTGTCCGGCGATATCGGCGTCCACGGCGCCGTCTTCACCAACAGGAACCTGCCCGCACAAGAAGAGGATTCCACCGCTCGCGGCTGATGCGGTGTAGGGACGGGGTTTGCCGTCAGTGAAGTCGGTTCGCGCTACTAAGTTCATGCGTCCACAAGGTAATTCCGCGAAATCCCATACATAATCTGCCATTCCTTTTCATGCATCTCCAGTGCGGTACTGGCGCCCACAGCCTTTTCAGGTTCGCGATGAACCGGTTCCGGGAAGGCAACTACCACCATGCAAGGCTCCTTTTCGGTCGGCCGCAGGGCTGCGCGGACCTGTGGCGGCAGGCCCGGGTCATCCGAGGCAGCCATGATGATTCGACGGCCCCATGCGGCCGACCTGCGTCGGACAAGGTCGTTCCACAGACGCAGCGGGATGTGGCTGTCCACGGTGCGGACAACCGAAACGCTTCCATATGGAACGTCCTGAACGACGTCCATGATCTGGAGTGCGGTCCTTAGGGCAGGCTGACCACCGCCGTCGAACTCGTGCAGATAACCAGCAGCCCAAAGTGCGGGGCTGACTGCAGCGGGACGTGCCGACGTTGACCAGTCTGCATCCAGCAATTCCTCCAGGAGTGACAGTCCGTCGTGTGACTCGGTTTGGGCACGCAGGACCGCCAGGGCTCCTTCCTGCGCCTCGACGGGGTCGGCTCCCGCCGCACAAAGGGCCCGAAAGGCCGCTTCCTTGATTTCCCGGGGTTGGACGGCCAGAAGGCGGCCTGGCCGGGTGCTGGTTTCAGACATGCGCGTGTTCCTTTGTTGTGTCCATGGCTTCCGTGAACAGCCGGGCCCAGTTGCCTCCCATGACCGCCGCGATAGAGTGCTCGTCCAGACCTGTAGCCTCCAAGCCATCCGTGAGCCGGGGAAAATCCAGGGGCCCCTCGAACCAGGCCGGCCACAGCGGCCAGGTCGGTGCATGCTCCGGATCGGTCGGCTGCCAGCGCCCGTTGCGAAGCCAGCCAACAAACTCCTGATCCCAGCCACGAGTGCAATCGCTCCCGATTCCGACACTCATAGGTCCGTAGTGGTCCACCATCCGCGCAACCATGGCGCAGAAATCCTCGATGGACACGTGTTCACCACCGCTGACGGTGGGATAAAGGCAGCACCCGATGACACCGCCGCGGTCCACCAGCGGTTGAATCACGTCATGGGGCTTGTTGCGCGGCGTGTCGAAGAACCACAGCGGGTTGGAGTGGGTGATGGCAACCGGCACCGAAGAGGCCTCAATGGCATCACGGCTGGTCCGGTATCCGACGTGGGAAAGGTCGATCAGCATGCCCACGCGATTCATCTCTTCCACGATCACGCGCCCGTACCGGCTCAGCCCGGCATCTTCTGCTTCGAAGCAACCGCTGCCAATGAGGTTTTGGTTGTTGTAGGTCAGCTGGGCTATCCGTACGCCGAGCCGGTGGAAGACCTCAACGTAGCGGTAGTCGTCTTCGAAGGGGCTGGCGTTCTGGAACCCAAGAAATACCGCGATCCTGTTCTGTGCCTTGGCGGCCTCAATGTCATTGCCGGAAGAAGCGAGGAACACCAGGTCCTCGTTTCGGTTGACGAGCTCCAGCCATTGGCCAATGGAACGGAGCGTATCTGCCGCGTTTTCCCAGACAGCGCAGGTTGCGTTCACTGCGCTGACGCCACCGGTCCGGAGTTCTTCCAGGACGGGCCGGCTCCAGTTACTTATCTGTAGTCCGTCCACGACCGTCAGGTTCTGGTGCAGGCTCACTGTTCGACCTCCCTTGGCGCCGTGGGGAACAGCCAATCGTCGTCGTCCGCTCCGTTGTTGATGTCCAAGGCACGTGGCGCGCCGCTGAACAACGTCACTCGCAACCAGTCAGTGGACTGGGGGCTGAAATTGTTCATCCCGTACGTTGCCAGCTGGAAGCGCTGTGTGCTCAAAGGCAGAAATCCCGCGTCGATCAGGCTGTCCTGCAACTCGCCGTAGGGAAGGACCCGTGTCTGCTGGACCCTCGCGACAGCGAAACGTTGCTGAGGGTGGGCCATCAGGAAAGCAGTAACACTGCTCTGGGGCGGAAAGTTCTGCAATTCGTCGACGAGGGCGTTGACGCGACGGGCAATGTCCGTGCAGTGTTCGGCAGCGCCCTCGGGACGATTCGAGCGAAGGGCACGTCGTGGTTCTTCGTTGGCGGCCGACGAGAACCAGAAGTACCGGGCCCTGTCCGGGTCCGTGAAATCGTAGCTGCGGACCCAGGCGTAGTTTGTCTCCACGATCTGTTTGAGTTCACCACAGGACATGGCCGGCTCGAAAGAAGCGGCGGGACCGATTTTGAGCAAAGCCTCCGCGTCTTCATCGAAATCGGCACGGAGTTCGATCACGATCGAGCCGAAGATCCCCCTGGCCTCCGGGCTCAGGCTGGCCGCCAGCTCGTGAAGGTTCGCCAGGACCGGTGCCGGAGCCGTTGCGGAGTCAATGTGAAACCGCAAAGCAGCAAGGAGTTGCTGGAGCTGTGGCCGGATCGCATCCGTGGCCAGGAAGGGCGAGGTCTGGAGTGCGTGTTTTTCCTCGAGGTGCCGGTCGGCCCTTGCCAGCAACTCCGCCACGCGGAACAGGTCCGGATGGTCCGGTTCATAGTCACGGACGAGTCCGGCAGCCAGCGGAATCTCGCGCAACCGGCACCATGCGTCCAGGTAGTCCGGGTGGTTGATCACGAAAGGCACCATTCCCAGGCCAGTGGCATTGCCCAACCCAAGGTATCGGCCCCATTCGGCATTTAAAGGAACCGCCGAACCGCCGGAAGCTGCCGCCTTGGCGCGGGCTACGTGCTCCACCATGTCCATGCTCAGTTCACGCAGCAGCCAGGCAGCCAACATCTGGGACCGGTATGGAACGGCCAAAGGGTGGCCGGCGGGAATGTCCGTGAATTCCTTGAGGCCGAACTTTCCGTTGCCGTAGAACGCCGTGCTGCGGATCAGGTATGGGCTCGGGCCGACGATGTCCACATCCGGCTGGGACCCTGCGGCCAAGCAATCGCTCACGTAGTCGAAGAAGCGCGCGCTCCGGTTCGCCCTGGTCAGGATGATGGTCTCCGGATCGACTCGTCCACGCTCCTGCACGGGGACGTTGATCCGAAGTTCGTCTTCCCGCTCGGCCGTGAGCCCGCCTTCAATGAGGGCTGCGGTCACGTCCCATGCTTCGGCGATGACCCTGTCAGTGCGTTCGTTTTCCTCCAGGGTGCGGCAGAAGGCAATAAACGTCAGCGTCTGTCCTTCCGCCTCCACGGTGTATACAACCGTTCCCCTGGCGTCCGCGTCCAGTTCGACGCGCGTCCGGGCTACGGACCATTGCCGGGCAGCGGCGCGGCGAAGCATGGTGCGGGCAAAGCTGTGCCGCGTGGCCCAAGCACCGTTCATGTCGGCGCCGGAAAGCACTACGTTCGGTGCCCGCAATTTGGCGGCCGCTCTTTCGTCTTGGAGTGTCATTGTCATGCCTTCTCGGGAGCCAGACGCAGGTACGCGGTCTTTTCGTGTGTGAAGAAAGCCGCAGCGGCGGTACTGTTCTGCTCCCGCGGACCGGCGAAGGTCGAATCCTTCATCCCGCCGAAGGGAACGTGAAGTTCGGACCCTGTGGAGGGAGCATTGACCTTCACGAGGCCGGCGTCCAGGGAGTCCACGCAACGCCGCGCAGCCCTCTCATCGCTGGTGAACACAGCGGCGGTGAGGCCAAAGTCAGTGCCGTTTGCCAACGCAATGGCCTGGTCAAGAGTGTCCACCCGGAGGACGGTCACCACGGGTCCGAACACTTCTTCGTGGCAGATAGTCATTGACGGTGGGCCGGTCAAGACAGTTGGCCGAACGTAGTATCCCTCGGCCGCCGGAGCAGGGGCCTGCGCCATGATTTGACCACCCTCGCTCAGAGCTTTCTCGATCGCGGCGTTGATTTCGTCCCGGGCTGATGCAGAAACGACGGGTCCCACTTGCACGGCAGGGTCGTTGCCTGGGCCCAGGATCAAGGCGGAAACTTTCTCTTTTACCGCATCCAGGAAGGCCTCGTGCCCGTCACCTGCAAGAATGATCCGCCGGGTGGCTGTGCATTTTTGGCCTGTTGAGCCCATGGCCGCGTTAACAGCGCTGGATGCAGCCAGCTCGATGTCGGCGTCGGGGAGGACAAGTGTGGCGTTGTGCCCACCCAGTTCCATCTGCAGTTTCGCTCCGCGACCGCAAACGATCCCGCGGATGTGGTGCCCCACAGCAACCGAGCCCGTAAACGTCACGCCCGCGACGGAGGGGTGGGAGACGAGTTCGGAACCCAGTGGGCCCGGACCGAGCAGCAAATTTGCGACGCCGGCCGGCACACCCGCCGCTGTCAGGATCTCCATCAAAAGAACCGAGACGCCGGGAGTGTGGCTTGCGGATTTCCAGACCACGGCATTGCCATGGAGCAGCGCCGGCGCGATTTTCCAGGCAGGGATTTGCAGCGGGAAGTTCCACGGCGTGATGACACCTACTACGCCCAACGGACGCCGTACGGTCAGGATCCGCTCATCAGGGTGGCTTGAAGGGTACTCGGTGCCCACGGGGTTTCTGGCCGAGGCAGCGTGGTAGTCAAAGGTGTCTGCGGATGCGTCAACTTCCATCCGGGATTCCGCCAGTGTCTTACCGTGTTCTGCGGTCATCACTGACGCTATTTCCTCACGCCGGTCCCGTATCAAGGAGGCTGCGAGCGCCAGGATCCGACCCCTTGCCAGGATTCCCAGACGGTCCCAGGCCGGATAAGCCGTGACGGCCGCTTGTACGGCTTCGGCAAGTTCCCGGGAGCCGGCTTGGTGATAGGTGGTGACCGCTTCTCCGGGTGCTGCCGGGTTGAAGCGGGTTGTGGTTTCGCCGGCTCCCTCAACCCAACTTCCGTTGATGAAGCTGCTGGCTGGCTTGGTCGTGACGGGCATTCTCGAACCTCTGATTGTTGATCTGTGACTGTTCTCACGATCAACGGTAGACCCGCAGCATCAACCAATGAAGTATCTATTTAGCTCTAACCAATATGCGTTTAGTCTTGATTGCATGAACCTTCGTCGCTTGGAGCTTTTCGTTGCTGTCGCCGAAGAACTTCACTTCAACCGGGCCGCCGAGAGGCTTCACATGGCCCAGCCGCCCCTGAGCCAGCAGATTCGCAAGCTTGAGGAGGAATGCAAGACCCAATTGTTCGTGCGCAACTCGCGCAACGTACAGCTCACCGCGGATGGTGAAGTTCTCCTCAAGCACGCCCGGAAGCTTCTCACGCAGTACGGAACCCTGAACGCAGCCCTCAGACAGGCACGCGACGGTGAAGTCGGCAGGCTGCGGCTCGGATTCGTCTCATCCGCCGCTATCTCCACCCTTCCACCGGTGGTCCGGGATCTCCGTGCGAAATGGCCGGGCATAGACCTTGAACTACGTGAGGAAACCACCGACACGCAGATTGAGCTCATCGCCTCCGGGGCCCTCGACGCGGGAATCGCCCGGGAGGTCAGGACGGTGCCAGGCATCAGCTCCACGCTTTTGCAGAACGAGCGCCTCGTGCTGGCAGTCCCGACTGGCCACCCATTGGCCACACGAAATTCAGTCCGACTTGAGGAGTTGAAAGGTGAGAGGTTTATTGCGTTCCCGCGGGACCGCATCTCAAGGCTTTTCGATCACATAGCCGCGCTGCTGCACGCCGCCGACGTCGAGTTCGACCTTGCCCAGCAAGCCGTCCAATTCCCCACCATCCTTGGCTTGGTGGCGGCCCATCTGGGCATCGCGGTGGTCCCGGAATCCCTGCGCGCGTATGCCATTCCGGGCCTTGCCTACCTGGACATCCAGGGCACCTCGGCAGTCTCCCGTGTGAGCTTGATTTACAGCAGCGACATGGTGGAGTCACCGCTTGTGGCCAAGGTCAGGCAGGCCTGCGAAGAGACCCTGGCGTTGTCGGGACCAGGCAGCAACCGCGAGTAGCCGCCCGGGCAACGCTCCCCGGCGAGCGTTGCCCACCCCTCACGACGATGTCAGGATGGGCGGATGGCTATCGAAGTTCGTCCCGCCACGGTGTTCGACGACGTCAAGACCATGGTGGGCCCCAAGAAACCCGACTCCAATGTGTGCTGGTGCCTCAGCTACCGCATCCCGTCCAAGCTCAACCAGAGCCTCCAGAAACAGGAACGCGGCAAGTACGTCGAGGGGCTGGTGGCCGAGGATCCGCCGCCCGGCGTTTTGGCGTACGACGGCGACGAGGTAGTTGGGTGGGCGGCCGTCCACCCGCGTGCGGACACCAGTTTCGCAACGAACCGGAAGATCCCCCACGTGGATGACTCGGAGGTCTGGTCCGTGTGGTGCATCCGCGTGAAACCAGGGCACCGCGGCAAAGGGATCTCGCACCACCTCCTGCAGGGGGCCATCGACTTCGCGAAGGCGCACGGCGCACCGGTCCTCGAGGGATACCCCGTGGACAACAAGGGCGGCAAAGTGGATCTCACCATGGCCTACGTGGGCACGCGCAGGCTCTTCGAAAAAGCCGGGTTCAAGAAGGTCGCCGAGACCACGTCCGTCCTCAACGGCTTCCCGAGGGTCCTGATGCGCCTGGACCTCACCTGAGAAATCGCGCTGTAGTCAGGGGCAGAGGTCAACTGGCATCAACAGTCACTGGCTCAATGAAGAGACCTGGCCCATTCGTGGCCCTGCCGCGCACTACCGCTCGTCTGCTTTACCACGACGTCAGCCGAGGGAGCCGTGCTCGGCCAGAAGATCAGCTTGTAGGTGTCTAAAATCCCGTCCGTATCCATGGTCGTGTCCGCCTCACGTCCGGCATCCATGCCGGCAGCGCAGTACCTCACACGGTAGGGACCGGGCAGTAACTCCAATTGGTACGACGCGGCATCGCCCCACTCGATGAGTCGGACCGCTCCTTCCGCCAAGAACGACACTTCAACGATTTCCTCCCAGGAATCCTCGTAGTCCGGCTCGCTCTCGAACAGTTCAACTGTGAAACCAACGTCCCCTGTGTGGAGACCCGTTACCAATTCCAGTACCCCGCTGCTGGCCGCCCCACAGATGCCATTGTGTTGTTGTCTGAACGCGTCGCCGTAGTCGCGGGGCTGCGCCCCGGCGCTCTCCACGGTCGCCTGCCCGTAATGCACCCACAAAGGTCCTTCGAAGAGATCCAAGCTCGCTGCTCCTCACCGAGTCGCCGGCACAGTGACATCTATAACTGGTATCAGACAACCTTACGCAGGCTGGTCCAGCGAAAACGAACTCCCAGCGCTCACCGGTGCCGATGTCACGACGCTTGCAAACGCGCCGTCATCCGGTGTGCTTCGGCCATGAGCAACTTGCCCAGGAACTCCTGCCGTTCCCCACGGAAACGCGGCTCGATCCCCGTCAAGGACAAAGCCCACGCCGGTTGGCCGTGCCGGTCGAAGACAGCGGCGCCCATCCCCCAGCTTCCTTCAAGGACCAGCCCGGGATTCACTGAATAGCCGGCCAACCGGGTCCGTTCGAGGTTGTCCCGGACCACGTCCGCGGGATGCCCGACGGCGAATTCCCCGGCGTGCGCGGCCCAGTCCTCCAAAAGACTCTCCTGCTCATCTGGAGGCATGAAAGCCATGATCGCGGTTCCGGCCGAAGCCACGCCCAACGGGAAACGAACGCCCTCATGCAGCACAAAGGACCGGACCGGGAACGACCCTTCTTCACGCAAAACGCAGACTGTTTCATTGCCGCGGCGGATGGAAAAGAACGCGCTCTCCCCGGTCTCAGCGGCCAGTCGACGCAGGGAAGGCCGGGCAAGGTCCTCCATGGGGAAACGGGCCGCCGCAACTGAACCGAGCAGGAAGACCTCCGGCCCCAGGACCCACTTTCCCGTGGCTTCCTCGTGTTCCACCAAGCCCTCCGCCGCCAGTGACGTGAGCAGTCGATAGGCCGTGGGCCGCGTCAGTCCGGACTCCCGCACAACCCCAGCGAGGGACATCCCGGCGGGCTTGCGCCCTACCAAACGAAGCAGCGCCGCGACACGGCCCACCACTTGGGCGCCCTGGACCGGGTTCGACGACGGCACCGCCTTTGGGGGCGCCGCCGCTCCCGAGGGCGCCACCGCTTTGGCGCGCCCTGTTTTCTGGTCAGCCATAGTTACTCCCGAAGATTCATCCACAATATGGACACCTGTCACTCTATCGTCCACAGCATGAGTCAGGAAGCCCGGCTGGCCTTGCCCAGTAGAGCGACCACTCCTAGGCTCAGTACCCAAGAACACCAAGTCCACAAAGTGGATACTCAATGAGGAGCCGCCCCATGTCGAAGCTGCATCCCAACGCGGGCCAAGCGCTACGTGACCTTTTGGCAGACGGCCAGACGATCGCCGTCGGGGGCTTTGGCCTCAGCGGCATCCCCGCCGACCTGATCGACGCCGTCCGCGAGTCGGGCGCCAAGGACCTCACCATCGTGTCCAACAACATGGGCGTGGACGGCAAGGGCCTGGGCGTCCTGATCGAGGCCGGGCAGGTCCGGAAGGTCATCGCGTCGTACGTCGGCGAGAACAAGCTGTTCGCCGAGCAGTACCTTGCTGGCAAACTCGAAGTCGAGTTCACCCCGCAGGGCACCCTGGCCGAGCGGCTCCGTGCCGGAGGCGCGGGCATTCCCGCGTTCTACACGCGGACGGGGGTGGGCACCTTGGTGGCCGAGGGCAAGCCGCATGAAGAGTTCGACGGCGTCACGTACGTCCGCGAGCGCGCCATCACCGCGGATATCGCCTTGGTCCACGCCCACACGGCGGATACCGACGGCAACCTCGTGTACCGCTACACTGCGCGGAACTTCAACCCCGTCGTCGCCACTGCCGGCAAGGTGACCATCGCGGAGGCGGAGGTGATCGTGCCACTCGGCGAGCTGGATCCGAACCATATTGTCAGCCCGGGTGTCTACGTCCAGCGGCTGGTCCAGGCAAGCGACCGGGTCAAGGACATCGAACAGCGCACTGTCCGGCAGCGCCCCGAACCCGTCCCGGCCTAAGCAAAGGAGCACACACCATGGCATGGACACGTGACCAGATGGCCGCCATCGCGGCCGAAGAACTCAACGACGGCGACTACGTCAACCTGGGCATCGGCATCCCCACGCTGGTTGCCAACGACCTGCCCGACGGCGTGCGGGTGGTCCTGCAGAGCGAAAACGGCCTCCTCGGCATGGGCCCGATCCCGTACGAAGGCGAGGAAGACGCCGACCTCATCAACGCAGGCAAGCAAACCGTCACCATCAATCCCGGCGGCAGCATCTTCGACTCCGCCACCTCCTTCGGCATGATCCGCGGCGGCCACGTGAAGGTCGCCATCCTCGGTGCCATGCAGGTATCCGGCAGCGGCGACCTCGCCAACTGGACCATCCCCGGCAAGATGGTCAAGGGCATGGGCGGTGCCATGGATCTCGTTGCCGGCACTCCGCGCGTGGTGGTCCTGACCGAGCACAACGCCAAGGACGCTTCCGCCAAGATCGTCACCGAGTGCACGCTCCCCCTCACCGGGCTCAAGTGCGTGGACCGGATCATCACGGACCTGGCCGTTTTCGACATAGTGCCCGACCCGGAAACCGGTGAAACGCACGACGGCGGCACTCGCCTGCTGCTGACCCGGCTCGCCCCGGGCGTCACGGTCGAAGAGCTGCGCGACAAGACCGACGCGGAGTTCACGGTCGCGCTGACGCACATATCTGTCGAAGAGACCCTCGAAGGAGCCAACGCATGAGCCTCAAGGACCAGTTCGGCAAAGACATCCTGCTCACGGGCTGGGGTCACAGCAAGTTCGGCAAGCTCACCGACGAAACTTTGGAAACCTTGATTGTCCAGGTTGCCGGTGAAGCGATCCGGAACTCCGGCCTCGAGCCGAAGGACATTGACGAAATCTACCTGGGCCAGTTCAACTCCGGCATGCAGCCCCTGGGCTTCACGTCTTCGCTGGCATTGCAGCTGTCCGCAGACCTCGGCAACGTGCCAGCCACGCGTACGGAGAACGCGTGCGCCTCCGGTTCGGCAGCCTTCCAGCAGGGCGTCAAGGCGGTCCTTGCCGGAACAGCGCGGAATGTCCTGGTGATCGGTGCCGAGAAAATGACCGACGCCGGTGCGGACGTTGTGGGCGCAGCCCTCCTTGGCGCTTCCTACGAGATGGCCGGGAAACCCTCGACCACAGGCTTCACGGGTCTCTTCGCAGAAGTAGCCAAGCATTACGAAAAGCGCTACGGCGGCAGCATCGCAGGCCCGGGTTTCGAAGCAGGCCTGGGTGACGTCCTCGGCTCCATTGCCGCCAAGAACCACCGCAACGGCATGGACAACCCCTATGCCCAGATGCACCGCGATTTCGGCGAAGAGTTCTGCCGGACCATTTCGGACAAGAACCCCATGGTCGCCGAGCCCTTGCGACGCACTGACTGTTCGCCGGTCTCGGACGGTGCTGCCGCCGTCGTACTTTCCACCCAGGAAACCAACGGCGCAACCGCAGCTGTGCGCCTGGCCGGATTCGGTCACGCGAACGACTTCTTCCCCGCGGAGAAACGCGACCCCACCGAGTTCGCCGCCACGCGCGCCTCATGGGAGCGGGCGTTCGGCATGGCCGGCGTGGGCGTCGATGCCCTGGACTTCGCCGAGGTGCACGACTGCTTCACCATCGCCGAACTCATCATGTACGAGGCCATGGGCCTCACCCCGCGCGGTGGGGGCTCCCGTGCCATCAAGGAAGGCTGGGTCTATAAGGACGGGAAACTGCCGGTCAACGTCTCTGGCGGGCTGAAGGCCAAAGGCCACCCCGTCGGCGCCACCGGCGTATCGCAGCACGTGATCGCTGCCATGCAGCTCACCGGCACGGCCGGGGACATGCAGCTCCCCCACGCCCGCCGCGGCGCGGTCCAGAACATGGGCGGCGTGGGCATCGCGAACTACGTAAGCATCCTCGAATCCCTCTAACGTGCCCAACTAGGGGACAGCACCCAACTGAGTCGCATTTGTGCGCGTTTTGAACCCTCAAAACGCGCTCTACTGCGACTCAGTTGGGTTCGACAGGGCAGGCGGGGTCAGCGGTTCCGGATCAGCGCGGCGATCTCCGCAAAGCCGAGCCGCTCTGCGTTCTGCAGGGCGGTCCGGCCTTGGGGATCGCGGATATCCGGATCGGCTCCGGCGGCCAACAACTGACGGACCACGTCTTGCTGCTTGGGTCCGCCGTTGTTGAGCAGGATCGCCTCCTGCATGGCAGTCCAGCCCAGGTTGTTGACGTGGTCCACCGGCACTCCGGCAGCGATCAGGATCCGCACAGTGTCCGTGTGCCCGTGCTCGCTCGCGGGGATTAGGGCTGTGCCGCCGTAACGGTTGATGCTGCGGACATCGGCCCCGGCCTGCAAAGTCAACTGCAGGACCTCGTTGAACCCCTCGGCGCCGGCATAGAGGAACGCGGAGTCCTGGATGTCGTCCTTCGCGTTCACGTTCCCACCGGCATCGATCAACTCACGGACCCGCGCAGGATCGTTGGCTTTGGCGGCCAGGATCAGGAGCCGATCTGTTTCCATTTGGGCCTCCGGTGACAGTTTGGGCGGCACAACAGCCGACGACGCCGGCCCGGGACCGGCGCTCGACGCTGCGGCTGGGCTGGGGGCTGCTTGAGTGGTGGCCGGGCCGGAAGGCGAGGGAACCGCCGTCGAGCCTGACGAACCGGCTGTCGGTGAACCAGCCTGGCCCGCAGGCGAAGCCGGGGCGCAGCCGGCCACGAGTCCGGCGATCAGCAGCAGCCCCGCCCCCACCACCGGCGTTTTTGTACACGAAACACTCTTAGAGCACGTCCAGGAGCGCAGCATCCGTTCAAAAACTCCGGAGGGGGACTTCATCTCCAAAGGCTACTTCGCCGCTGCGGCAAGCGCCTCGGCACCCGCGGTTGCGCAGGCTTCGTCGAGGGCGCCGTCGGGAGCACCGCCGACGCCGATGCCTGCCACGGAGACGCCGTTGACCTTGACGGGCACGCCGCCGGCCAGGAAGAGGGTCCCGGGGAGGTCGGCGATGGACGGGCCGTTGCCGTTGACGCGCTTGGCCAGCTCGCTGGTGGGAGCACCGAAGGCGGCCGCAGTGTAGGCCTTCTGCTTGGCGGCCTCGATGGTGTGTTCGGCGGCGTTGTCACCGCGGAGGAGTGCCTGGACGGTGCCGAAGCGGTCCACCAAGGCAACGGTCACGAACGGAAGCTTGTCCGCCTGGCACTTGGCGAGCGCAGCATTGACGGCCTTGCTGGAGGCACCAACGGTAATGCGGTTCTGGGCGACCACGTTCTCTGCAGCGGGTGTGACCTCTGCGGGAGCCTTGGCGGCAGCGACGACCGGGGCGGCTTCGGGGGCAACAGCGTTGGCCACAGCCGTGATCCCACCGGTGAGCAGCAGTGCTCCGGCAGCGGCGGCGGCAATCATCTTGTTGGACTTCTTCATGGGTTCTCCTTGGCACGTTCTTGGGTACATCTCCATGCTTCCGGCCGACACCCCGCGCCCACATCGGCCAGCCGCCGGTCCCGGGCTCAGCCTTTCCGTCGGCGGTATCAGCCAAAAGGTGGAGAGACCTGCAACCGTGCGGGACCTAGCATGGAAAGAGCGCCCTCAACCGAACGGGAACCACCCATGACACCTGCCCCCAAGCCGCTGCTCGACGGCCACCTGGATGGCCGCATCGACGTGGTGGTCCACCTCGGCTTTGCGGTGCTCATGGTCGCCTCGGGCGTCCGGTACGTCATGCGCCACGCACCCGCGGACAACCTCTGGGCCGTCGCGCTGGCCGCGGCCGTGTGCGCCCTCTACGCTGCAACAGCCGTCCTGGCCCGGCGGAACCGCGGCCCGTGGCTTCCGTGGATGGTCGCCCTGCTCGCAGCTTGGGCAGCGCTGGTCATCGTGGCGCCCAGCTTCGCGTGGTGCTCGTTCGCCATCTTCTTCCTCTGCCGCAGCGTTTTCCGCGGCTGGCCCGCGTATGTTGCCGGCGGCGCAACGGCGGCCGCCACCGCCGTCGGGCTGTTCCGCCTGAGCGACTGGACCGATGTCGCCATGGTGCTGGGTCCGCTGGCCGCGTGCGTTCTGCTGACCTTGATCTACGACAAGATCGAGCGCGACGCCGCTGTGCAACGGAAGTTGCTGGCGGACGTTTCCACGGCCCAGGACCAACTCGCCGCGAGTGGGCGCGCTGCCGGAATTGCGGCCGAGCGCGAGCGCGTTTCCCGCGAGATCCACGACACCGTGACGCAGGGCCTGGCCAGCAGCCTGCTCCTGCTGGAGGCCACCCAGCGCTCCTGGCCGGAACCGTCAGCCCAGGATGACCTGCTCAAGGCCACCGGACTCCTCCGCCGGAACCTGGCAGATACCCGCAGCCTGGTCCACGAACTTTCGGCTCCGGGCCTCGAATCCGGTCCACTGGAAGAGGCCCTGGAGCACGCGGCCAGGCAGTACGTGCCCGCCATCAGCGTTCACGTCACCGGTGACCCCCGGGCCGTCCCGCCGGAACTTCGGCACACCCTGCTCCGCGTCACCCAGAGCGCCGCGGCCAACATCGGTTTGCATGCCGAGGCCCGGCACGCCAGCTTGACCCTCGGTTACCTTCCGGGGGCGGTCACCCTGGACATGTACGACGACGGCCGCGGCTTTGATCCCGGAGCGGTGCCTGCCCCGTCGGAAGCCGGAGGGTACGGGCTGCGGGCCATGCGGCAGCGGGTGGAACAGTTGGGCGGACAATTGTCCGTGGAAAGCACACCCGGCGAAGGCACCATCATCGCGGCCCAGTTGCCCCTACGCTCTCCGGAGGAGACCCCGTGACCACCATCTCCGTGCTCCTTGTGGATGACCACACCGTGGTCCGGAGCGGGCTGAAGGCGCTGCTTGGCACCCAAGCGGACATCGCCGTCGTCGCCGAAGCCGCCTCCGGCGAGGAAGCATTGCAGGCCGCCGAAGCGCTTTCCCCGGCCGTGATCCTGATGGACCTGGCCATGGGGCCCGGCATGGACGGGATCGAAGCCATCAAGCAGGTGCGGCAGCGCAATCCGCGGCAAGCGATCATTGTGTTCACCACCTATGATTCCGACGCGGACATTGTCCGGGCCGTGGATGCGGGCGCCATGGGCTACCTGCTCAAGGACGCGGCACCGGAGGAGATCTTCGCCGCCGTCCGCGGGGCCGTGCAGGGCAAGAGCGTCATGAGTGCACCCGTGGCCTCCAGGCTGTTCCAGCAACTCCGCAATCCGGACGAGGTCCTCACGCCGCGCGAAGCGGAATTGCTCAGCCTCCTCACCCAGGGCCTCAGCAACCGCGACCTGGGCAAACGGCTGTTCATCTCCGAAGCCACCGTCAAAACGCATCTTGCCCACATCTACGCCAAGCTCGGCGTGGAAACCCGCGCCGCCGCCATCGCCACGGCGATCCGGCGTGAAGGAATGCGCTGAGTTTCCCGGACTTCAGCTATATCTCCGGCAGGGACTTTGGCTTAAACTGGCGCTATGTCCGACGCCTCAGGACGCAAGATGTTCAAGCACTCCGGAACGGCACTCCTGTTCCGCGGGATCCTGGCTGTGCTGTTCGGCTTCGCCATCGCAGCCCTTCCCGTGTCCACCGTTTTCGCCTTGGTGTTCGTGTTCGGCGTCTTCGCGATCGTCGACGGCCTCACCAATGTTGCCCACTACTTCTACGATCCCTCCCGCCATTCCCGGTGGTCCCTGATCGGCGGCTTCATTTCCATCGCCGCGGGCCTTGTGGCCGTCGCCTGGCCCGGTATGACGGCGGCTGCCTTGGCAGTGTTGATCGGATTGTGGGCGCTGATCCTGGGCGTCTCCGAAATCATCTTGGCCTTCGCGGCCCGAAGCACCATGAGCGGCTGGCCTGTCTGGCTGCTCACCGGTGTGGTGACGGCCCTCTTCGGGCTGCTGGTGATCGTCAACCCGGGCCTCGGGTTCCTTGCCATGGCGGGGTTCCTGGCCGCGTTTGCCGTGATCGCCGGACTGCTCCTGATCGTGTGCGGCATCAGGCTCCGCCGGGGCGCACGAAGCCCCTTGGTCTACGCCAACTGACGCGGGTCGCAGAGCGTCCAGACCGGTAGCAATCCTTTCGAAGGGGATGCGCGAGGCCCCAAGTTCGGTAAGTTAGTGGCTGTGAAGATAGCTACCTGGAACGTGAACTCCCTCCGTGCCCGCGCCGACCGCGTGGAAGCCTGGCTTGAGCGCAGCGACTGCGATGTCCTGGCCATCCAGGAGACCAAATGCAAGGACGACAACTTCCCGTGGGAGCTCTTCGAGCGCATGGGCTACGAGGTAGCCCATTTCGGCGTCAACCAGTGGAACGGCGTAGCCATCGCCTCCCGGGTGGGCTTGGAAGACGTGGAGCGGACCTTCATCGACCAGCCGGCCTTCGGCAAAGCGGGCAAGAACCCTGCCCAGGAAGCCCGCGCCATCGCGGCAACGTGCGGCGGCATCCGTGTCTGGAGCCTCTACGTGCCCAACGGCCGCTCGCTCGACGACGAGCACATGCCGTACAAGATCAAGTGGCTGGAAGTACTCCAGGGCCAGGCTGCCGAATGGGTCCAGGCAGATCCCAACGCCCAGATCGCCCTCATGGGCGACTGGAACATCGCACCGTTCGACGACGATGTGTGGGATATCCAACTCTTCCGCGACAACAACTTCACCCACGTCAGCGAACCGGAGCGCGCTGCGTTCCACGCCTTCGAAACCGCCGGCTTTACCGACGTCGTCCGCCCCTACACCCCGGGTCCCGGCGTCTACACGTACTGGGACTACACGCAGCTGCGCTTCCCCAAGAAGGAAGGCATGCGCATCGACTTCTGCCTCGCTTCGGCGCCGCTGGCCGCCCGGGTTACGGGCGCGTCGATCGACCGCGAGGAGCGCAAGGGCAAGGGCGCCTCTGACCACGCTCCCGTGATTGTGGAACTCGCGGACTAACCACCCAACGACTCGGAGTGAAAGGGGCTGGCTGGACATGAGTGGAAACCTGTACAGGGGCCAGGCCGGCCTGCCCTTTTCGTCTTCGCTGCGCATCTACGAGCCGCTCGAGGCCTTTCCTGCAGAACAGCAGCGCCAGCTCGTGGCGGACGGGGGCAGGATCGGTTCCCGGGCCGCCGTCGAAAACGCGGAACTGCAGGCCTCGCTCGGACGCATCACGCGCACCGGCGGTGACCCTTTTCCGACCGGACGAACCGACCTTGTGCGCATGACCCGCGTCCCCAACGGGCGGCACGCCGCACCGGATGACTCCGGTGAAGAGACGCCAGCGGACGACGCCGGTCGCCTGCTTTACTGCCCCAGCCAACTGGTGATCCGGGCCGGCTTGGCGGCAAACGCCCTCATGGACGGGGTGCACAGCCCGCTCGCGGACCTGCTGATTCCGGTCTCGCAGCGCGACAGGCACCAGGTCCGGATTGACCGCATCAACGCCGGGGACGACGCCAAGCGCGTCCACACCCGTGCCTCGACGTGGGGCATCCCCTTCAGCTGGTTCTCGCTCTTCGCTGAGTCGGACCGCAAGGACGTCGTGGAGTCGGACGGACACATTGTCACCGTCCGGGTGTGGACCCCGCTCACCGAAGCACTGGACCGGGCACGCTTCGCCGTGGCCCACCTTGCCCTTGCCGCACCGGACCTGGACATGCTGGACGATCTCACCCAGCTCACCGAATGGCTGGAACTCTTCCACGTCCAGTCCATGGTGGAGCTGGACTACGGGGCCGTGGCGGACAAGGTGTATCCAGACGAATCCCCCATGGATGTGCGCCTGGGCATCGAGTGCCTGGCCGAAGGCGACATGACGGGGGCGGCTGCGGCATACAGGCGCCTGGCCTCGCGCTGGATCCCCATCCGGCAACTGGCCCGGGCTTCCTAGCTTTTCCTACCGGCAGGGCGGGGCAGTTGTCTCGCGGACGATCAACTCGTGCGGAGCCGTCTGCGAGCGGACGGCCCCGGCATGGCCGTCGAGTTCGTCAAGCAGCATCCTGGTGCCCAACTCGGCTTGGTTGTCGGGCCGCTGGCCTACCGTGGTCAGGCCCAGGGATGCCGAGAAATCGTGGTCGTCGATGCCGATCACGGACAAGTCCTCGGGTACCCGCACCCCGTGGCGAGCCGCCTCGAAAATGACGCCCATGGCCATTTCATCCGACGAACAGAAAATCGCCGTCGGCTTCCGGCCGGGCTGGCTCCACAAGCGGTTGAAGGCCTGCTGTCCGCTGGCCACGGTGAAGTCCCCCCACTCGTCCCATTCGGGACGGACGTCCAGTCCGGCGTCGGACATCACTTCCTGGAAGGCGCGGATACGGACCCGGGGAACATCGAAGTTCAAGTCCGTTTCGTCGTCGCCGTGCAGCAGCGCGATGTCCTTATGCCCCAGGTCCAGCAGGTGCCGCACGGCGGTGGAAGCCGCATCGTAGTCGTTAATCCCTATGTAGGCGCAGTCCTCGACGTGACCACCAACCACTACCAGCGGAATGTCGATCTTGTGGAGGTGTTCCAGTTCTTCCTCGCTCAGCGCCATGCAGAGCACCAGGAGGGCGTCGATCTGCTTGTAGACCATGGTGGAACTGAACAGCCGCTCACGATTGCTCCCGTGGCCGCCGAGGTTGAACAGGGAAAGGTTGTACTTGCGGGAGTGCAATTCCCGGTCAGCCCCCTCGATGGCCTTGGAGAAGAACCAGCGGCTCACGAAGGGAGCCAACACGCCTATGGTTCGCGTCCGCCCGGTAGCCAGGCCTGAAGCGGAAGAACTGGCAACGTAGCCCAGCGAGGCCGCTACCTCAAGGATCTTTTCGCGGGTTGCGGGTGAGACCCGTGGCAGTCCGCGCACAGCCCTGGAAACTGTCGCTGTGGATACCCCGGCGGCGGCTGCGACGTCTTCGATGCTGACGCCCGTATGGCCACCGCGCTGGGACCGTTCGTTCGTTTTAGCCACTAAAGCCCCCTCATTAGGTGCATGCCGAAGGCCGAGGGCTCCTCCCAGACGGCGTCGTTAAGCCTATCCGCCTGTGTGCCCTTCACCGATTTTGCACGGCTTGATGTCGACCCACTGTTAAGTTGAGGTGCTGTTCGATTGTGGCGCCGCGTCAGGTGGGGCGCCGGGTCAATTGAGTCGCCGGGACGTCCTTTCCGGGAGTTTGCGGCGGAGCCGGATCATGCCCCACAACGCAAGGACAGTGGCCAGGAGGCCCAGGGCCCAGCCCAAGGCGGGCTGGGCCGTAAGTTCCATGTACACCGTGACGGCCAACAGGACCAACGCCCAGAAACCCAGGAGCCCGATGATGATGTCGAAATCCTCGCCGGAGCGCACGCGCTTGGTATGCGGATCGACTTTCCGGGCCGCCGCAGCTTGCTGGCGCCGGCTTGCAGGGCTGCTCACTTCACTGCACCTGCCGTGAGGCCGGCGACGATCTTACGCTGGAAGACCAGCACCAGGATCACCAGCGGCACTGTGACCACAGTGCCCGCTGCCATGATGGCGGTGTAAGGCTCCTGCTGCGGCTGCGAGCCGGCGAAGTAGGCGATGGCCACTGTGACCGTCCTGGTGTCGTCGTTGGACAACTGGCTCGCGATCAGGAACTCGTTCCATGCGGAGATGAACGCCAGGATGGCCGTGGTGAAGGTGGCCGGAGCCGCGAGCGGCAGGATCACCTTGCGGAAGGCCTGGCCTTGCGTGCAGCCGTCGATGCGGGCAGCTTCTTCAAGCTCCCACGGCATCTCCCGGAAGAACGAGGTCAACGTGTACACCGTCAACGGGAGCACGAACGAGATGTTTGGGATGATCAGCGCCTGGTAGGTACCCATCCAGCCGATGTTGGTGAACAGCTGGAAGAGCGGGGTCACCAAGGCGACGCCCGGGAACATCGAGGCCCCCAGGATGAAGCCGAGCACCAGGAACTTGAACCGGAAGTTCAACCGGGCCAAGGCATAGGCGGCAAACACGCCCACGATCAAGGCGATGATCGTGGTGACGGCACCCACGAACAGGCTGTTCAGCAGGTTCTTGCCGAAGTGGTTGCCCAGGCTCTCGTCGAAGACGGTTGCAAAGTTGTCCCAGGTGAAGTGCGTGAAGAACGGCGTGGTGTCGAAGGTAAATCCAACATCACGGAAGGCCGTGACGATCATCCAGTAGAACGGCGCGAGGCACCAGATCAGGATGACGATTGCGCTGACGTAGGTACGGAACGAACCCCAGTTGAATGGACGCTTCGGCCGTTCAGAGGGAGCTGTGGAAGACCTTGTTGCTGTGGCTGTTGCCATGTCACTTCGCCTTTCCGGACGATGACGCGGCATCGACCGCGTTGGCCCCTAGGAATCTCACAAAGATAAAGGCCACAAGGAAGATGACTATGAAGGTGATGGTGGATAGCGCCGCCGCCGAATTGAATCCTTGCCTGATTTGTTGGACCACCAGGATGGACAGGGTGGTGGTGCCGTTGGCGCCACCGGTCATGATGGCAGGAAGGTCGTACATACGGAGGGCGTCCAGCACACGGAACAGGATGGCGACCATGAGCGCCGGCCTCACCAACGGAAGGGTGATCAGGCGGAAGCGCTGCCACGTGGACGCACCGTCCACCTTGGCGGCCTCGTAGACCTCGTCCGGGATCAGTTGCAGGCCTGCCAGGATCAGCAGTGCCATGAAGGGGGTCGTCTTCCAAACATCCGAAATGATGATGGCCCATTTGGCGGGCCATTCAGAACCGGTCCAAAGGATCTGGGTGCCGAACAGTTTGTTGGCGATGCCTTCGAAAGCGAAGATGAAGAACCAGAGCTTGGCCGTGACGGCCGTCGGGATGGCCCACGGAACCAGCACGGCCGCACGGATCAAGCTGCGGCCACGGAAAGCGCGGGCCATGATGATGGCCATCCAGAAGCCGAGTACCGTTTCGAAGGCAACGGTGACCACGGTGAAGAAGAACGTGGTCCCCATGGAGTCCCAGAATTGGGCGCCCAGGGTGCCCGGAGGACACGCGACCGCTCCGCCTCCTGGCGCGGTACATTGCTGCGCCAGCCAGTGAACGTAGTTGTCGAAGCCGGCGGGACCACCCTCGGAGAAGAATCCGGTGGCGGGGTCCAGGCCGGAATCCTTTTGGAACGACATGATGATGGCGTTGACCACCGGATAGATGATCACGATCGCCAGGAGGATCAGTGATGGAGCCAGGAGCGTGGAGGCCCAGCGTCCCTGTGTTACTTGCTTGCGGTCCGCGCTTTCACGCCCGGGCATCTTGTGTTCGGCAGCCGACGTCGTCTGCGGTTTTTGTAGTTCTGTTGACATGACAAGACTCCTGTCAGGGAGAAGGCCGTTGCCGGAGTCCGGCCGTCCGCCCGTGAGGGCAGACGGCCGGACGAGGGCTGGGGTGGTTACTTGGCTCCGGCAGACTCAATTGCCGACTGCATGTCGGAGATGGCCGAGTCCACGGTCTTCTCACCCTTGAGCGCTGCATAGGCGTTGTCCTGGACGGCCTTGGTGACGGCCGGGTAGAACGGCGTCACAGGACGCGGAACAGCGTTCTCGATGGACGTCTTAAGGACCGGCAGGTATGGCAGCTTGGTGACCAGTTCCTGATCGTCGTACAGCTTGGTCAGGACCGGGGCAAGGGAGCCCTGGGTGGCGTAGAAGCGCTGGGTCTCTTCGCTGGTGATGTACTTGATGAAGTCCGCAACGGTCGCCTTGTTCTTGGAGTAGACACTCATGGCGATGTTGTGGCCACCCAGCGAGGAGGCACCGGGGCCGTCCTTGCCCGGAAGGGGAGCCATCTTGAAGGTGTCCTTCACCGTGGAGGAACCGTCGGTCTTGGCCAGGTTGTAGACGTACGGCCAGTTGCGGAGGAAGAGGAGCTTGCCGGCTTCAAACGCCTGGCGTCCTTGCTCTTCCTGGAAGGTCACGGCCTCGGTGGGGATGTTTCCGTCCTTGTAAGCCTGGACCAGGTTGTTGAGGCCCGCCTTGGCTTCGGCGGAGTTGACGGCCGCCTTTCCGGAATCGTCCACGATCTTGCCGCCGGCGGAGTTGATGGCTTCTGCCGCGTTAACCGTCAGGCCCTCGTACTTGGCGAACTGGCCCGCGTAGCAGCCAATGTTGTTCTGCTTGGCGATATCGCACATCTTCATCATCTCGTCCCAGGTCTTGGGCGGGGTGGTGACGAGGTCGCCGCGGTAGTACAGGATGCCGCCGTCCGAGCTCTGCGGAGCTGCGTACAGGGTTCCGTTGTAGGTGGCGCTCTTGACGGTGGATTCGAGCATGCCGTCAGTTGAGATGGCAGTCTTGTCCTTGAGGGGCTGCAGCCAGCCCTTTGCCGCGAATTCAGCAACCCAGATGAGGTCGACGCTCATGACGTCGTAGTTGGCGTTCTTCGCCTGGAAGTTCTGGACGAGGTCGTCGTGCTGCTGGTCAGCCTGGTCCGACTGCTCCTTGAACGTCACCTTCTCGTTCGGGTGTGCGGCGTTCCACTTATCGATGAGGGGGCGGACAACGTTGCTGTTGTCCTTGCCCTGCACATACGTGATCGGCCCGCGGCCGTCGAGGTTGTTGGCTGCGTCGCCGCTCGCACCGCCGGTGCTCGAGCCGCCGCCTCCGCCCCCGCCGCCACACGCGCTGAGGGACATGGCAAGGACTCCGGCGATCGCTGCCGGAAGAAGGTACTTCTTCGATTTCATGCTGGGAACTCCTCGGTGAGTGGACCAGGTAATTTCCGCGATGCGGTTGATGTGGTGAGGCTCACACTAGCGAGGTACCCCGACGCAATGCAAGCGCTTACACCGAAGTTAATCACAACGATACCAAGCAGCCTGATTGTTGGGGATTTTGGTAGGCGCACGCCCGCGCGATAGCACCGTCGGAGGCGTACAGACGATTCCGTGACGACAAAGTTCGATTTGATTGCCCAAGGTTGCCTATGGAACAGTGGGAAGCGTGGATGAATTCGAAGCACTCCAGACCATCGGCCGCCTCATCAAGGAAGAACGGCTGGCCCAAGGGCTGAGTCAAGTGCAGTTGGCCAAGCAGGCCGGAACCGCCATCAAGACCGTGCGCACCCTCGAATCGGGCACGCGACGCACCCAGGAGATCAACCAGCGCAAGCTTGAACACGCCCTGGGTTGGCGTGCGGGCTCAGTGTCCGAGGTCCTCAAGGGCAAATCCACGTTCGCGCCGGACCAGATTACTCCGGACGATATGCGGAGCAGCGATGGCGCCCGTCCCTTGGCCAATCCCTACATCGGCATACCGGCCGCACCCATCGCCAAGGCAGCCCACCTCAGCGATGAGGAGCTCCTTGCCGAACTGACCTACCGCATGATGCAGCGCACCAGGGACTAAAGTGCCTTCCGGCGCACCATCTCGTTGATCCAGCTGGGCGCGAAGGGGGAGGTGCAGTTCGGCGGCGTCGGATAATCCTTGAAGACCTCCAGCCGCTCTCCGATATCCAGCGCCCTGGGCCGGTGTTCCGCATGCTCGATCCCGATCTGGGCCAGGCAGGTGTTCATGGCCCACTGCAGGCGTGGAGAAGCATCTTTCATATCCTGCTCAATGATGCCCAGGAGACGCTCAAGGTTTAGGCCCCCGGGTGACTTGACCACACATTCGGAAGTCAGCGCCCACCCTGCGCTGGCGACCACAGGGTCCGGATCGTCGAACCAGACCAGGCGCAACTCCTCGGCGTGGGGACTCTTCTTCACCACGTAGTTGACCAGCCAGTCATGCACCTTCGGCGTCCGCGCGGCACGCAGCATTGCGTCCAGCTCTTCGCGCTCGAAGGCCTTGGGCCGGCAAATCAGCAGCGCCAGCAACTTCGCAGCCGTATCGTCCGTGGCCCAGAGATCCCGCGCAAGTTCCTGCTGGGTCTTCAACCGCTTGGCTACCGCGCGCAGCTTGCTGAGATTGACGCCGTGATCGTCGCCGTGCTTCTCATTGACCTCGCGTGATCGCGGATCCTCAAGCGCCGCAAGTTCCGCCATTACCTCGGCCACGACGGCGGCATGCGCCGGGGATGCGGGCGAAGTCGCTCCGGCCACTGTTGTTCCGGCCATCCCTGGCCTCCTGTTCATGAAGTCTGTGGGTCCCAGCCTACTGGGAGCGTCGGTAGGCGGCGGTGGCATGGAGGCAGCGGACTCGCTGAAGCTGCGGAGGTGCTCAGGCATCGAGGCAGCGAGGGCTGCGTCAACGCACTGGCACGTCAGCGCACTGACACACCGTTAGCGTACGTGCCTCACCGGGATACCGTACTTGCCTCACCGGGACGGGTCAGCCCACCCGCAAACGCACGACGGCGGCCCATCGCCCCCGGGATTCCCGTTGACCATGGACCGCCATCATTCCGGACGGTGCGGCTTACTTTTCGCCCTTGAACAATCCGGCAATCTTGGAACCAAGTCCCTTGACGTTTTCGGCTACGTCGCCAGCGATTTCCTTTGACTTTTCAGCCACATCGCCTGCGAGTTCCTTCGCGTTTTCCCCGACATCGCCCGAGAAGAATTCCTTCACGTTTTCGGCAGCATCCGTGGCGAATTCCTTCACATTTTCAGCGGCATCTCCAGCGAATTCCTTGACATTCTCCACTGCATCGCCCGCAAATTCCTTGGCATTCTCCAAGGCCTCGCCCGCGAATTCCTTGGCGTTTTCGGCAGCGTCTCCTGCTGCCGCTGCTCCCGTGGTTTCTTCACTCATGGTGTTCTCCTCTGTGACGGTTGGAACGAGGACCACGCACGGCTGACGTTCACTCCGGGCCGGCCTCAACGTGCCAAGGGAGCCTTTCCCCCTGCCCTTTCAAACTATGGGCAAAAACAGCGGCTTGGCAACGCCGGACCCCATCAACGCAACAATCGTCCGCCGGGCCAGGCTCAGCGGACCCGCTCTGCCTTGGTAAACCGCGCCCGTGCCCCGGAAACCATATGTACCAACACAGGCGTCTTTTTTCCGATGACCAGATCCAAGGCCTCAACCATTTGGGAGATTTCCGCGGCCAGGATATGGGGAGCCACACCTTGCCGGGGCTGAATCCGGATCCGTAATCCCGGCTTGCCCTTCACCTCATACGTAGCCACGGACGAGCCGGCAAGGTCCGTGCGTTCCGCCAAAGCCGCACGCAACGCCTGCTCCGCTACGCCCCCGCCAATCCGGACCGACCCCGGAACGTGGCTGTCGTCGTCGCCCGTCACCAAAAGGTTCGCGCGCCCTTTGCCCTGTTGCGAGAGCCAGGCGACCATGACCGCAATCACCGCAACCAGGACCAGGCCCGCGACAATCCACAGCCAGCTTTCCTCGCGACCTGGGAACCGCGTTTGGCGGAAGGCCTCTTCAGCTCCGGCCCAGGCGGAGGCCGCCCAGCCGTGCCACCAGAACGCCACCGCGGGAACGGTGGCCAAGAGAACCAGCAGCAACCCAATGGCCAGAAGCTTGGCCCCAATGATGAAAAGCAGCACCCGGTTCAGCGCCCGCGGTGTTCCGTTCATGCGCCGATCACCCCCGAGGTCCCCAGGTTCACCCGGACATCCGGCATGGGCACCGGCGACATTTCTTCGAGTTCGGCCCGTACCGCCGAAAGGACCGCCTCCTCGCTGACCCGGCTGCCCGACGTCGGCCTGACATTCACCACAACCAGCCGCTGCGACACCACCACCATCACCTGTTCAGGAGTCACGTTGGCGGCCGCCCGCGCGCGGCGGGCCAACGCCGAGGCCAGGACTTCGTCGTCAACCACGACGGCGATCCGCGGGTCCCGGAGCAAATGCCTCGCCCGCCTGCCAGGCAGCAGGGCATGAAGGAAGAAGAACAAACCAACCATGGCGATCACGGCACCGGCGGCACCAAGGAGGAGCGGCTGCATCCCGGCGGGAAGGGCGATGATGCGTTCGGCGGCCGTCCCGGGATCGATCAGCCACGGGGGCTGTCCCACCGCACGCACGCCGGATTCCAAAAGCGCATAGACGCACAGCAGGATCACCAGTACCGCCGCAATCCCTGCCGCTCCGGCACGGGACGAGTGCGTTTCCCGGCGCAGGATCCTGCCCATGGACGGGTCCTCACCGGCGACGGTCTGACGCGGATCAGTCGGGTTTACGTCCTGTGGTAGGAGCCCTGTTTCCTGGTCCTGGGTCACTGGACCCGGCCTCCTTCCGTGACCTGCGCGCCGCTGATCCTTATATCCACACGGCTCAACTGGGAGCCGCTGAGCTGTGTGACACTGTCCAGCACCTTCGCTTTGGCAGAGACAGCACGGTCCCAGATCGAACCACCAAATCCTTGGACCCGTTGGGGCTGGCGCAGTACTTCACTCAAAGAAGGCACGCTGATAGGTGCCACGATGGACAAAGCCAGCAGGCCGTCGTCGTCCGACCAGTCTGCGCGGATGTCGCCGGGGGCGACACCAAGCGCTTCAGCGGCCGCAGCTTGGGCCAACGATGTCAGAGCCTGGGTACTGATCCGGTTGTGGCCGGCCAGGCTGGTGGTGGGTTCCACAGCCTCAGCCACGCTCATGACGACGAGCGCCGGCCCGTAATGGCGTCGAGGACGCTGCGGAGATCGAGCTTGCCGTCCGCCGCGCGTCCCAGAAGGGCGCCGATGCCCATGAAGAGCAAGGAAATGACGAAACCCCAGAACCCAAACTGGAAGGACATGAACGCCACGAAAGCGCCGATGGCGATGCCCACCACGGTCATGCTCATTGGAGTGCCTCCCTCTCCACCGATCCTGTCCTGGCTCCCGCAGGCTTTGGCGGCGGAGCAATGTAGACGTCGGTGACCTCGATGTTCACTTCGATGACCTGCAGGCCCACCAGTTCTTCGACGGCGCGGTAGACCGCGGCCCGCACCTGGTTGGCGACGCCGTGGAGCGGGTGTCCGTAGACCGCCACCAGGTTGATGTCCACGGCAACCTGGGTCTCGCCAACTTCGGCGCGGACGCCGGCAGCGTGGTCCGAACTGCCAACAGCGTCCCGGATGGCGCCGAGGGCACGCGATGGACCCGAGCCCAGGGAATAGACGCCGGGAACGGCCCGGGCGGCTATGCCCGCCACTTTGGCGACGGCGGCCTCGGAGATGATGGTGCGTCCGGTTCCCAGGACCTCTGCCTCGGGCACAGGATCCAGCCGCAACTCCTGACCTGGCACGCTCTGATCTGACAAATGATCTGACACGGAGCACTCCCCTTCTCTTGAATACCACCCTAGCGCCTGCCTCCGACGCTTTGTGAGAGAAGGGAGTGCGCGGCGCAGCTACTTGCAGTTCTTATCCATCCAGTCCTCGATCGGCTTCATCAGTTCCTCGAACTCGGGTTCCCCGTACTTGCTGAAATCCGTGCCTGCCGACTCCGTAAAAGCCCGCAGCTTTTCGAAACTCGGTTTCAGTTCATCGGGCACTTTGTCCTGCATTTGGGATAGTTCCTGCTTGGCCTTTTCAATGTCCTCCGGCTTGCCGCCAACCAAGGCCGCCAGCGGAAGGAGCGTCACGCTCAACATGGCAGCGCTGACGGAAATACAGGCTTCGGACAATGACGTGAATTCACCGTAGGGGCCGTTGGCTGAACCCGTGCCGGCGCCGGTACCCGTGGTTGGGCTGGTGGAAGGAACCCCCACCGAGGGGGCAGCACTCGGTTGGGCCGACGCGCTGGTGGTTGGTGTGGGTGTAGGGATGGGCAGCGGGAACGCGCAGGCACTGAGGGCCAGCGCAGTCCCCACAAGAATTCCAAGCAATTTCGACGTACGTGACCTACTGATCGTGACCATGGTGTCCCCCGTTTGGATGTGTGCGATGACGAACAGGCGAGGCAAGACTACGCCAGCCCACGTGCACTGACCAGAGCCGGGTTATCCACATACCCGCTTTTCCGGGATGAGTCCCTGAGCGCGGCCTGCCTAGACTGGCCAGCACTACGCCACAACAGCCGCTGGGGAGCCTGTCATGCCACACCATTCCTTTGCCCAATTCCTGCCTGCCCAGGGATCTCTCTGGATCCGAACTACCGTCTTGGCAGTGTCCGCAGTGCTGCTCTTGGGTGGCTGCCAAGGCGGCACCCCTTCCGAAACAAGCACGACGACGGCGCCGCCCACCCCAGGCTCGTCGGCGCCGGGCTCTTCGTCGCCGGGAACGCCCGCGCCCGGCACTGCGGGGGCCTCAACTGCAGGTACGCTCTCGCCGTCCGGCGTGTACAAGCCAGCGGATGCGACGGGCAAGGCCCGGAACGTGCCGGTGCCGGTGATGCCCGCCTTAGCGAAGGAGAACACGAAGGAAGGGCTGGAGGCGTTTATCCGGTATTGGTTCCAGTTGCTGAGCTACTCCTACGAAACCGGCGACACGGCCCGTGTAGCGGCTGTGACATCAGAAGGTTGCACTCTGTGTGCCTACCTCGCATCCTCGATCCAGACCAATTACGAAGGTGGCCGCTGGGTTTCCGGGGGAAGTCTGCAGACGCCAGTGGTGGAAGCCTCGTGGAGCCTTTCATCGTCATCACAGCAGGGCAAGGTCCAACTTATTCAAACGGAGATTCACTACTTCGACGCGCAAGGATCAGAGCACCGTGATCCAACACCAGCGACTAATGATGCTGTGGCCTTCTTCGCAGACTTCCAGGATGGCGCTTGGGTGGCCACGGACACTGGCATCATCCGATGAGGGTAACGGGCATAATCTCTGCGCTGGTGATGACTTTTGCTGCGACCCAATTCCAGTTCGCCAGTGCGGCAGATGCCTATGTATTCGCGATGACTGCCCCGACCCCACCCTCTCCCGATGCCGGATTCCAAGCGGGTTCGGCCTTCGTTGGAGCCACATGGGAGTTCGATCCGTCGACCGGAAAGTCAACTCGCCGAACCGGGTCCACTGACGCCGCCGAGGATCCGAACCAGTACATGGCAGATGTTCACTGCCGTGCAGGCGGAACCGACACCCCGGACCGCGGGTGCCTGACCCTTCAATGCCCACCCAAGACCGCTGGTGGCCAAGAAGGCACACCCGTCATCTGGCGGCAAGCACCCAAAGCCATCACCAACCCCCAATGGTCGGACTACCCACCCGTCAGTGGTCCAACGTGTCTCTACGGTTCAGAACCCCAGAACGTCCTCACCGACATCGCCGCCCGCATCCTCACCGACTTCCACCAACTCCCCGTCAACCCCGGAACCCTCGAAGCCCAACCCTTCCCCAACACCCTCAAAGGCGGACCCACCAACTTCTACACCACCACCACCGCCCAAACCTTCGACACCACCATCCTCGGCCAAGCGGTTCACCTCACCGCCACCCCCACCACCCACACCTACACCTTCGGCGACGGCCAAACCCTCGGACCCACCCCAGCCACCGGCTACCCCACCCCCGCCAACACCTGGCTCACCACAGAAACCCGCACCAGCCACACCTACACGGCCACCGGCAACTACCCCACAACCCTCACCACCACCTACACCGGAACCTACTCCGTCAACAACGGCCCACCCCTGCCCATCAACGGAACCCTCACCCTCACCACCACACCCAAAACCATTCACGTATGGAAAACAGAAACAGCCCTCGTCGCCGACACCTGCGAACAAAACCCCCACTCCTGGGGCTGCCCCGGCACAAACACCCCAACCAAGCACTGACGAAGCCGGCACCACTGGAAACCAACACCACCGAAGAAGCACGCCCCCCACAGTCACCCCGTACCGCCACGACCAACATTGGCCCCCAAACGCGCCCAGAACGCGGGAAAGACCCACCAACCGGGCCCAAAGTAGGTCGCGAAGGAACACCGGCGCGGGACCTCCGCCCGGTCTGATATGAGACAGAGACACCCGCAGGGCCGCATCGCAAACTACTGCAGGACTTGCCTAAATCATCAGCATGCTTACAATGAACACCGAGCCGACACATCGGCTCGCCCGAACGTTGAAAAGGAGCGCAGTCATGGCAACGGATTACGACGACCTGCGTCCAGAGGTCAAAGAAGCCCAGGAACAATCCCTCGAGGCACTTCAGACGGCGAAAGCGCCCACGGCGATGACCGCAGTACTGGAAGTAGAGGAAAGCGACGAGGCCGACTCCAGCGGCCCTGCCGGCGAGTTCATCGCCGAGGAGCTGATCGTCAACGTCGTCCCGGCGCAAGAGGACGAATTCACCTGCTCTTCATGCTTCCTGGTCCACCACCGGTCACAGATCGCGCGGGAAAAGGGCGGGTTGCTCTACTGCACGGAATGCGAGGGTTAGGCGGATCGCGGATCCATCGGCCGGAGGCAGGCTTCCGGCCGCCGTTGATTCCCGCCAGCCAACTCCAGTCGATGCTGGTTCCCTCCACCGGCCGCCCACTTTCCAGCGATCCTTCCAGCGAGGCCTATCCCTGCTAAACGAGCCCCTTCCAAGCGCGCACGGAATCAAGCATGGGCAGGGCGATGGGCCGGGAAACCGGCAATTCCAGCCCCAACCCGGCCAAGGATTCGCGGGCCATTGCGACGTCGTTAACGCACACGCCCTCCACACCCAGACCCACGGCCTCGACGATCTGCTGGGCCGTGACCAACGTCCACGGATACACGGCAAGGCCGGCGGTGTGCGCCCGTGCCACGAGTTCGGAACTGAGAAGCCCGATTTCCGGCGCTACCGCAGAGGCGCCTGTCGCAAGCGCGGCCTCGATCAGGGCGAATGGCTCAAACGGATACAACCCCAGAGAGGCAATGGCGACCTCCCGACACAGAGCCACCATGGGGATACCCGGGAGCATCGCGGCCATGGCACGGATGATCTGCGGATCGAAGCTGCGGACACGAAGTGCCTGTTCGTGCTCGTGGGCCTTCAACACCTTGGCCAGGGCAGCCACCATCGTCTGGCCGTAGTCGTTCCAGGGGGCACTGTCAGTCTTCACCTCGATGTCCAGGACCACTTCCCCAGCCCCGGCAAAACGCAGGAGGGCCAGCAGTTCCTCGAGGGTGGGCGTCCTGGACTCCATGTCAACCGAGGTTGTCGTGGCAGCGTGAATCTCCACCGCAGCCTCCCGCAGCAAAGCCTCCCGGATGTCGAGGGAACCGACCACGGCATCATGACGGAGCGCCAATTGCCCGTCGGCCGTGAGCCAGATGTCCACCTCGATGGCACCCACCCCCAGCCGCAGCGCTTCGACGAATCCGGCCAAGGTGTTTCCGTGCCGCGTCGCGAGGACCCCGCGATGCCCTTGAATTTCAATCATGGGTCTCTCCTTAGAGCGAAGGGATTCCGCTATTCGGCCTCGTCAACCAAGGAGACCTCGGTGACGGAGCCGAGCTGCGAAAGCCTGCTGACGATGGTGGACGGAGCCGCGGAGCCTTCGATTTCGAGTTCAATCTCGATGAATTCGGCGGTAATCGTTGCTTCATCCCGCTGTATAAGTCGCTCAACAACACGTTTCGTTTCGCCGGAACCGCGGGTGGTTGTAAATCCCTGTACCTGGAAGCCCTCTTCCGTGCAGGTGCTGAGCACATCGCGAAGCGCCCCCACTCCATCAAGGTAGGTGACGCGCAGTACCCAACGGCCCGGTAAACCGAAGCGCAATTTCCGGGACATCACGGGGTAGGCGTACACAATGACAAAGTGCGCCGCGGTCACGAAGACTGCGGGCCACACCAGCCCTGCCCCGGCCGACGTTCCCACGGCCGCCGTAACCCAGATGGATGCCGCCGTGGTGAGTCCGCGCACTTGGTTGCGCCGCACAAACACCAGGCCGGCCCCAATGAAGCCGATGCCCGAAACCACTTGTGCAGCGAGCCTTGAGGGGTCCAGCCGCACAAGGTCCACCATCAGCACGTCACTGAACCCGTACTTGCTCACCACCATGAACAAGGCAGCACCGAGGCCCACCATGGCGTGGGTTCGCATGCCTGCGGACTTATTCTTGCTCTGGCGTTCGAAACCAATCGCAGTGGACAGCAGCAGCGCTACCGCGAGGGCCACGCACATCTGCCACCATTGGGTTTCCGCACTGAAAATCAATCTCTGCTCCTGTTCGGAATTTCGACCAAGAGCCCTTTTCTGTGGCGTGACCGTCCAAGCCGGAACCCAGGGGCTGGAGGAATTCCAGGACGTCGCGCACAGTTCTTGAAAAATCCACGCTTGGTAGATTTGTAAGGACATTAGCACATTGGAGCCAGCGCTCTGGCAGTAAGGCCTTCACTGGCATCTTGCGCATCGAGCGCGCAGTCTGTAGCTTGGCACAAGACAAAAGGTTAGATTGTCCGGTCAAATGCCCCTTTGATCCTTTCCAGCCTCGTTAATCGCTGCCCCCAGACGGCAAGGACAATGAAGTCAGAGGTCTGTGGTGAGCGTTGTTGACGCAAATCATGGGGGCAAGAGTGGGCCCCCATCGTCCGGCAGAAGTGGCAGGGCAGATCCCGGGATAGCCGGGGGCCATCCGTCGAGTCCCCCCAAGAACCGCCGTTGGAATGGACGGACGCGCCGCGATGCCTGGACCTTCGTCCTGTTCGCAGCCCCCAACGTGATCCTCATCGTGCTGTTTACCTACCGCCCGCTGCTAACCAACTTCTATTTCTCCACCTTGGACTGGACCTTGGGCGCCGCAAACGCCACCAGTGTGGGCCTGGGGAACTATGTGGAATTCTTTTCGTCCTCGGACGCTCCAACAGTCCTGGGCACCACAGCCATCTTCACCGCGATCACAGTGGGCGGGGCCATGGCTCTGGGACTCCTGATCGCGCTGGCCCTCAACCAGAAACTCAAGGGGCGCACATTTGCCCGGGCCGTGGTGTTTGCCCCGTATGTGCTCTCCGGCGTTGGCGTCGGCCTGGTGTGGCTCTTCATTTTCGATCCCACCTACGGAGCGCTGTCCTGGTTCCTCCGCTCCTTGGGCCAAGCCAGTCCACAGTGGGTCAACGACCCCAAACTGGCCCTCGTCATGGTGATCGTGGTGTACGTCTGGAAGAACCTTGGCTACTGCGCCGTGGTGTACCTTGCAGGACTCCAGTCAATCCAGCCCCAGCTGATGGAGGCCGCCGCACTGGACGGAGCCTCGAGTTTCCGGCGTTTCCGTTCAATCGTTGTCCCGCTCCTGTCCCCCACAACGTTCTTCCTGCTGATCACCTCGTTGCTCAGCTCCCTGCAGGCCTTCGACATCATCAGGATCATGACGCCGTCCGGAAACGGGACCAGCACGTTGATTTTCGAGTCGTACCTGCAAGCCTTCGGTTCTTACAACAGGGCGGGGTATTCAGCCGCCATCTCCGTGGTCCTGTTCCTCGGCCTGCTGGTCATGACGGCGGTCCAATTGCGGTTCGTCGAGCGAAAGGTCCATTACTCATGAGCGCCCCATCCGCGGACGTCTTCCAGGAACGGACCAGGCCCCTGTCCTGGCAAAACCTCGGAAAGACCATTGCTGCCGGCTACATTCCCCTCATCCTCGCCACGCTGGTGGTCTTCGTCCCCCTGCTGTGGATGATGTTGTCCTCGCTCAAGGAACCCGGCGAGATTGTCACCACGGACTTGGCGATTCTGCCCAGGAATCCGAACCTGCAGAACTACGTGGAAGCAACATCCACCGTTCCGTTCCCGCGGTTCTTCCTCAACAGCGTGATCGTGACCGCCGTCGGCTCAACGCTCAAGTGCGTCTTGGCCGTGTTCACGGCCTACGCGTTGGTGTTCCTCAGGTTTCCCTTCAAGCGGGTCATCTTCCTGCTGATCCTCGTGGCCCTCATGGTTCCGCCGCAGGTTTCCGTCCTGCCCAACTATGTGTTGATCGCCAGCATGGGCGGACTGAACACGTATTGGGGCATCATCCTCCCCGGCTTGGGAACGGCATTCGGGACGTTCCTGTTGCGCCAGCATTTCCTGACCTTGCCACCGGCCATCCTGGAATCCGCGGAAATCGATGGCGCCGGACACTGGCGGAAGTTGTGGCAGATCGTTGTCCCGGTCTCGGTGCCCAGCATTGCCACCGTGGCATTGGTGACCATCGTCTCGGAGTGGAACGAGTACATCTGGCCGCTGATCGTCACCGACCACCCTGACATGATGACGCTCCCCGTCGGCCTCACCCAGCTGGTGAACAGCGAGGGCAGCACCCAGAACTGGGGCATGCTCATGGCCGGCGCCGTGATTGTCCTGGTACCAATCCTGATCATCTTCGCCGCGCTCCAAAGGTACATCGTCTCCGGTCTGACCCAGGGGTCAGTCACCGGCTAAGGCAGCAGGACCACAGCATCACGCAACAGAGCCATTACCCAACAGAAAGGCAGCCTCAGCATGTCCACCCCACTTTCACGCAAGCAATTCCTCAGTGTCGCGGGAGCAAGCTTCGGAACGCTGGCCCTCGCCGCATGCGCGGGCCCATCAACCACCGGCGGTTCAGCCAGCACCGCGGCGTCCACCGATTGGTCCAAGGTCAAACCTGCGAGTTCCATCAGCTTCATGTCCAGCCACCCGGGCAAGTCCCGGGATACCGAGTTGAAGCTCATTGAGGCCTTCCAGAAGGCGCACCCGGACATCACGGTAAACCTCATCACGGGCGGAGCGAACTATGAGGAAGTAGCGCAGAAGTTCCAGACAGCGCAGGCCGGCAACGATGTCCCCGATGTTGTAGTGGCCTCGGACGTCTGGTGGTTCCGGTACGCAATGTCCGGCGCCATCCTCCCCATCGACGGCCTCCTGCAAGCCGCAAAAGCCAGCACGTCCGACTACGTCGCCGGGCTGATCTCCGACTACAAGTACGACAACAAGCAGTGGGCCGTGCCGTATGCGCGCTCTACCCCGCTGTTCTACTTCAACAAAGACCACTTCAAAGCGGCCGGTGTTCCCGAAAAGGCACCTACCTCCTGGGAAGAGTTCGCGGGGTGGGCTACCAAGATCAAGTCCGCCAACGCGGGCGTGGCCGGCTACCAGAATGCGTACCAGTACCCCGCGATTGCAGGCTACGCCGGGTGGACCCTGCAGAACGTCCTGTGGGGCTTCGGCGGCGGGTGGTCCAAGGAGTGGGACATCACTACGGACTCCGAAGCCTCAATCAAGGCCCTCCAATGGGTGCAGGACTCGATCGTGAAGGACTCCTGGGCGGGCGTCTCATCCAAGAACGCCATCACGGACCTGCAGGCAGGCGCGGTCAGTGCCACCATCAGCTCTTCGGCGGACCTCGCCGCGACCCTCAAGGCGGCAAAGGAGGCCAACATGCGGATCGGCGTCGGCTTCCTTCCGGGCGGTTCGGTGAGCCAGTCCCCCGTGTGCCCCACCGGTGGCTCAGGCCTGGTGATTGCCAGCAAGACCTCTCCGGAACGGCAACTGGCCGCGGCACTGTTCATGACCTTCGTCACCAATGCGCAGAGCACAGCCACCTTGGCGGCGGCCACAGGCTACGCGCCCGTGGCCGAGGGCGCCGATATTTCGCCCATCCTGAGCCAAACACCCGAGTTCCAAACCGTGGTGGACCAGCTGAAGGCCACCAGGACCCAGGACTACGCGCGCACCTTCCTCCCGGGTGGGGACCAGGAACTGGCGAAGGCCGCTACCAAGATCATGAACGAGAAGGCGGACGTCAAGGCAACGCTGACCGATCTCAAGGGAGCGCTGGAGTCCATCTACACCAAAGACGTGAAGCCGAAGCTCAAGTCATAGGGATAAAGCACGACGTCGGCATCCAGAGCGGGTGCCGACGTCGCCCTTTAATCCCTGACCGGAGACAATCAGAAAGTTAAAAGAAGAAAAGCACCAGTTCCGAAGAACTGATGCTTCCCAGTGGTGGCTCCGACCGGCGTCGATCCGGTGACCTTTCGATTTTCAGTCGAACGCTCTACCAACTGAGCTACAGAGCCTAGGTGACAAGTCACCTTGAGAACCGGAATTTCTTCCGGCGCTCAGAGCGACCCTGACGGGACTTGAACCCGCGACCTCCGCCGTGACAGGGCGGCGCGCTAACCAACTGCGCTACAGGGCCTTGCTTTGCAGTATCTCTACCGCGTTTTTTCCAAGGCTTCTAGCTTACCAGACTTTTTCTGTCCGATTTACCACTTGCCTTGCGTACCCCCAACGGGATTCGAACCCGTGCCGCCGCCGTGAAAGGGCGGTGTCCTAGGCCGCTAGACGATGGGGGCCTGAACTCAATTCGAATTTTGCAACAGGAAACAACGCTTTACGCGTTCTTTCTGCTCTCGCTCGTCCGAACTGGACTCTAAAACTTTAGAGCATGGACGGCCATATTCCAAAATCGAGAACGGTGTGACCTCGAACACCTACTAAATGGGGCCTTTCAAACATTGGCAGTTTCTTGCCGTGAAGCGTCCGAAAACCGCCAGCCCTGCCGCCTTCCGCAGGACTAGATTGGCCCTATGACATCCACCCCGGCCGGACCAGGCCAGCCCGCCCAGGGCCTCAAGCGCACCATCCCCGCGCCAGCAGCCTCCATCAGCAAGTCCGGCATCGCCGCCGTCATCGTCACTGTCGTCCTGTGGGCGTCGGCGTTCGTCGGCATCCGGGCCGTCGGCCCCAGCTTCTCCCCCGGCTCCTTGACGCTCGGACGGCTGGCGGTTGCCGCCGTCGTGCTTGGACTCGTGGTGCTGCCCGGCCTCAAGGTGTGGCCGCAAGGCCGCGAATGGCTGCCGATCGCGGCCTACGGGGTGATGTGGTTCGGCGGCTACAACGTGGCGCTCAACGCCGCGGAGCACATGCTGGACGCCGGAACCAGCGCCATGCTGATCAACGTGTCACCCATCCTGATCGCGGTCCTCGCCGGCGTCATCCTCAAGGAAGGCTTCCCGCGGTGGCTGCTGATCGGCAGCGCCGTGGCTTTTGGCGGGGTGGCGATGATTGCCCTCGGTTCCGGGCAACGCTCGACGGCGGACGTCACCGGCGTGCTCTTGTGCTTGCTTGCCGCGGTGCTCGCCTCAGTCAGCGCGATCCTGCAGAAACCCGTCCTGCGGAAATTCACGGCAGGGCAGGCAACGTGGTTCGGCATCATGATCGGGGCGGTATGCTGCCTGCCCTGGACCGGCCAACTGATCGGCGAAATCCAGACGGCCCCGGTGCCCGCAACACTGGGCCTGGTGTACCTGGGGATCTTCCCCACGGCCATTGCCTTCACCACGTGGGCCTACGCACTGTCCCTCATCCCGGCGGGGAAGCTGGCTGCGACCACCTACCTGGTTCCAGGCACCACCATCCTGATTTCGTGGGCCCTGCTCCAGGAAGTGCCCACCGTCTGGGGACTCGCAGGCGGCGTTGTGTGCCTGGTGGGCGTCGCCCTGACCCGACGGAACCCCCGAGCGAAAACTACCCTGCGCACGTCCAAGGCCAGGACGCGCGCAGGGCACGGATAGGCAAACACACCAAGGAAGCAGGAGCCTAGCGGGCCATGCCTGCCAACAGTTCGCGGTGCGTGGGCGGGTTGGCGCCCGGTCGGCCAACGGTGATGGACGCGGCCATGGACGCCGTGGTTCCGATCCGCTCGAGCACGGTGGGCGCCATCCCATCGCTGCCGCGCAGGAGCAGGCCCATGATGAGCGCGGACATGTACGAGTCGCCGGCGCCGATGGTGTCCGCGACGTCCGAGGGGATGGCCGGGACGTTGAGCTGCATCTGCCGGGTAGCCATGAGCGAACCGTTGGAGCCCTGCGTCACCACGGCGAGTCCCGTCCCGAGGGAGAGCAGGTGGCTGGCCGTGTCCTCCAGCGCCTTGCCCGGGTAGAGCCACTGCGCGTCGTCGTCGCTCATCTTCACCACGTCGGTGAGCGGCACCAGCTCCTCGAACAGGGTCAACGCCTCATGGTGGCTGCCTACCAGGTCCTTGCGGATGTTGGGATCGTACGTGACCATGCAACCACCCTGCGCCTGTTCCAGAAGGCTCCGGACCACACTGGCGCCCGGCTGCAGGAACGTGGCAATGGAACCGGTGTGCAGGATCTTCGGCGCGTACGGAAGCACCAAGGGAGACAGCGCCCAGTCGATGTCGAACGTGTATTCTGCGGAGCCGTCGGCAGCGATCTGGGCCGTCGCCGTCGCCGTCGTGCTCAGCGACTTGGAACCCGGCAGGAGCACCACGCCCGCGCTTTGCAGGTGCGTCGCGATGGCGTCCCCGCGCTGGTCCTTGCCAATGGCGGTCAGGAGGCCCGTCTTCACGTCCAGGCGGCCAAGCCCGTACGCGACGTTGGCGGGAGAGCCGCCGGGGTACTCCGTGCTCCCATCAGGCGATTCCACAATGTCGATGAGCGCTTCACCCACCACGACGACGTCGAGGGGTTCAGGCGCGAGGGAAGGGCTGGCGGTCATGCGGTTCCTGTTCGTTGGTTGGGGAGGTGCGGAGGCGCGGCCACGGAATGCCGGTCAACGAGGGGACATTCGAACAATTCAGTGTGGCCCGGGGACGGCGTACCGGCAAGGATCAGCTCCACGGCCCGCCTTCCCATGTCAATGAAGGGCAGTTCCAGGGTGGTCAGGCCCGGCCGCAAGTGCGGTGCGAGGGACTCCTGGTTGTCGAAGCCCACTACGGACACGTCGTCCGGCACGGTGAGCCCCAAGGACGCGAGCGCCTGGTAGGCACCCCACGCCGTGCGGTCGTTGCCGCAGAAAATCGCAGTTGGCGGCTGGTCCAGCGCCATGAGTTGGAGCGTCTCCCGGTGGCCACCGGGATCCTGGCCGTCGCCCGCACGGTGGAGGTCGCCGTCGTACGCGATGCCCGCCCCGGCCAGCGCCTGCCGGTACCCTTCAAGACGCCCGACGACGGCAGGGAGCCCGTCTTCAACGGCGCCAATGTTGATGAAGCCGATGCGGCGGTGGCCCGCGTCGAGAAGCTTCCTGGTGGCGGCATGGCCGCCCAGGACTTCCGACGGCGCGATGCTCGCGAACGTGCCGCTGCGGTCCCGGGCATTAAGCACGACGGCGGGAACCTCGCCCAGCGCGTCCGGGACATCCACTACCTGGTGGTACATGGACGCGTACACCACACCGGCAACCTTGTGGGACAACATGGCCTCAAGGGACGCCGCTTCGAGGTGCTTGTCGCCGCCGGTGTTGACCGTGAGCAGCAGCATCCCGGCTTCCCACGCGCGGGCTTGTGCTCCCTCGATGATCTTTCCGGCGAAGGGCGCGGTGGCCACGTGATCGCCCACGAAGCCGATCATCCCTGCCACCCCGTCACGGAGGACCTTGGCGTGGGCGTTGGTCCGGTAACCCAGTTCCCGCGCCGCCTGATGGACCCGCAGCCGGGTTTCGTCCGAGACCCTGGCTCCCCCGGCATCGTTGAGGACCATGGACACCGTGGCCTGCGAAACCCCGGCGGCGGCCGCCACGTGGTGCATCGTGGGGCCGGAACCTGGGGTTCCAGGCCTGGTTCCATTGCGGGACATGGGGGACCTGACTGTGGTGGGAGTGGAGGTTTGGTTATACGCATAACCAAGCCTCCAAAACAGTATCTGCCAACACATCCAGCGTCAATGCTCACGGCGCGGACTAGAGTCGAACCATGCCCGCGAATCTTCCTCCCGGCCTTCCTATCGTTCCCGACGGCGACCGCCCCTCGTCGCCGCTGCCCTCGCTTCCGGCCCGCGAAGCCGTGCACAGCCCGGCCGAAGATTCCGGGCTGCCCCAGGGTGCACCGCTCGAGATGTCACCGGAGGAATTCGAGGCCGCCGTCAGCGACGCCTTGCAGTTGATTCCACCCAAGGCCGCGAGCGCCATGGACAACGTGGCGATCTTCATCGAGGACGACTACACCCCGCAACCCGGCGAAGATCCGGACACCGTGCTCCTTGGCTTGTACGAGGGCGTTCCCCTGACCGAACGCGACTCGTGGTGGGAAGCCGGTTCCCTGCCGGATCGGATCACCATCTTCCGCCAGCCGATCCTGGACATCTGCACCACCCGCGAGGAAGTCATCGATGAAGTGGCCATTACCGTGGTCCACGAGATCGCCCACCACTTCGGGATCGACGACGACCGCCTCCATGAACTCGGGTGGGGCTAGCCTTGTAGGCATGGGGCACGACCACAACCACTCCCACGGAGTCACAGCAACCGGCAAACACCGCAAGAGGCTTATCGCCGTCCTGGCCATCACCTTGGGGGTGGTGGGTATCCAGGTGGTGGGCGCCGTCGTTTCCGGTTCGTTGGCCCTGCTCGCTGACGCCGGCCACATGCTCTCCGACGCCGCCGGCGTCTTCATCGCCTTGATGGCAGCCTGGATCGCCACCCGACCGGCGAGCGACCAGCGCACCTACGGCTACCAACGCGCCGAAGTCCTTGCGGCCCTGGCCAACGCACTGATCCTCATAGTCATCGCCGTGGTGATCATGATCGAGGCCATCCGCCGCTTTGGCGAGACTCCGGAGATCCATACGGACATCATGCTGGGGGCCGCGGTCCTGGGTGCCGTGGCCAACCTCGTCTCGCTTCTGGTCCTGCAAGGGGCACAGAAGGAAAGCCTCAACGTCAGGGGTGCCTACCTGGAGGTCCTCGGCGACCTGCTGGGCTCCATCGCCGTCATTGTGGCCGCTATCGTCATCATGACCACGGGCTTCAGCGCCGCCGACCCGATCGCGTCCATGCTGATCTCGCTCATGATCATCCCCCGTGCCTGGCATCTGCTCCGCGACGTGGTGGACGTCCTTTTGGAGGCAACTCCCAAGGGCGTGGACGTCAACATGATCCGTGAGCACATCCTTGCCGTGGATGGCGTGGTGGAAGCACACGACATCCACATCTGGACCATCACCTCCGGAGTGCCCGTGTTCTCGGCGCATGTGGTGGTGGAGGACGAGGTCCTGAATGCCAGTGGGGCGGACAGCATCCTGGACCAATTGGGCTCCTGCCTGGGACGGCACTTCGATACCGAGCACTGCACGTTCCAACTGGAACCCGTGAGCCATTCAGAACACGAGTCGCACCAACACGCCTAGCCCCCGGCCGGGATGATCGTCCCCGCGGCACCGTCCACCGTGATGGTTTGTCCCGTAGTGAGCTTTGCCGTGGCGTCGGGCACACCCACGACGGCCGGGATGCCGTACTCGCGGGCCACCACGGCGCCGTGCGAATTGGGGCCACCCATTTCCATGACCAGCCCACCGGCGGTGAGGAACAGGGGCGTCCATCCGGGGTCCGTGGACGGCGCCACCAGGATTTCCCCGGGTTCCAGATGCGCTCCGACGGGATCCATGATCACCCTCACCGGGGCTGTGACGATACCTGCGGAAGCGGGGCTTCCGGTGAGCGATCCTGGCGCGCCCGGAGCGGTGACGAGAGCACCGGCAGCCTCCGGCTCCGTTCCGTCCGACAGCAGGACACGGGGAATGTGCCTGCGCCGCAGCTCAAGCCGGTAGGCCTCCCGGCGCTCGGCAACCACGTGCTGCAGGCCGGTCCCGGCAAGGGCGATCTCCACGTCGTTGAAGTCCAGGAAGAAGATGTCCAGGGCGTCGTCGAGCAGCCCCGCCTCCGCCAGGTCCTCACCCACCAGCACCAACTGCTCCCGGGCCGCGGCCAGGCCGAGGACGAGGTTGTACTTGGGGAGTTCCCGCATTCCCGCAAAACGTCGGGTCCGGTCCAGGGCCGCCCGCACGATTCCGGCGTGGACCGGGCTCTTGGCACGGGCCCGCGCCACCAGCCGGGACACTTGTCCTTCAGCCGCCCGGGCGGCGTCCTCGAATTGCCGGGCAGGGTCTCCGGCCCCTGGCTCCAGGCGGAGGTAGTTGGCCACCACGCCAAGGATGTGGGTGGGGTCCTCGGACCAACGCGGCATGCCGAGGTCGATTTCCGCGACGGCGCGGTGTCCGTAGGCGGCCAGGAAACGGTCCAGGCCGGACTGGGAGCGCGGGGGAAGCATGCCGTTCTTGTAAGCATTGGTTAGCTCGGCCGCCGTCCGGGAGGCGAAGAACTCCTTGGCTTCGGGGTCCTGGCGGATCTTCGACGCCAGATTCCACAGTTCCAGATCCATCTCAGTGGTGACATTGTTGGGCAGTCCACGGATCACGGCTTGAAGTTCGTCATAGGACACGTCCGGTCCCAGGAGTTTGCGGACCAGAGCCAGCATGGCAAAGCCCACGGCGGGAAGCGGCAAGACCTGTGGCACGGTGGCGAAGATTCTTTGCCCCAGGATCTCCTCGACGCGCTGCAGCCGTTGGCGGCTAGTTGCCGCTTCCGGTGCTGCCAACGATTCCTGGAGATCCTGGTCAAGCCTGTCCACGCGCCGCATTGCCGCCGCCGGCCGGAACAGCGCCCGGAAAATGGTCTCGGGCACCCGGTACGCGGCGGCAACGGGTCCCACGTGCCGGATGAGCTTGAACGGCGTCTTGTTGGTGACAGCGAAACGGGGATCATCGCCGAGTCCACGGATCAGGGCAGCCGAGCGGGCTTCCATGATGTCGAAGACCCTGGGCACGATCAGCCGCCCTACCCTGCTGCGGAGCACGGACGTGACATCAAAGAAGATCCGCTGCCCTGCTTCGTAATACGGCGACGGCCCGGAACGCGGATGAGTCACGGCGAAGCGTGCTTTGCCCGCCACGCAGGAGGCGATGAGGCGGATCCCGGCCAATCCCATGGGTGTCAACGGACGGGTGAGTCCCTGGGCCAGGCTGAAATTGAGGAAGGCGTGTTCTCCGGGAATGTCCGGCTTCCGCGTGGTTTGCGGATACAGGGTGGTGATGGGCCGTGCCTGGGTGAGCCAGAGCTTTCCCTCCTGGTCGATGGCCCACTCGGTGTCCTGCGGAGCGTCGTAGTGCTCTTCGACCCGCTGGCCGAGCGCCGCCAACTCCTTGACCTGTACATCGCTGAGGCAGGGCTCCGGAGGTACCTCGGAGACGCCCTGTTCCACCCGTTCCGTGCCGCCGCCGGCCACGGAGCGGATTTCCACGTGCCTGTCACCGAGGGCGCGTTTCAGGATGCGGCCGCCCTGCATGTCCACCACGTATTGGTCCGGGTTCACAGCCCCGGACACCACAGCCTCACCGAGTCCGGGACTGGCATCAATCACGGCTTCCCGACGGCGGCCGGTCACCGGATTCGCGGTAAACATCACCCCGGCGGTGACTGACTGGACCATTTCCTGGACCACCACGGCCAAGGACACCGTGGAATGGTCGATGCCGTGGGTGGACCGGTAACTGACGGCCCTGTCCGTCCAGAGGGAAGCCCAGCATTTACTGACGGCGTCCAGGACGGAATCCACGCCCACGACGTTCAGGAACGTGTCCTGCTGGCCAGCGAAGCTTGCGAAGGCGAGATCCTCCGCAGTTGCCGAGGACCGGACAGCGACCGGAACGTCGGTTCCCAAGGCCACATACGCGGCCTGTACCTCCTTGGCGACTTCCGGCGGGATCCCTGCCTCGAGGACCAAGGACCGGGCACGGGCCGCAAGGGAGTTGAGGCGGGCAGGGTCCGGGCCGGTTGGGGAGCCGTCGCGCACCGGCGTCGCGCCCGTCGGGGCACCGCCCGAAGCGGCAGGTTCCGGGCCAGTCGGGGAGCCGTCGCGCACCGGCCTCGCCCCCGTCGGGGCACCGCCCGAAGCGGCAGGGTCCGGGCCGGTCGGGGAGCCGTCGCGCACCGGCGTCGCGCCCGTCGGGGCACCGCCCGAAGCGGCAGGTTCCGGGCCACCCGTGGCGTGGGCGCCCGTCGGGTCCGGGCCGGAAGCGGCGGCCTCCATGGCATCGAAGACCCCCTCCATTCCGGCGGACGCCAGCGAACGGCGGTAGGCCGCCGTCGTCAGGCAGAAGCCCGGAGGCACCGGCAGCCCGGCCGCCGACAGTTCACCGAGGTTGGCGGCCTTACCGCCAACATCCGCCAGCATGCCTGCCCGGATCTCCTCCAGCGGCAGGATGAACGCGGAGCCGCCAGCATCCTGCGGCGGCTCTTGTGCCTTTGCCCGCGGTTTCTTTTCCCGTGCGCCGGGATCCTGGCCGTCCATCGACCGGCGCCGTTACCTTATGCAGCCCCGAGCATGGGACCGAAGTTGGCCCGGTCGGCAAGCCGCGGGTCCTCCCGGTCCGGGACCACCAGCACAGGACCCTTGGCGTGGTGAAGGACGCCGTCGGACGTAGATCCAAGGAGCATCCCGGCAAAACCGCCGCGGCCCCGGGTACCCAGCACCACAAGCTCAACGCCCCTGCTTGCTTCCACCAGGACATCCACGGGTGAGCCGTCGGTCAGTTCGGTTTCCACGGTCAGTTTGGGGAAGTGGCTGCGCAGCCAGGCGACGCCTGCGTCCAGTTGCACCTTGATGTCCGCGAACAGGGCATCCCTGTCCAGCGGCGCGGGAACCCAGGCGAGGGAGCCGCTGTATTGCGGGACGGCACAAATGACCCGGAGCTTGGCTCCCATCCGTTCTGCCTGCTCGGCAGCTTCCAAAACTGCGATGCGGGCCTGCTCGGAACCATCGACTCCTACCACTACGACGTTCTCCACCGTGCGCGGACCGGCCTTGGCGTGCTCGGCCTTGATGTGGCGGTCCTCGGTGTTCTCCCCGAGGCGATCGGCGCAGTACAACGGCACCGTAACCGTGGGGCATTTTGCGTGGGCCGGGAGCGCGCTGCTCACCGAACCCAGCAGCCGCCCAACGAAACCTCCCCGGCCCCGGCTTCCGAAGACCAGCAATGCGGCCTCGGTTGAAAGGTCCAGCAACACCCCGGCGGCATCTCCATTCTCCACGGAGGCATCCACGTCCAGGTCATAGCCGGCCACCTTGTCCATGGCCTGTTTGACGATTGCTTCCGCACCCTCGCGGATGACGGAATCGTCCACGGTGGCGTAACCGCCGTCCAGGCCGGAGGCCGCGAAAATCGGCACTGAATAGGCCGTGACGATATGCAGGGGAAGTTGGCGGCGTTCAGCCTCGCGGGCCGCCCACACCAAAGCGCATTGACCGTGTTCCGAGCCGTCTACTCCGACGACGATTCCACCGGGTGCAACGGCTTCTCCGTCGCCGCTCCGGGGTTCTTCAACGTGACTGCCGTGCTGGTCCATGGGGCCCGCCTCTCCACCTGCTGCTTTTGTTCCGGTCATTCTGCCAGAGGTTTCACCCGCAAGGTGACACGCCCGGCCTGGTGCGAATATCCGGGGAAGGAGAAGTTCAGGGCATCCCCTTCCACTGCCCACTATTCTCGGTTGCCAAGGCCGAATCAAGGCGACTTTTCGCCCGCCGCATAACGGTCCGGGCTCGGTTTCAGGTGTGGTTGCCGGACTCTGGATGAACAAGTAAAAACACGCTGCCATTGAGGCTATCCACGGCCCCAAAAGTTCTGTAGTGTTCGAGTCACCGAATGGCCGGCAAGCGTGTTCCAGGACACACCCGGCCATTTGTTTGCGGACGCTGGGGGAGCTTGGACGCGAAACAACGCGATGCCTTCGGGCACACACGTCAAGGAGGAACCAAGCAGTGTCACTCACGCCTGATTCCGGCACAGAGCGCACCACCACCGTGGTGATTGGAGCCGGGCTTTCCGGCCTGGCCGTGGCCAGCGAGCTCAGCCGCTACGGCGTTGGCTCAATTGTGGTGGACGGGTTTGGATCCCTGTCCACATCCGGTCCCTCCGTCCACACGGGAATGCTGCAGCGCTGCGATGCTGCCGACCCCGCGGCCATGCTGGAACGCAACCAGATCCTCCGGCACTTGCGGAACTACGCAGCCAGCCATCAGCTCGACGTGCGGAGCACCACCAAGGCGGTGCGCCTGGACTTCCTGGGAGCCAGCCAGGGCCTGCAACTCGGCGAGCGGAGCGTGGCGGACCTTTCGACTCCCGGCATTGGCGTCCCCGGCCTGGCAACGGCGGGCCTCGCCCCGTTCGAGCCGGCACCTCGACAGTGGGCCGTACACACGGCCAGCGGCATCCTCCTGGCGGACCACATCGTTGTGACGCGTTGCGCCCAAAGCCAGTTGCGCCGGATGTTGGCCGAACTGGGCATCGCGATCGGGCAGAACCTCGTGGCAGCCATGCGGGCAGTGGGGATGCACCTGGTGGGAGTCGGCGAACTCATCACCCCCACGCCCAAAGAGGTGCTGCGGCAAGCGAAGGCCGTGGGCCAGGCGATCTCGTCCAGGGTGGCGCTCCCGGCCGGACCCGGCATCGCAATCGCCTGAAACCGGCACGGCCAGCGCCGCGGCTGCCAGACCAAACCGGCATGCCCGCTACGAGCAGCGACGTGCCGGGACCTTGAGTCCCCAGCTAGCCCTTAACAACAAAAGGCCGGCACCCGGAGAGCAATCTCTCCCAGGTGCCGGCCTTGGTGGTGTTTAAGCGTGAAGCTTAGGCGCCAGCGCGTACGTACGTGATGGGGCCGGTTGCGGTCAGCCAGCTGATCGGGTGGATGCCGGTCTGGTTGCCGTTGATGCCGCCACTGATGGCCTGGCCGTTGCCGATGTAGATAGCAACGTGGCCGGACTGGACAATCATGTCGCCGGGCTGGGGATCGCTGACTACCTTGCCGTAGTTCAGGAACTGCATCGGAGCGAGGTCACCCACGGGGATGCCTGCCGAGCCGAGTGCGCGCTCCACCATGGCGGTGCAGTCCTGCATGATGCCGATCTGGGCGTAAGCCGAAGCAACCATGGCTGCGTTGACACTCCCGGCAGGTGCTGCTGCTGCAGGAGCCGCGGCGGCGGGAGCAGCCGCGGTAGCTGCAACGGTAGCCTTGGCCGTGGTGGCAGCCGCAGTGGTTGCCTTCTTGGCCGGAGCCGCAGCCACGGGGGCCGGCTTCTCGATCACGGGAGCTGCCACGGAGGAAACCGCGGGGCGCTCGAAGTTGATGGTGGCAGTTGCAGCTGCGGTGACCACCTTGTTGGGGGTCTCCGCAACGGTTTCGGCAACCGTCGCCGGGCTGGAGTCACGCTGGACCGGGGCCTGTGCGGGGGTCTCGGCAGCGTGGGCGGCAATGGAGCCGGTCAGGACAAGGCCGGAAGCCGCAGCAATAACGGCTGCCTGGCGGCCAGCGCCCGAAGCGTTGCTGGCAACGGCCTTGGAGATGGAGATGAACGGATTGGGACGTGCGATGTCCGCCTTACGACGGCCGCGAAGAATGCGTGAAGACATGAAAAGGCCTCTCCCGATGCCTGCGAGGTTAGCTGTCGGATTCGGATGGGAGTCACCCGGTCACTATCCCCCGCTGTTAAGCGGAAGCTTCGTGACTTCACCCCAAGGCGCGCTCAATGGCGGCCTAAAATGGGTTCCCCGTCTCTGCCGTAGGTTTGTCTGCGAACGGATTCCGGACTGCGGCAGAGCTAGGCAATCAGGCCGGAAGTGCCCCAAATAGGGATCGGGCACAGGTACTACCGTAACGGATGATCACGCCAAAGTCACATTTGAGTAACGAGGAGTTGGCTTTGCGCGTGTCGCGGTAACCCTTTCGAGATTTTCGCAGGTATGTAGAAAACCGCGTCATTCCGCGGAATTATCGCCCTCGGCCTCGTTGGAAGCGGCCAACTTCCTGCGGGCTGTAACAGCCAGGAAAACCACCAGGCCGACTGCCACCACGGCGAGGCCCACAATGCTCCACGGGAAGGGCTGGGAGGCGGCCGGAGCCGACTCGCCGGAGCCGGTCCCCGGAGCTGCCGTTCCTGCGCTCGGAACCACCGCTCCCGATGCCGAAGCGGACGGCGAGGCGCCCGCGGAGCCGTCTGCCGCCGTCGTGCTTCCCGTGGTGGCCGTGAACTTGAAGGTGCCCTCAATGGGGTGCGAATCGGAGCTGACCACGCGCCACACCACCGTGTACTCGCCGGCCGGCGCTCCCGGGCGCAACTTTTGGACTGCCTGGTTGTCGATGATTTCGACGGCGCCGTCAGCCCAGTTTTCGCCGCCCGCGGTGACCGTCACCCCGGAACCGATGGCCAGCGGACGGTTGTTGAAGGTGATGGAGACCGACGCCGGGACTGCCGCCACGGTGGCTCCGTTGGCCGGAGTGGTGGACTCGGCGACGTCGTGCGCGGACGCGGGGGCGGCACCAAAAAGTACCGCCGAGGCGAAGGCAAGGGCGGCAACGACGGCGGCCAGAAGCGGGCGGATGGTACGCATGGGGCGGTTTCTCCTAATGTTGGCTTCCTTACAGACTAGGCGAATCGTCCGGGCGCCCCGTAGCCGCGGGCATAGGATTTGAGAGCACACTCACCCGATCCCCGGAGACCTTCATGCTTAAACAAGGTTCTGCCATAGACCGCTACTTCAAGATTTCCGAACGTGGTTCCACGTACTCACGGGAAATCCGTGGCGGGTTCGCGACCTTCTTTGCCATGAGCTACATCGTGGTCCTGAACCCCCTGATCCTCTCCGGAGCCGACTCCAGCGGAGCGTCCCTGGGCTTCACGGCAGTTGCAGCCACCACCGCGTTCGTTGCGGGCATCCTGACCATCCTCATGGGAGCCTGGGCCAAGCACCCGTTCGCCGTGGCCACGGGCCTGGGAGTGAACGCCTTCGTTGCCGTCACCGTCGCTTCACACCCGGGGCTGACGTGGCCGGACATGATGGGCCTCGTGGTCTTGTCCGGCCTCACCATGTTGATCCTGGTCCTCACGGGCTTCCGCACCGCTGTATTCAAAGCTGTCCCGGAAGCCCTCAAGACCGCGATCGTGGTGGGCATCGGCCTGTTCATTGCCCTGATCGGCCTGGTCAACGCCGGTTTCGTCCGGCGCATCCCCGACGCTGCCGGAACCACGGTTCCCCTGGGACTCGGCGTGGACGGCAAGCTCATGGGCTGGCCAACACTGGTGTTCGCCGTCGGCCTGATCCTGACCATCGCCTTGGTGGTCCGCAAGGTCCGCGGCGCGATCCTGATCGGCATCGTCGTATCCACCGCGTTGGCGGCGATCCTGGAATTCACCCTGCACATCGGCCCGAGCTTCGACGGCAAGAACGTCAACCCGCGCGGCTGGTCCCTCGTGGCACCGACGCTCTCGGAATGGGGCGCTCCGGACCTTTCGCTGATCGGCAAAGCCAACCCCTTCGGCGCTTTTGAACATCTAGGCTTCATCGCCGCAGCCCTGCTGGCCTTCGTGATCCTGCTCAGTATCTTCTTCGACGCCATGGGCACCATGGTGGGCCTGGCCAACGAGGCGGGAACCGTGGACAAGCATGGCAACATCCCCAACGTGGACCGCGTGCTCCAAGTGGACGCCCTCGGCGCGATTGTTGGGGGCGGCGCGTCCGTCTCGTCCAACCAGATCTTCGTGGAGTCCGGAGCCGGCATCGGCGAAGGTGCGCGGACCGGCCTGGCGTCCATCGTGACCGGTGTGCTGTTCCTGGTGGCCATGTTCTTCACGCCGCTCATCAACCTGGTTCCGTTCGAAGCCGTCGCCCCCGCGCTGGTGGTGGTGGGCTTCATGATGGTGTCCCAGGTGGGCAAGATCGACTGGCAGGACTGGGGCGTGGGCATCCCGGCGTTCTTGACCATCGCCCTCATGCCGTTCACGTACTCGATCGCCAACGGCCTCGGGGCGGGCTTCATCTCCTACGTCCTCATCCGCACCTTCCAGGGCCGCGCCCGCGAAGTGCACCCGCTCATGTGGGCCGTTGCAGCGGCGTTCCTGCTGTTCTTCGGCATCGGAACAGTGGAGGAACTGCTGGGCGTGAAGTAGGCATTCCGGTATTTCAGACACTCCGGACGCGGAACTGCTGGCTTTGGCAGTCCGGGTCCGGTGTGCTTTAAGCATGGAAACCAGCGCCTTCACCGTAGACACCACTCCCAAGCCGTGGACCGGACGCTTCGACGGCGACGGCGACGAACACCGCCGGTGGTGGCAGGCCGTGGCTCCCCATGCTCCGGAGGCCGCCGCAGCCGCCTCGCGTCCCGCCGTCGTGCTTGGTTTCTGCAGCGACGCCGGCGTGAAGCGCAACAAAGGGCGCGTGGGTGCCGCCGCAGCTCCGGCCGCGATCCGTGCCGCGCTGGGTCCTTTGGCCTTCCACCTGGACCGCGACGTTTTCGACGCCGGCGACGTTGTGGTCGAGGGCGACGCCCTGGAAGCAGGCCAGGAGCGGGCAGGACGCGCCATTGCGGGACTGCTCGACGGCGGCAACCTCACCGTGGTGCTGGGCGGCGGGCACGAGACCGCGTTTGCCAGCTACCTGGGCGTTGCCGGATCGGAGGCCGTGCGCAGCGGAAAACGTTTGGGCGTGCTGAACCTCGATGCCCACTTCGACCTGCGGGACGAGCCGACACCGAGCTCCGGGACCCCGTTCCTCCAGATGGCCCGGGAGGAAGCCGCCGCGGGGCGCGAACTGCAGTACGCCGTCGTGGGTATTTCCGAACCCAACAACACGCGGACCCTGTTCGATACCGCGGACCGGCTCGGCGTGAAATACCTGCTGGACGAAGACTGCTCACCGGAAGCGGTGGAGACCTTCGTGGCCGACTTCCTGGCCGGGATCGACGTGCTGTACCTGACGATCGACCTCGATGTGTTGCCCGCCGCGGTGGCGCCGGGCGTGAGTGCCCCGGCCGCGTATGGCGTGCCGCTGCCGGTGATCAGCGCGGTCTGCAAGCAGGTTGCCGCGAGTGGCGCGTTGCTGCACCTGGACGTGGCTGAATTGAACCCTGAGTTCGACATCGACTCCCGTACCGCCAAGGTTGCGGCCCGGCTGGTGAACACGCTCCTGGCCTAGCTGTTTCCTTGCGGCCATCCTGCGCATAGCCTGTGTGGATGGGCACAACTCCTGTGCAGGACAAGTGGACTGTCCAGAACAAATGGACCTGGGTCTCCGGACCCGTGGCGGTTGCCCTTGGCCTCGCTGCCCACGTTGTCTCCGGCGGAAGCGCGCCGGCCATCCCGGTACTGCTTGGTTTCGTGGCCCTTGCGGCGTTGGGCGCGCAGCTCATTTCCCGCTGGATCCACGGGCCGCTGCTGTTGCTGTTGGTTTCCGGAGCAACGCAGCAGCTGCTGTTCTTTGGCTTTGACGCGCTGGGAGGTTCCATCCCCGGGCTCGGCTCCCTGGACCACCTCCACGGCACCGGCCGGATTCCGGAAGACCTGCCCGTTCCCGCGCCCGGCGGCACCCCCATCCACGCAGGGGACCTCATGCTTTACACGCACGCCGCGGCGGCGATCCTCACGCTCCTGATCGGCGCCGGCGTGGCCAAACTGGCGGGAAGGTCATGGCGGGGGCGCATGCTTCATGCCACGCAACCGTAGGAAACAGTGACGTAGTGCGGCGACCAGCGACGTAGCCCGGGCGTCAGGCTGCGTAGCCCTGCGAAAACCGGAGCAAAGAACTTTGCTTGGCTACCCCGGCCGAACCTAGTGTCGTTGGCACGTGGTGTACCCAAGAGGCCAGGGAGCTGCCTGCAAAGCAGCGCACGCGGGTTCGAATCCCGCCACCACGTCTAATGGGTCCGTGGCCCTCGCCGGGTTGGCAACTCGGCGGAAGTCTTACTGCGCGGCGTCGAAGCCTGCGAGGAGCCGGCGGGATGCGGTAACCATATGGGAGCGCATCTGCTGGGTGACAGCGTCGACGTCCCGGGCCTTCAAAGCTTCATAGATCGCCGTGTGTTCCTTGAGGGCAGCTTCTGCGTGGCCTTCGTCCGTCAGGGCGCGGTCCACCCAGATCCTCAGCAAGGAGCGGATGCTCTGCAGCAGCTCCTCCAGGACCATGTTTCCGGAGGCGGCAGCGATCTCGCGGTGGAAAGCGGCGTCTGCTTCGACATAAGCTGCCAGGTCATCGAGGTTCCTCTCCATGGCATCGAGGTTGGCGCGCATGCGTTCCAAGGCCTCGTCGGTGACCCGCCCGGCGGCCAACTCCACGGCTTGCACTTCCAGGCCGCTGCGGAGCTCAACGAGTTCCCGCGTGCGCGGCTCCCCCAGCATCAAGCCCCAACTGAGCGTCCGCGGCAAGAGTTCGGAGACGCCGTCGCGCAGGTACGTCCCGGAACCCGGCCGGACGATGACGATGCCGAGAATCTCCAAGGCGGCCAAGGCCTCGCGAATGGCCGAGCGTCCAACACCCAACGACGCTGCCAGCGTGCGTTCGGCCGGCAGCCGTGTGCCCGGCGCGATATCACCGCTGGTGAAGTAGGCGAGCAGGCGCTCGGCCACTTCGGACACGACGGAGCCCTGCTCCATGGGCGCAAGAGCCGCCGTCATTTGGGCCGCTGCGGCGGCGGGATTCACAGGCATCCTCAAAGCGTAGCAACCGGATGACCAATCAGGGGCAGCGTCGGAGGACGCTTCAGAAAGGAACACATCAACCGGTTGACCAATTCTGATTCCAGTCCTATGGTTTAAGTCACAAGCTTCGTTTTGGCCGGACCCAGACCGGCAATCCACGAGTCAGCCCGGCGCATCCAATGCAGGATCTGCGGGGACACCAACATCTAGGAGTCAATGTGGACACCACACAATCGGTGGTAGAGAAATCCGCAATCAAGAAGGTGGCGATCCGGCTGGTGCCGTTCGTCGCCCTGATGTTCTTCATCAATTACCTGGACCGCACGGCCATCTCCTTCGCCGGCCCCAATGGCATGAACAATGACCTGGCGTTGTCCGCAGCCCAGTTCGGTTTCGCCTCAGGCGTCTTCTTCATCGGCTACATCCTGCTGGAAGTCCCCAGTAACCTTGCCCTCCACAAGTTCGGCGCCCGCCGCTGGCTTGCCCGCATCATGGTCAGCTGGGGCATCGTGTCCCTGCTCTTCACCTGGGTGGGCAACGTTGAGCAGCTCTACATCCTGCGGTTCATCCTCGGTGTTGCAGAAGCCGGCTTCTTCCCCGGCGCCATCCTGTTCCTGAGCCTCTGGGTCCCGTCCAAGCACCGCAGCAAGATCCTTGCCCTGTTCTACTTGGCCCAGCCGCTGACCACCGTGATCGGTGCTCCCCTGGCCGGTGCGCTCATCCAGCAGCACGGCGTGTTCTTCGGCCTTGAAGGCTGGCGCTTCATGTTCTTCGGCGTCGCTGTCCCGGCCATCGTGATCGGTGTCATCGCCTGGTTCTACCTGGCCGACAACCCCGCCAAGGCCAAGTGGCTCACCGCCGAGGAAAAGACCTGGCTGACCGGCGCCCTGGAGAAGGAAAAGGCCCAGACTGCCGCCAGCAACAAGCACGTCAGCGTCCGCACCGTGTTCGGCAACGGCCGTGTCTGGATGCTCTCCCTGATCTACTTCGGTTTCATCTACGGCCTCTACGCCCTGGGCTTCTTCCTGCCGACCATCATCGCGGGCTTCGAAGGCCTCTACGGCGCCAAGTTCGACGTCTTCCAGAAGGGCCTCATCACGGCCATCCCGTACCTCCCGGCAGCATTCGCCCTGTACTTCTGGTCCAAGGACGCCACCAAGCGCGGCGTCAAGACCTGGCACATCGCCCTCCCGGCACTGATCGGCGGCCTCAGCATCCCGCTGGCTCTCTTTGCCGGCTCCCCCGCTGCGACCATCGCCGTCATCACCATCACCGCCATGGCCATCTTCGCGGCACTGCCCAACTTCTGGACCGTCCCCACGCAGTTCCTGACCGGTGCAGCCGCCGCAGCGGGCATCGCCCTCATCAACACCGTAGGCAACCTGGCAGGCTTCAGTGCCGGCTACATCACGGGCTGGCTCAAGGACTGGACCGGCAACTACACGGTTCCCATGTTCGTGGTGGGTGGCTTCATGTTGCTCTCCTCGATCCTCATGGTGGTCCTCAGCCGCCAGGGCAAGGCCGCAGAAGGCACCTCCGCCGAAGCCCTTGACCCCCAGGGCGCCGGACACCGCTCAGAGCCGTAACCCTTCCCGATCCGGGGTGCCCTCCCGACGGGCGGGCACCCCTCCCAACCACGCACACTTTCACGCCAACTGCTCCAGGAGCCCCCGCATGACCCGCTTGTTCAATGAACCTTCAGCCTTCGCTGACGAGATGATCGATGGTTTCGTGGCATCGCACGGCCGGTGGGTCCGCCGGGTTTCCGGCGGTGTAGCCCGGAGCACGCGTTCGACGCCGGACACGGTCGCCTTGGTGATCGGTGGCGGCTCGGGTCACTACCCGGCGTTCGCCGGATTGGTGGGCCAGGGCCTGGCGCATGGTGCGGCGATGGGGAACCTGTTTGCTTCCCCCTCCGCGCAGCAGGTCTATAACGTGGCCAAAGCCTCGGATAACGGCGCGGGTGTGCTGCTGGGGTATGGCAACTACGCCGGGGACGTCCTGCACTTCACCCAGGCCCAGGACAGGCTCCGCGCCGAGGGCATCGATTGCCGCAGCATCGCCGTCACGGACGATATTTCCTCGGCCCCGGTGGCGGAGAAGCACAAGCGCCGCGGTATCGCCGGTGACCTGACCGTGTTCAAGGTCGCCGCAGCCGCCGCAGAGGCAGGCCACTCCATGGACTCGGTGGTGGAGATCGCCGAACGCGCCAATGACCGGACCCGCTCTTTTGGTGTCGCGTTCACCGGCTGCACCCTGCCCGGCGCTCCCGAGCCGCTCTTCTCCGTTCCCGAGGGGCGCATGGCGGTAGGCATGGGTATCCACGGCGAACCCGGCATCGGCGAAACGGACATCCCGACCGCAGATGAGCTCGCTGAGCTGCTCGTGAAGGATCTGCTGGCCGAGGTACCGGACGGTGTCACGGTGGAGGGTGCCCGGGTGGTCCCTCTTCTTAACGGCCTCGGGTCCGTGAAGTACGAGGAACTCTTTGTGGTCTACCGCCGCGTCGCCCAACTCCTGGCCGATGCCGGTGTGGTGGCCGTGGACCCGCAGGTCGGTGAGCTCGTGACCAGCTTCGACATGGCCGGCACCTCCCTGACCCTGTTCTGGCTCGACGACCAGCTTGAGGAACTCTGGCTCGCCCCCGCCGATGCTCCCGCGTTCCGCCGCGGAGCCGTCACCGCCCAAGCGCTCGACGCCGAGGAACTCGCCTTTGACGCGGAGCAGTTGGCCGTGATCCCGGACGCCACCGAGGAGTCCCGTCAAGCAGCCCCGGCCATCCTCGCCGCCCTGGACGCGGCGAAGGCCGTGATCGACGCAAACGTGGCCGAACTGGGCAGGATCGACGCCATCGCCGGCGACGGTGACCACGGCATCGGCATGGAACGCGGTATCCACGCCGCAGCAGCTGCCGCGGCAGACGCCGTCGTCCGCGGTGCCGGTGCCGGGACCGTGCTCAACCTGGCCGCTGACGCCTGGGCCGACAAGGCCGGTGGCACCTCGGGTGCGTTGTGGGGCATGGCCCTGCGCGCGGTCGGTGCCGCCGTGGGTGACACCGAGGCCCCCAACGCCGCGGCCGTGGCCGCCGGCGTGGCTGAGGCGAAGCGTTCCATCATGGACTTCGGCAAAGCCAAGGTGGGCGACAAAACCCTGGTGGATGTCCTGTCCCCCTTCAGCGACGCCCTCACCGCCGCGGTGAACGACGGCGGTTCGCTCCGGGACGCGTGGGGTACTGCCGCCACGGTCGCGGAGCAGTCCGCCGAAGCGACCGCGAACCTGCTGCCCCTCATGGGCCGTGCCCGCCCGCACGCCGAAAAGAGCCTCGGAACCCCGGACGCCGGAGCCATCTCCATGGCGCTGATCGTCCGGGCCATCCACAACACCCTCATTGGTGAAACCGCCGCTAAGAACACTGTTAAGGAGAACGCATGAGCGCCACACTGCGCCTGGTCATCGGATCGGACGACGCCGGATTCGAGTACAAGGAGGCCCTCAAGGCTGACCTGGAAGCGAACCCTTTGGTGGAGTCCGTGACGGACGTCGGGGTGGACGCGACCTCCCACACTCCCTACCCGTCGGTGGCGATCGCCGCGGCCGAACTCGTCGCCGCCGGCAAAGCAGACCGCGCCCTGCTGGTCTGCGGAACGGGACTGGGGGTGGCGATCGCCGCGAACAAGGTCCCTGGTGTCCGCGCCGTCACCGCGCACGATTCCTTCTCCGTGGAACGCTCCATCCTGTCCAACAACGCCCAGATTCTCACCATGGGACAGCGCGTCATCGGCCTGGAACTGGCCCGCCGGCTGGCCAAGGAATGGCTCACCTACACCTTCGACGAAAGCTCCGCCTCGGCAGAGAAGGTCACCCTGATTAAGGACTACGAAGGTGTCACCAGCTGCTGATCCCGTTGCCGCCAAAGCCGTGATCGGGGTGAGCCTGAAGATGTACTTCGGGCACGCCCGCTCCGTGGACTACTGCCGCGACGTCGCCACCATCGCCCTGAAGCACCCCGCGGTGCAGAACGGCGGGATCGAACTGTTCATCCTCCCGGTCCTGCCCGCCCTCCCGGAAGCCGCACGGATCCTCGGACCCGCGCACGTGGGCACCGGCGCGCAGGACATCTTCTGGGAAGACGAAGGCGCTTACACGGGCGAAGTCGGCGGCAAGACCGTGGCCGAACTCGGTGGACGGTACGTCGAGGTAGGCCACGCCGAACGCCGCCGGATCTTCGGTGAGGACGACCGCGTCATTGGCCTGAAAACCGCTGCCGCGTACCGCAACGGCCTCACCCCCGTGCTCTGCGTCGGCGAACTCACCGCAGGCTCCCCCGAAGAGGCGATCGCCCAGTGCACCGCCGAGATCGACGCCGCCCTCAACCGGGCAGCCACCCTCGGGCCGGCGGGCAGGACCATCGTGGCCTATGAGCCGCAGTGGGCCATCGGCGCACCCGAACCGGCCACACCGGAGTACATCAGCGCGGTGGCCCGCGGCCTCGACGCCCACCTGCGCACGTTGCCGGGCCAGGAAACCAGCCGGGTCATCTACGGCGGGAGCGCCGGACCGGGCCTGATCACGGAACTGGACACCGCCGTCGCGGGTTTGTTCCTGGGCCGCTTCGCGCACGACCCCGCCGCGCTGAAGACCATCCTGGATGAGACCGCGGCACGGCTGGCAACACAGGAGGTCGCAGCATGAGCAGGATTGGGCTCTCCAGCTACGCGTTTTTCTGGCAGCTCTCGGACCAGGTCAGTAACCCGCTGAGCATCCACGACGCCCTCCGGAAGGCCGCCGAGTTGGGCGTGGACCTCTTCCAGATCTGCGATTACGCCCCGCTGGAGACCATGGACGACGCCGACCTCGCCGCCGTCCGTGCCACAGCCGACGGGCTCGGGATCACCGTGGAACTCGGCACCAAGGGCATCCAGAAAGAACATCTCCGGAAATTCCTGCACACCGCCGGAATCCTGGGCTCGGACCTGCTCCGGACCATGTTCAACGTCCCCGGCCACACCCCCAGCAACGACGAAGCCGTGGACATCTTCACCGAGGTCCTTCCGGAGTTCGAGGCAGCCGGGGTGAAGATCGCGATCGAAACCTACGAACAAGTCCCCACCGAACGGATCCTGGACGTCATCAAGACCGTCAACAACCCGTACCTGGGCATCTGCAGCGACCCCGCCAACACCGTCGCGGCCCTGGAGATGCCGCGGCAGGTGATTGACGCCGTCGAGCCTTATGTCCTGAACATGCACATCAAAGACTTTGCGTTCAGCCGCAAACAGGGATGGGTCGGATTCACGTACTCCGGCGCACCCCTCGGCGAAGGACTCCTCGACTACGACTACATGGTCGACAAGATCCAGCCCAAAACCAGAAACATCAACCAAATCGTCGAACACTGGCTGCCCTGGCAGGACACCGAAGCAGAAACCATCCGCCTCGAAAACCAGTGGACCCAACAAAGCCTCGACTTCCTAAGGAGCAAGTGAAATGACTGCAGAAACTTTGACCGTCGCCGTGATCGGAGCCGGAGGCAAGATGGGGATGCGCGTTTCCCGGAACCTCCAGAAGTCGGGCCACACCGTCTTCTACAGCGAGAACTCCCCCGCCGGCCAGGAACGCATCCAGGCTGAGGGCCGCGATATCACCGCCACCGACGACGCCGTGAAGGGCGCCGACGTCGTGATCCTCGCTGTCCCGGACACCGTCCTGGGCATCGTCTCCGAAGGCGTGGTCCCGCAGATGAAGGCAGGCGCCATCCTCCTGACCCTGGACCCGGCCGCCGCCTACGCCGGCCTGCTGGCCAAGCGCGACGACGTGGTCCAGGCCGTCGCCCACCCGTGCCACCCGTCCGTGTTCCTGGAGCGCACCACCAAGGAAGAATGGGCCGACACCTTCGGCGGCGAAGGCGCACCCCAGAACGTCGTCGCCGCGATCGACGACGACGCCCCGGCGGCAACCCGCGACAACGCCGAAGCCGTCATCCGCACCATCTACGCCCCCGTGATCGACGTCCACTGGGTCACCGTCTACCAGCTCGCCGTGCTGGAACCCACCCTGGTGGAGACCGTGGCGTGCATGATCGGCACCCTGCTGAACGAAGCACTGCACGAGACCGTCCACACCGTCGGCGTTCCCGAAGCAGCCGCCAAGGCCATGCTGTTCGGCCACGTCCAGATCGCCCTCACCAACGCCCTCCGTGGATCCAACCCGTTCTCCGAGGCCTGCGAAATCGCCATCCAGTATGGCAAGGACACCATCATCAAGGACGACTGGAAGAAGATCTTCGACGACTCCGAACTGGACAACGTCATCGCCAAGATGCTCAAGCTCGACGCCGTCAAGCGCTAAGCGCCCGCGGGACAAACAGATCAGCCCCTTGCCGGACTTCCGGCAAGGGGCTGCGAGCGTCTGGGGATAAGCGTCTGCATGAACTAATAAGTAGCCAACTCTCGATAAACTACTTCACGGCGGGCAACAGCCGGCTGCTTCGTTAAAAACGAAAGACCCGACGGCAATCGGGTCCTTGTTCAGCGCGGAGCGCTCTTTGGTGCGATATTCAGGACATACCCCTGAAGCCACACCTCAAGGGTATGCCCCGTTGCGTGCCGTGTGCAAACACATCGGCCGCAATCGCACCCTGTCCTCGAGAGGGGGTGCACCATGCCTCGTCAGCGGAAACGCTCCGAGCACTGGGGCCGCCTGAACTTCATGGTCAACCTCGTTCGCCTTGCGTACGAGATTGTCAGGGGGTTCTGGCACACCAAACCCTAGCGGGTTTGCGGTGGCCGCGGGCAGGATCCGCGGCCACCGGCCGCACTCCGGAAGACCTCCCTGATCCCTTTACCGCCGGCCCCTTGGAAGCGATCATGGGATGAGGCGCAGGGACTTCGCCGACCGCACCAGTACGGCCGCTACTTGCGCAGCCCCAGGGCAGCGGAGGCGCGACATGGCACCCACAATGGAGCCGGCGGACGGGTTTCTCACCGACTACTACGAGCACGTGGCCGACGACGACGTCCGCAACTACACCCCCGAAACCCTGCTGGAACGGGCCCGCTACCACCGGACCTTGGCTGAACGCCGCGAGCCCGGGCAGTCCGTGATCGGCATCCTGCACGAGGCCGATGCGAGCGTCATTGCGATCGTCACGGATGACCTCCCGTATCTCCTGCCCTCGGTGACCGCCGAGATCGCCAGGGACACGTCATCGATCCGCCTCCTGGTCCACCCCACGTTCCGGGTGGACCGCGACCCCGCCACCCACCGCCTGATCGACCTCCATCGGGGACCGCACCGTACGGGGCTGCCCACCGGCGTCGAACACCCACCGGAAACGCACGACGGCGGCCAGCTCACCGAGGCCTGGCTGGCGCTGGACATCCCACGGTTGGCGGATGAGGAAACCACCGCGCGGCTCATCTCCCGCGTGGAGGCCGTGGTGCACAACGTTCGTACCGCAGCCGAGGACACCGTGGCCATGCACGCACAGCTGGAGAGCGTGCTGCGGGAACTGGACAGGCAGTCCGCCGCCGGAACGGACGAAGCCCAAGAGCTGCTGCGCTGGCTGGATGACGGAAACTTCGTGTTCCTGGGGTACCGCGGGCCGGATGGAACGGGGCTCGGGATCCTGCAGGACCTTCCGGCCGCGGAGACCGCCATGGACAACCCACGTTCCGGGACGCCGATCCTCACGCTCACCAAGTCCAACCGCCGCTCGACAGTGCTGCGCCATGCGTATCTGGACGAGATGAGTGTCCGAACCCCCGGCGTCCCGGGCGGGCACACCTTCGTTGGCCTGTTCTCCCCCAACTCCTCGGCCCACTCGGCGCGGCAGATTCCCGTGATCCGGGACACGGTGTCGGAGGTGCTGCGGATGTTCGGCTACCCCGCGGAATCACATCCCGGCAAGGAACTGGTGGCCGTCATGGACGCCTATCCGCGGGATGAACTGTTCCACATCGATGCCGAACAACTGGCGGTGCACGCCCGCGAAATCCTGCGCCTGCAGGAGCGTCACAGCACCCGGCTCTTCCTTCGCCCGGACTCCTACGGCCGGTTCATGACGGCACTCGTCTTCCTGCCCCGCCACCGCTACAGCACGGCCGTCCGGCTCAACATCGAGCGCGAGCTGCGCGAAGCCTTCGGCGCCGAAGAGATCGAGTTCGAGCTGCGGCTGGGAGAGTCAGCCATGGCACGGGTGTTCTTCCGGATCCTGCTGCCCGGCGGCAACCACAGCGAAAGCGGAACCAGTCCGCACGGGGTGACTGCCGCCGTCGTCGATTCAGCGGTCCTCATCGATTCAACGGTCCTGGAACAGCGCATCCTCGCCGCCACGAGGTCCTGGGCCCAGGGCCTGGACGAGGCACTGCAGGCAAGGTATCCCCGGGAGGAAGCCACCCGGCTCTCGGCGCAGTGGGCCGGGGCGTTCCCGGCGAGCTACAAAGCCGACTATGAGGTGGAGGATGCCGTTGCGGACATCGCCAGGTTCGAAGGATTTCCGGCGGGAGACCAGATCGAAAACCGGGAACCGGATCCCATCGTCTCCGTCTACAAGCGCCCCGGCACCGCCATCCTGGCCGAGGACGCCCGCGTGCGCCTGTACTTGACCCGTCCGCAGAGCCTCACGCAGATCCTGCCGTTCTTCCACAACCTGGGGCTGAAGGTCCTGGACCAGCGGCCTTTCGATGTGCAGCGCGCGGATGGCCGGCAGTTTTTCCTGTACGACCTCGGGCTGAAGTATCCCCGCGGTGTGGACCCGCTGCCGACGGCTAAACTGCTGGCTGACTCGTTTTGCGCCTCGATGCGCGGCGATGCGGAGTCGGATGCCTTCGACGCCCTGGTGATCAGGGAGGGCATCGACTGGCACCGGGTAGCGATCCTGCGCGCGTATGCCAAGTACCTGCGGCAACTGGGCAGCACCAACTCGTATGGCTTCATTGCGGATACTCTGCGGGCCAATGTCACGGCCACGCATGCGCTGCTGGAGTTGTTCGAAGCCAAGTTCAATCCGGACCTCTTTGCGCCGGACCTGTTCGAACCCGGCCCCGGCGCGCCTGCAGGCGACGGTGATGTCTTCGAAGAAGGCACCAGCGAGCTCAGCCACCGGACCCAAGCCATCCATCAAGCCCGGACAGCGTTGGCCGCAGCAATCGACGCCGTGCCGGTCCTCGATGCGGACCGGCTCCTGCGGCAACTCGCGAGCCTGGTGGAGGCCACCCAGCGCACCAACTTCTACCTGGACAAGCCGCACATCAGCGTCAAGCTCAACCCGTCCAGCATTCCCGCCGCACCTGCGCCCCGGCCCAAGTTCGAGATCTGGGTCTACTCGCCGCGTGTTGAGGGCGTGCACCTCCGCTTCGGGCCGATTGCCCGCGGCGGGCTGCGCTGGTCCGACCGGCGGGAGGATTTCCGCACGGAGATCCTGGGACTGGTGAAGGCACAGACCGTCAAGAACGCGGTCATCGTGCCCACGGGCGCGAAGGGCGGCTTCTTCCCCAAGCTCCTCCCGGACCCCGCTGAGGACCGGGCGGCGTGGCTCGCCGAGGGACAGGAAAGCTACCGGACTTTCATCCGTGGCCTCCTGGACATCACGGACAACCTGGTGGCCGATCCCGACGGCGGCCCCAACGGCACGGTAGTGGCGCCACCTCGCGTGGTCCGGCACGACGGCGACGACTACTACCTGGTGGTGGCCGCGGACAAAGGAACGGCTGCGTTCTCCGACCTCGCCAACTCGGTGGCGGCCGAGTACGGCTTCTGGCTGGGAGACGCCTTCGCTTCCGGCGGCTCCGTGGGCTACGACCACAAGCAGATGGGCATCACCGCACGCGGGGCCTGGGAGTCCGTGCGGCATCACTTCAGCGAACTCACCATCGATTCCCGCGCCGAGGACTTCACGGTGGTGGGCATCGGGGATATGAGCGGCGACGTGTTCGGCAACGGCATGCTCCTGTCCAACCACATCAAGCTGGTTGCCGCCTTCGACCATCGGCACATCTTCCTTGACCCCACCCCGGACCCGGCGGCCTCCTACCAGGAACGCGAACGTCTCTTCAAACTCCCCCGGTCGTCCTGGGCCGACTACGACCCCACCAAACTGAGCCCCGGCGGCGGAGTGTTTTCCAGATCGGAAAAATCGATTCCGGTCACCGAACAGGTCCGCCTCGCCTTGGGCATGGAGGAAAGCACGACGGCGGCCAGCCCGCCCGAGCTTCTGCGCGCGGTCCTCGCTGCCCCGGTGGACCTCCTGTACAACGGTGGCATCGGCACCTACGTCAAGGCCTCCACGGAATCCCATGCGGACGTCGGGGACAAGTCCAACGATTCCATCCGCGTGGACGCCCGGGATCTTCGGGCTCACATCATCGCCGAGGGCGGAAACCTCGGGGTGACCCAGCGGGGCAGGATCGAGGCAGCCCTTGCTGGAATCCTGGTGAACACGGACGCAATCGACAATTCGGCCGGCGTGGACTGTTCCGACCACGAGGTCAACATCAAGGTGTTCCTGGACCGGATGATCTCCGCTGGACGAATGTCCGCGGCGGAGCGGACCGGATTCCTGCACTCGCTCCAGGGCGAAGTGGGCCGGCTGGTCTTGAAAACCAACGACCACCAGAACACGCTCCTCCTCAACGACAAGCAGTTGGCAGTGGAGTGGAGTCCCAGTTTTGAACGGACCATGGACTGGCTGGAAGCGGCAACGGACCTTGACCGCCAGTTGGAATGTTTGCCGGGCAACCAGGAACTGAGGGCGCGGATCCTGACGGGCAAGGGCCTGACCACCCCTGAGCTGGCGGTCCTGGCGGCCTATGCCAAGATCGAGCTCGCCAAGGAACTCACGGACGGTGGCCTGGCGGACGATCCCTGGTTCTCGCAAACCTTGCACTCGTACTTCCCCAAGCAGGTCTCAGAACGGTTCGGCGAGCACCTTGCCACCCACCCGTTGCGCCGCGAAATCGTTGCCACGGTGGTGGCCAACGACATGATCAACATGGGCGGCATCTCCTTCGCCTTCCGGGCCATGGAGGAGACCACGGTGTCCGCCACTGCCGTGGCCAGGGCGTTCGTGGTGATGCGGGAGATCTGGGACTTCGATTCCGTCATGGAGACCATCGCCCAGCTTCCGTCCAGCACGCCGAGCGAGCACGGAGCGGCCGTGGCCCTGGACATGCGACGCCTGCTGGATCGCTCCGTCCGCTGGTACGTCACCCATGATTTCCGGGACAAGCCGGTGGCGGATGCCTTCGCCCGGCTGGAACGTCCCATGGCGTTGATGCGGGCCAACTTCACGGGATTCCTGCACGGCATCAACCTGGCCCACTCCTTGAAGCGCCTGGCCCACACCGACTCCGTGGGATTGCCGCACAGCCTTGGCATCCGGGCCTCCGAGCTCCTGGTGAGCTACGGGCTGCTGGATATCTCCGCGATCGCCGAGGAACTCCAGGAGCCGGTGGAAGCTGTGGCCGAGGTGTATTTCGCTGTGTTCGAGCGTATTTCCGCCATCCCCCTCCTGGAACACATCACCATGCTCTCCAGGGACACCCATTGGGAATCCCTGGCCCGGGCGGCTTTGAGGGATGACATGTACCTGGTGCTGGCGGACATGACCAAGGCCGTGGTCCGGCACACTCCCCGCTCATCGACCGTCAGCGATCCCGTGGAGCGGATCATGGACTGGGAACGGGGAAACATCGAACAACTGGCGCGCATCCAGGAGACCATCCAGGAAGCCATCAAGCCAGGTCCCATGGACATTGCCGCGCTGTCCGTGGCTGTGAAGCTGCTCCGGGCCATGATCCGCCGGTGAGACACAAGTCACTTAGCTGCCAGTCATCTTACAAATTTTTGGGTGAGAGGTTCTATAATCGATGGGTCGCCCTCGCATGCGGCACGTAATAGGAGGTCCCCCAATGACTGCAATGACGGCAGAACGCGAAATCCGCCTGTCCTTTTCCGAGGCAGGCGAGATCCACGACGGACTCGATCGCGCCGTGGATACCCTGATCGAAAGCGCAGCAGCAGAAGCTAACTGCGGCATACTGGTGACGCGCCACGAGCCCGGCACCTACACCGTGGCCCTGGACGAATCCGTTCCCTTCGGCCAGACCCACGAAGCCCTCGCCGCCTGACCACACCCACGAAGGCAGGTTCTTGGCAGCGAAGCCAAAAACCGGGGCCTGTCCCTTTCCGCTCTACTACCCGCGGAAAGGGACAGGCCCCGGTTTCTGTTTAAGCTCCCCAAGTAGGTCGCAATTGTGCGCGTTTTGAGTGCTCTAAACGCGCACTACTGCGACTCAGTTGGGTTGTTATGCCCGGCGGAGGGTCACGCGGTCGGACTTCATGAAAAGCTCCTTGCCCTCTTCGGTGACCCCGGGCCCCGAATGTTCAAGCCACACCACATTCCCGCTGCTGGAAACTTCCTCGATCTGGCCGGTTGCGATGACGTGGGCGTACTTGACCACTTCCACCAATTCGCCCACCCGGAGTTGCCTCCAGTCGGACACCGTAGCCGTGTGAGCGTTTCGTCTGGACAGGACTGCTCCGCGTGCCTTCATTGAACTTCTACCCCTTTGTGGATGTTCGTTGTGTATTGACTTGTGTAAGACAGTTGACCGTCAAGCCCACGACATCGTTGGCGTGGACGTGACGTACACCATAAGTATTACTACATTTGCCACGTTCCGGAGACTGCGTTGCGAACAATTTCCGGAACGTGACAAACATGCGCCTCATATGAGGCTTTTATTCGACGTCAGGCCAAAATCCCGACGGCGGATTCGGCTGCCGCACGAACGGCACCCGAGCCGACCAAACGGTCAGCCGCTTCGAGCTCAGGCGACAGGAACCGGTCGGTGCCCGGACCCTGGACCACTTCGCGAAGCACCTCAAGCACTGCCGTGCCGGCAGGACCCGGGGTGAGTTCGCCGTCGGACAGCTGCGTGCGCATATCGATGGCGCGGGCGCTGGTGACAAGCTCGACGGCGAGCACCCGCCGCAGGTTCTCGACGGCCTTGCGCAGCTTCCGGGCAGCGTGCCAGCCCATGGACACGTGGTCTTCCTGCATGGCGGAGCTCGGGATGGAGTCCACCGATGCCGGCACGGCCAGCCGCTTGTTGTCCGAGACCAGGCCGGCCTGGGTGTACTGGGCGATCATGAGGCCCGAATCCACGCCCGGATCCGCCGCGAGGAAGGCCGGGAGTCCGTGCGAACGGGCAGGATCCAGCATGCGGTCCGTACGTCGCTCGGCGATGGAGCTCAGGTCGGCAACGGCGATGGCCAGGAAGTCCAGCACGTAGGCCACAGGTGCGCCATGGAAGTTGCCGTTGGAGGTCACGCGGCCGTCCGGGAGGACCACCGGGTTGTCGATCGCTGCGGCCAGCTCGCGGGATGCCACCAGCGCGGCGTGGTCCACGGTATCGCGGACAGCTCCGGCAACCTGGGGTGCGCAACGCAGCGAATAGGCGTCCTGGACCTTGGTGTCGTTGATCCGGTGGGAAGCGACGATCGGCGAGTTGGACAGCACGCGGAGCATGTTGTCCGCGCTGGCAGCCTGGCCCGGGTGCGGGCGCAGTGCAGCGTGGAGCTCGGGCAGGAACACCTGGTCCGTGCCGAGGAGGGCCTCGACGCTGAGCGCCGCGGTGACATCCGCCGTCGCGAGCAGCAGACGGATGTCGGCGATGGCCATCAGCAGCATGCCGAGCATGCCTTCGGTGCCGTTGACGAGGGCCAGGCCCTCTTTCTCGGCGAGCGTGACAGGCTCGATGCCGTGCTGCGCGAGCAGCTCAGCAACAGGCGCCTTGCCCGCCACGCCGTACAGTTCGCCGTCGGGCCCTGTTGCTTCGCCTTCGCCCATGAGGACCAGCGCACAGTGGGACAGCGGAGCGAGGTCGCCGGAGCAACCCAGCGAACCGAACTCCCGGACCACCGGGGTGATGCCCGCGTTGAGGACGTCCACCATGGTCTGCAGGACGACGGGACGGACACCCGTGCGGCCCGATGCCAGGGTCTTGGCGCGGAGGAACATGATGCCACGGATGACTTCGCGTTCAACGGCCGGGCCCATGCCTGCAGCGTGGCTGCGGATCAGCGACTTCTGCAGCTGGGTGCGGAGTTCGTTGGGAATGTGGCGGTTGGCCAGCGCACCGAAGCCCGTGGAGATGCCGTACGCAGGCACCTCGCTCGTGGCCAGGTCGTCAATGTGGGCGCGAACCTTGGCAACCGTGTCCAGGGCGTCCTGGGAGATGGTCACCTTGGCGTCGTGGCGTGCGACGGCGACAACGTCTTCCGGGGTCACGCCGCTGGAGCCGAGGGTGACGGTCAGCTGTTCGTTTGAGGTGATGGTCATGGGGTTACTTGCCTTCGTTCATGGGGATGCGGACGCCGCGTTCGTGGGCGACGTCGATGGCGCGGTCGTAGCCGGCGTCGGCGTGGCGGATGACGCCCATTCCGGGGTCGTTGGTCAGCAGCGCTGTCAGTTTCGCTGCGGCCAGTTCGGTGCCGTCGGCCACGGAGACCTGTCCGGTGTGGATGGACCGGCCGATTCCGACGCCGCCGCCGTGGTGGATGGACACCCAGGTAGCACCCGAGGACGCGGCGGTGAGGGCGTTCAGGAGCGGCCAGTCAGCGATCGCGTCCGAGCCGTCCTTCATCGCTTCGGTTTCACGGTACGGGGACGCGACCGAGCCCGAATCCAGGTGGTCACGGCCGATCACGATCGGGGCCTTGACCTTGCCCTCGGCAACGAGTTTGTTGAACAACAGCCCGGCTTGGTGCCGTTCGCCGTACCCGAGCCAGCAAATCCGTGCCGGCAGGCCCTCGAACTCCACCCGCTCGGCCGCGGCATCGATCCACTTGTGCAGGTGCTTGTTCTCCGGGAAGAGTTCCTTGATCGCCTCATCCGTGACGCGGATGTCTTCCGGGTCACCGGAGAGCGCCACCCACCGGAACGGGCCCAGGCCCTCGCAGAACAGCGGACGGATATAGGCCGGGACGAAGCCGGGGAACTCGAACGCCCGGTCATACCCGCCCTTGCGGGCCTCATCGCGGATGGAGTTGCCGTAATCGAAGACCTCGGCCCCGGCGTCCTGGAACTCCACCATCGCCTGCACGTGGCGGGCCATGGAGGCCTGGGCTTTCTTCGTGAACCCTTCCGGGTCCGCTGCGGCTTCGGTGTGCCATTCGGCCACGGTGATGCCCTCGGGCAGGTACGACAACGGATCATGGGCACTGGTCTGGTCCGTGACCACATCAATGGTCAGCTCGCCTGCCTTGTGGCGACGAAGCAGTTCGGGGAAGACCTCGGCGGCGTTACCCACATACCCGACCGACCAGCCACGGCGCTCGGCCTTGGCCTTGGTGACCTTGGCGATCGCGGTGTCCAGGTCCGTTTCGACCTCATCCAGGTAACGCTTCCCCGCACGGCGGCGCAGACGGGTCTCATCAACATCGATGATCAGGCACGCGCCGTCGTTCAGGGTCACCGCCAGGGGCTGGGCGCCGCCCATGCCACCACACCCACCGGTCAACGTCAGCGTCCCCGCCAACGGGCCCTCCGTGGAGCCCTCAGCCGAGGGGGCGGGGTGGCGTCCGTCGGCCTTGAGTTTCTCACCGACCGCGGCGAACGTCTCATACGTGCCCTGCAGGATGCCCTGCGTGCCGATGTAAATCCACGACCCGGCCGTCATCTGCCCGTACATCGTCAAACCCTCAGCCTCCAAGCGGCGGAACTCAGGCCACGTCGCCCAGTCCCCCACCAGATTCGAGTTCGCCAGCAACACCCGCGGCGCCCACTCATTCGTGCGGAACACACCCACCGGCTTACCCGACTGCACCAGCAGGGTCTCGTCCTTCTCCATCGTCTCCAGCGTCCGGGTGATCGCATCAAACGCAGCCCACGAACGCACCGCACGACCCGTACCCCCATACACCACCAGGTCATCCGGACGCTCAGCAACCTCGGGGTCCAGGTTGTTCATCAACATGCGCAACGGCGCCTCAGTCTGCCACGACTTAGCGGTGAGCTCCGTGCCACGGGCAGCCTTGACCGGGCGGGCTCCTGTAGTGAAATCGGCGGGTGCCATGATGGCTCCTTCATCTCTCGGTAAATGTCTGGGTGAAAGATCTTCTGTATCCAGTAGAGCCTGTTCCCCGGGCGCCCGGAACGGCTTTTCGATGGGTGCTGTCCGGGATTACAGACCGCTGCCGCACCCTCGCATTCACGGCAAATCAGGCGCATGCTGAAGCCATGGGAACATTCCACGTGTCCACCTTCATTGCTGCTCCACCGGAGCGTGTTTTCGCCACCTGGACGGACCAGGACCGGTTCAAGGAATGGATCGGCGGCGTCACCGGCGTGACGGATCGCGTGGGCCCGATTGACGAGCCCGGCAGCCGCTACACGGTGTGGTTCGGGCGGATGGCCAGCCCCACCGAAGTCTTGGCTGTCGAGCGGCCACGGCATATCCGCACGCGCTTCGGCAACGCGATCCTCAAGGGCGAATCGGATGTCACGTTCCTGCCCGAGGATGCTGGAACGCGCCTCAACCAGGAGTTCGTCACGCGGGGATTCATTGCGGGAATCTTTGGGCGCCTCTTCGCAACGGGCTCCTACAAGGGCAGCTTCAAAGGTGAGCTGGAAGTGTTCAGAAGGCTCGTCGAGCGCGAGACCCCGGAGCCTCCTGGAACTTCCTAAGCTGCAGGCCTCGTCACCCAAGTAGGTCGCATTAGTGCGCGTTTTGACGGCTCAAAACGCGCACTAATGCGACCCAGTTGGGGCGGGGGCAGGCAACTCAGACTGCCGGGCGCCCGTGGATCCGGACCGACAATTCATCCGCCGCCTTGCGGATGCGGGCAGCAAGGACCGGCCATTGCTCGGCCGGCACTTTGTCCTCCAGGAACGTCACGGCGACTGCCGCCGTCGGCCACCCCACGTGGTCCGTCACGGCGGCGGCGATGGAGCCGAAACCCGGCGTGATTTCACCGTTTTCCGTGGCGTAGCCTCGCTGCCGCACCTGGTCCAGGTGGGAGGACAACGCCGAGTACTTCATGATGGGGAACTCCACCTCATGCCGCGACGTGAAGGCTGCAGCATTGGGGTACAGCGCGCGGACTTGCGATTTGGGCAGCGCTGCCAGGATGGCGCGGCCGCTCGCGGTGAGGTGGCTGGGCAGGCGAACTCCGACGTCGGTCACCAGGCTGGGGCGGTTCTTGGCCCGCTCCTCAACGATGTAGAGGACGTCGCGACCGTGCAGGACGGCCAGGTGCGCGCTCTCACCGATGACATCCACCAACGAGGCGAGCATGGGCCGCCCCAGACGGGAAAGGGGCTCCTGCCGCGAGTAGGCCGAGCTGAGCTCGAAGGCGCTGATTCCCAAGCCGTAGCGCTGTTCTTCATGCAGGTGCAGCACAAAGCCGTTGGCCTCCATGACCCCCAGCAGGTGGTAGACGCTGGAGCGCGGCAGGCCGAGCGCCGTGGCGATGTTCGACGCCGCCATGGGACCGCGGCGCGACGCCAGCAGCTTGAGGATGCGCAGGGTGTTTTCGGCGGCCGGAACCTTGGAAGTGGACTTGCCGGATGCCAGTGGCGTGGTTGTCATGGTGCCTCACTGCTTGGGTACTCAAGGGTGACTTTCCAGGCAACTTTCCCGCCGCCTGTCCGGTATCCCGTACTCAAGAATGCACAGAACTGCCCCTGACTTCCTAGCCCTCCCTGATCGCGAGCGTCCGGAATACCAGACTCTCACGGCACAGAACGGTCCCGCGCGCAGGGGAACCTGGAAGCATGGAAAAGCCGCCCGGCGGTTGCGATCGCCGGGCGGCTTGCTTGGGGTTGGCTGGACCGTGGCTAGCGGGCGAGCTCGGGCTGTCCATCCACGAGGCGGTTCACGTTCCAGGGGTTGGCGTCTTTGAGGGCCGCGGGGCGCAGTTCCTCGGGGAAGTTCTGGTAGGCAACGGGACGCAGGAAGCGGTCGATCGCGAGCGTGCCGACGGACGTGGTCTTGGCATCCGAGGTGGCCGGGAACGGGCCGCCGTGGACCATCGCGTGACCGACTTCGACGCCGGTGGGCCAGGCGTTGATGATGATGCGGCCTACCTTGCGTTCCAGGGTGGGGATCAGTGGTGCCGCGGTGGCGTAGTCGGCTTCCGTGAGGTGGAGTGAAGCGGTGAGCTGGCCCTCGAGCTTGGCGGTGGCTTCGATGAGGTCTTCGATGCCTTTGTAGAGGACCACGAGGGACGCGGCACCGAACACTTCCTCATGGAGGATCGGGTTGTTGATGAACACGTCCAAGTCCGCGCCGAACACGGCGGGTGCGGGCGCGTTCTGGCCCGGGCCGTCGGTGCCGCGGCCCAGGATTTCGACGTCGGGGGCTGCTTCGAGGGCGTCGTGGCCGTGCTGCCATGCCGTGGCGATTCCGCCGGTCAGCATGGTCTGGCCGTGGAGAGGGGTGATTTCTCCGGTGACGGCTGCGGCGAAGCGTTCCCCTGCCTGACCTGCCGGGACGAAGACCAGGCCGGGCGAGGTGCAGAGCTGGCCGGAGCTGCCAGTGACAGAGCCGATGTACTGCTTGGCAAGGGTTTTGATGTCCTCTTCGGAGCCGTCGAGGGCTCCCGGGAAGACGTAGACCGGGTTGATGGAGGACATTTCGGCGTAGACCGGGATTGGCTCCGGTCGTGCCGCGGCGGTGCGCATGAGGGCGGTGCCGCCGGCGCGGGATCCGGTGAAGCCCACGGCCTTGATCGCAGGATCCGCAACAAGGGCTTGCCCGATGCTCGAACCTGAGCCGTAGACCAGGGAGAACACGCCCGGATGCAGGCCCAGGTCCTTCACGGCCTTGGTGATGGCCTGGCCGACGAGCTCGGCCGTGCCCGGGTGGGCGTTGTGGGCCTTCACGATCACCGGGCAACCGGCGGCGAAGGCCGAGGCGGTGTCGCCGCCGGCCACGGAGAACGCGAGGGGGAAGTTGCTCGCACCGAACACAGCCACCGGGCCCAGGGGGATCTGGCGCTGGCGGATGTCCGCGCGGGGCAAGGGCGTACGCTCTGGAAGGGCGGGATCGATGCGGACTCCGCGGAAGTCGCCCTGGCGGACAACGTTCGCGAAGAGCCGCAGCTGCCCGGTGGTACGGGCACGTTCACCGCGAAGACGGTCCAGTCCAAGCCCGGTTTCCAAGGACGCGCGTTCGACGAGTTCGTCGCCGACTGCTTCGATGTTTTCCGCGATGGCGTCCAGGAACCGGGCGTGCTGCTCCGGGTCCAGGGCGCTGAAGGAACCGAAGGCGTCCTCGGCGGCCGCAGTGGCTTCCTGCAACTGCTTTTCGCTGATCAGGCTGTAGGCCGGTTCCAGCTGTTCATTCGTGGCAGGGTTGATGCCGAAGGCCGAACCGCTGGTGCCGGGAGTGGCCTCGCCGGCGATGAGGGAGTGTCCGTGAAGAGTCATGGGGAGCTTTCTGGGTTAGTTTCCGTGTCCGAGGTGCCAGATGCCAAGGGCCGAGAGGAGCTCGCGGGGATCCCACACCACCCATTCCTCGGCGAGTTTATCGCCGTCGAACGTCAGGAAAGAGGCACCGGTCACGGTGACGTTCCTGCCCGTGGCGGGGACATCCATGAACTCGCCCGTGTGCGTGCCCGTGGTCTGCCAGTGGATGGCAACCTGGGTGCCGTCCTCGATGATCTGCAGGATGTCCGTGGACGAGTCCGGGAACGCCGCATGCATGGCTTCGATGGTTTTGCGGAGGCTGGCGAAGTCCTCGCTGCCGGATTTGGAGCGGCGGACGTAGCCAGGGCTGAGCAGCTGCTCGAACGCGGCGAGGTCGCCGTTGCCCCAGGCGCCGTTCCAGGCCTTCAAAATGGTGTCGCGACGGCTCATGATGCGCTCCTTGCGAGTTCGGGTGCCTGTGCTGGAGCGACGGGTGCCGGCGCGACGGGTGCCGCAGCGGCCGGCGCCGGGATGTCGATGGGCACGTACTGGCCAAACTTGCCGCCACGGAACAGCAAGGCATCGCCTGTTCCGTCTTCCATGCTGGTGACGGCGCCCACCACCATGTAGTGGTCTCCTACCAAGACCTCCGCCGTGACGACGCAGTCGATGTAGGCCGTGGCACCTTCCAAGTGCGGGGTTCCGAGGGGACCGGGCGTGGAAGGGAGGCCCGAGAACTTCTCAGGGCCCTTGCGGGACAAGGACTTGCAGATGGGGATCTGGTCATCGGCGAGGATGTTCGCGGTGAACTTCTGGAGCTTCCGCAGCTTGGGCCAGCTCGACGAGGACTTGTCCACGCAGAACATCACCAGCGGCGGCTCAAGGGACAGCGACTGGAACGTACCCACCACGAGGCCGAGCTTCTCGTCGTCGTCATTGATTCCGGTGATGGCGGTGACGCCGGTGGGCAGCTTGCCCAGGATTTGGCGGTAGAACGCCGGCGTGATGTCGCTCATGGCTAGGCCTGTTCCTCTTGCAGTTCTTGATGTACTTGGCGTCCGACGCGGAGGCCGGATTCGATGGCTCCGTCGAAGAAGCCTGCCCAGATGTTGGCGATGTCGCCGCTGGCGAAGTGCAGGGCGCCTTCGGAGGCCTGTTGGGCTGCGTGGTACTTGGTGAGTTGGCCGGGGCGCTGGACCAGCCAGGTTTCCTCGGCGTAGGGGTCTTCACCCCATTTGTGGCCGGTGACTTCGATGACTTCCAGGTCATCGCGCCACACTTTGATGGCTTCCTGGACCTGCTCGATGTCCGTGACGTCGATCCGGTTGGCGTCGGCACCGAAGCCCACCAGCACGGCGTCGTCTTCGCCGAGGAATTCGGTGCGGATCACAGAAAGTGGCTTGTCCTGGGCCGAGTACGCGAAGAAGGGCTTGATGGGTCCCTTGACCCGGATCCAGGCCTTCACGCCCTGGGAGGCGGTGCGTTCCCGGCTCGGGGCGGTCTTGCCCTCGGGCAGGGCGGGGGTGACGTCGAGTTTGTGCAGGACGTTGACCGGCAGGGTGACCACGATCTTCTTCGCTTCGATGCGCTGCCCGTCGCCGTAGGTGACCGTGCCGCCGTCGTGGTGGTGTTCCACTGTGGTGACCGGTGCGTTCAGGCGGATGTCCGCGGTGGTGTCTTCGGCGATGGCGTTGACCAGGCCGTCGTTGCCGTCCTTAAGGCGGTAGATGGCCGAGGCCTCGTGCATGAGGTGCCAGTGCCCGGAGGAACCGGCGGTCCAGCGGAGGGCGTTGACGTAGGCGCACTGGTTAAGGGGTGCGTTGAAGTGGCCCACCCAGGCGGCCTCGTTGGCGTTGCGCTCGTCCTCGGAGAGGTCCAGTTTGTCCAGCATTTCCTGCAGGTTGTACTGGTCCGCTTCGGCAAGGTTCTCGACGGTGAGCGGGGCATCCGGGCGGGGCAGCCACTTCACGGTGTCTTCGAGCAGGCGCGTCATGCCGGGGTCGATGAGCTTCATGAAGTCGTCCAGGTTCCCGCGGCGGACCTCGTTGCCGGCCAGCCAGTACGTCTCTTCCGAGCGGGGGCCGCGGGAGACTTCGAGTCCGTAGCGGGTGACTTCGGCCCAGACGTGGGGCTGGGTCCAGTGCAGCCAGTTGCCGCCGAGTTCCAGGTTCTGGCCGAGCCGGCGCTCGGTCCACAGCCGGCCACCGAGCCGGTCGCGGGCTTCGAGGACCACCACGTGGTGGCCTCGGTTGGTCAGTTCGCGGGCGGTGATCAGCCCGGCCAGGCCGGCGCCGATGACGACGACGTCAGCCTGTTCGGTGTCAAAGGGTTCAGTCATGGGTATCTCCGTTGATATCGGTGGGTGCTTAGTTCGCCGGGGCGAGGTGCTGGGTGCGGTGTCCCGTGGCCGGGTGGCCGTCGAGGGTGTACTTCTGGCCGAAAAGCGTCTCGCGCAAGGTCACCGCGTCCCGCTCGTGGTCGCGGAGCGGCGCAATGAGTCCTTGGGCGCGGAGTTCGGGGAGGGCGAGTTCGATGAATTCTTCCCAGCTGCCCGGTTTGGTGGTGTAGCTGAGGTTGATGCCGTCGACGTCGGCCTCGTCCCGCCAGCGGCGGAGTTCCTTGGCCACGGTTTCCGGCGAACCGATGACGGTGGAACCGGTGCCGCCAACGGCCAGGAACTCGGCGATTTGGCGCGGCGTCCAGTCACGGTCCGGGTCTGCCTTGGAGAACATGTCCACCATGGACTGCCCGGCCTTGGTTCCGACGGAGCGGAGCGGGGTGTCGAGCTCGTACTCGGACATGTCGATGCCGGTCCAACCGCTGAAGCGGGCCAGGATCCCATCGATCGGAGCCGTGTCCACGGCCTTCCGGTACTTTGCCTGGGCTTCCTCGTCGGTGGGGGCAACCACCACGGTGAGCAGGATGACGATCTTCACGTCGCGCGGGTCGCGGCCGGCGTCGGCCACGGCCTGGCGGAGTTTGTCCACGGACCGGCGGGTTCCTTCCACCGAGGTTCCCTGCAGGAAGACCACCTCGGCGTGCTTGCCGCCGAACTCCATGCCCCGCGATGAGGCGCCTGCCTGGAACAGGACGGGGGTGCGCTGTGGGGAAGGCTCACACAGGTGGAAACCCGGGACCCGGAAATGCTTGCCCTCATGGTTGATGGGGTGGACCTTGGCAGGGTCGATGTACGTGGCGGTTTCGGCGTCGTTGACCACGGCGCCATCCTCAAAGGAAGACTCCCACAGCTTGTAGACCACTTCCATGTACTCATCAGCCATGTCATAGCGCTCAGCCGGGGTGAGCTGCTGCTCCTTGCCCAGGTTCCGTGCAGCGGCCTCGGAGTAGGACGTCACGATGTTCCAGCCCACCCGACCACCGGTGAGGTGGTCCAGGCTGCTGAACTTGCGGGCCAGCAGGTAGGGCGGCTCGTACGTTGCCGAAACAGTGACGCCGAAGTTCAGGTGTTTGGTGACCGCGGCCATGCCACTGATGAGGACTGTCGGATCATTGATGGGAATCTGGGCAGCATCCCGGAGGGCCGCGTCCCCGTTGCCGCGGTACACATCGTGGTAGCCCACGTTGTCCGCGAAGAAGATCCCGTCAAAGCCGGCGCGTTCAAGCATCTGGGCGATTCCCGTCCAGTACTTCAGGTCGGTGTAGCGGTGCCCTTGGTCGCCGTCGTTCCTCCACGACCCGGAGGTCAGGTGGGAAGGGGCGAAAACATCAAAAGCGAACAGGCTCAAAGGCGCATTATTCATGGCAGCGGTGCTTCCTTGGACTCGTGCCGGGCTATGCAGGCAACTTCACTTGCGACGTTCACTTGCTGAACGCTTCGTTCAATTTAGAGCGTGGCTTGGCTCACTGTCAAGGGGTTCCCGCGGGGCCCGCAACAAAGGAAAACTCTTGACAGCAAATGTGGCGCATGCCATATTTTTGATCACGTCGTTCAAAGAATGAACGTTTGAGATTTCGCTCCGCCACCCCAACGGCGCACGGGCGCAAGATTCCGGCCACAGTTCCCAGCGATCCCCAGCACGGCTCAAGCGTGGATGCGAGACGTGTGGCGTACCTCCAAAGGAAAGAAGGACAACGATGTTCGATCAGTCCAGAGCACAACGTGGCGCGCCTCAAGGCGCCACCCGGCGGTTACGGGCAGAAGACTGCATCATTGTGGACAACCGCGAGCTGCGTAAGGCGCAAGTGGGCGCCGGCGTGGGCAACTTCATCGAGTGGTACGACATTGGCATCTACGGCTACCTGGCCGTGACCATGACGTCCGTCTTCACCGAAGGCATGGACGAGCGCATGGGACTGCTGGTCACCCTGTTGGGCTTCGCGGTCTCCTTTGTGGTCCGCCCTCTCGGCGGCATGATCCTGGGACCCCTGGGGGACAAGATCGGCCGCCGCAAGGTCCTCTTCTTCACCATGGCACTCATGGCCGCGGCCACCACCACCATCGGGCTGCTGCCTTCGGCGGGACAGGTGGGCCTCTGGGTGATCATCCCCCTTTACCTGCTCAAGATGCTGCAGGGCTTCTCCACCGGTGGCGAGTACTCCGGGGCCGCCACCTACATCGCCGAATTCTCCCCGGACCGCAACCGCGGCTTCATGACGGCCCTCCTGAACTCCGGCTCCATGCTGGGCTTCGCCGTCGGCGCGGGCGTGGTGGCCGCAACCACGGCGCTGACCACCTCCGCGTGGGGTGCCCAGGCAATGCACGACGGCGGCTGGCGGCTTCCGTTCCTGCTCGCCCTTCCGCTGGGCATCCTTGCAATCTCGCTCCGAAGCCGCATACCCGAATCGCCGGCCTTCGAAGTTGCCCACGAAAAGACCACCAACCAGGACGTCAACCCGCTCTTCGTGCGGCACAACCTGCCCAACATCCTTCGGTTCTACTGGCCGCAAATCCTCATCGGCATAGCCCTCATCGCAGCCGACGGAACCTCGTCCTACATGCTCACCAGCTACATGCCCACGTACATCGAGACGGAGGTGGGCTCCCCCGCCGTCCACACCGCGGTAGCCGCCGTCGTGGTCCTGGTGCTCCAGGCCGTCCTCATCCCGCTCGTCGCGCGCTGGTCGGACCGCATTGGCCGCAAGCCCATCTACACCATGGCCACCATCGGCAACCTGGTGCTTTTGATACCCGCGTTCGCCCTCATGCACGTCGGCACCCTGTGGTCCCTCTACCTGGCAATGTTCCTGGTGATGGTGCCCAGCGCGTTCTTCCTGGCACTCACGGGCGCCGTGATGTCCGAGCTGTTCCCCACCGCTTCCCGCTACGGCTGCGTGGGCGTCACGCACAACCTGTCCATCTCCATCTTCGGCGGCACCACGCCCTTGGTCAGCCAGATCCTTGTTGAAGTCACAGGAAACCCGTTTGCACCGGCTTTCTACATCATGTTCTTCTCCGCAGTGGCGCTCTTCGCCGTCTTCAAGATGCGGGAATCGGCAGCCCATCCCCTCCTTGGCTCGGTGCCCGTGGTCAGCAGCCGGCAGGAAGCCGTGGAACTGGCCGCTGGACAGGACAGCAACGAGCGGCTGGATACCGGCACCATGCTGCTGACCCCGGTTCCGTCAGGCACAACCCTCGAACGCGCGTAGCCCCGGCATAGGATGGGTGGGACATTGAGCACGAGGGCACCCAGCCTTGGCCACGAAGACCGGGAGCGGCATGGCATCGGAAGCAGAACAGGCAGACGTCGACGGCGGAACATCAGCGCCGGACGAGGCCGCGGACCTGACCAACAAGTCCGTCATCAAGGCCACCATCCTCCTTTCCGAACTCGGCCGGCACCGCCAGGGCATCACGGTGACCGAACTGGCCCAGGCCGTTGGCATGACGCGCCCCACTGCGTTCCGCCTCCTCTTGAGCCTGGAGCAAACCGGCTTTGTTGACCGCGTGGACAACCGCTACCGGCTCGGGTGGGAAATGTCCCGCTTGGGCCGGCTCGCGGATCCTTACGCCGGAGCCGTGGCCCGAATCCAACCAATCCTGGATGACTATGCCGGCAAGCTCAAGGAGACCGTAAGCTTTGCCATGGTGCGCGGCGAACTGGCCTACGATGTCATCGCCGAAGCGTCCGCTTCCAGGTACCTGAACGTATCCTTCTACGTTGGCGAGACCTATCCGCTGCACGCCAGCGCGACGGGCAAATTGATGCTCTCCGAACTAAGCGACGAAGCAGTGTCCGCAGCGCTGCCCAAGAAGCTTGCGTCTTATACCTCCCACACCATCACCAGCCGGGAGGGATTGGTCAAGGATCTTCGACGGATCCGCGAGCAGGGCTACTCCATCATGGACAACGAACTGGAGGAGGGCCTCTTCGTGGCGGCCTACCCGGTTCGCGAGGTGGACGGAACCCTCATGGGCATCGTGTCAGTGAACGGCCCGGTCCAGCGGCTGAAGTCTGAGCAATTGCCGGGCACCATCGACCAACTGCGCAAGGCAGCTGAGGAAATCACCAAAGCCCTGTCCTAGCGGCAACCTGCCGGGGCACGACGCCGGTTCCGCACCTGCGGCGGCCGTCCCACCGGCGGTGGCTCCGCGCCGTCGTCGTACTATCCGCGCGCCTGAACAAGGTCCGAATCTCTTGACGCACTCACCCATGTGCGCATACCTTGAACGAAACGTTCATTCAACGAACACTTTCCAATCTCTTCCAAGGTGCCTCCATGAGCCTCCATACCCCAACCCGCAACGCCTTCCCAGCCCGGCCCGTCCCGAACTGGTCGAAGCTCTCCCGCAACGACCGCGTCCAGGTGTTTCACCGCGACGGCCGCGTGACCTCCGGGCTGATCGAGATGATCGCGGTAGACCGCAGCGTATTCTGGCTCATCCAGGATGACGGCCAAGGGCGCCTCATGGTCTGCCGCGGCGACCGGCCACAGGTGGTCAAGAGTGCCGCAACCCAGAAAGCCCCTTGGCTGCACGACTAAAACCATTGCGCGCAAAAGGTGAGGCGTGACACAATGGACTAACGTTCATAAAATGAACGTCACGTTCAAAAATTACTCCCGTCGGGCCGATACATCGCCGTATCCGCCACCGGAAAGAAGGGACGGGACCATGTCCATCTCCATCACCCACCGAGTCCTCGCCAATGCCTTCGGCCGCCGGACCACCACCTACCGCCAGCCTGCTCCCGTGCACGCTCCGGAACAGGACGCCAACCAGGGAAGTGTCAGCTGCGCCCCCTGGGAAGGCCTGTATCTTGAGCCGGAAGCCTCCTTGGGCCAGGAACTCGACGCCTTCCTCGCCGGCCTGCTGCACGGAGAATAGGAAGGCCCTGGGGGTCGCCGCCCCAAGCCACCGCAAAACCCGATTGTCTGCGATCAAAGACAGCAATGCCCCGTGAGACCGATCACAAGGTCTCCAAAAATGGTCTGCTGGTTAGCGATCCCCTCCCAAAGACGAGAAGGTTTTACCATGCAACACACCACGCTGGCCGAAAAGGACACAGTCCTCCAGTCCGCCGGATCGGCGCTCAGCCGTGGCCTCAACGTCCGCCACATCCGCTTCATGGCACTTGGATCCGCCATCGGCACGGGGCTCTTCTACGGTTCGGCCTCGGCCATCCAAAAGGCGGGCCCCGCCGTCCTCCTGGCCTACATCATCGGCGGCGCCGCCGTCTTCATGGTGATGCGGGCACTCGGCGAAATGGCGGTGCGCCACCCGGTCTCCGGCTCGTTCGGACAATACGCCAGCCGCTACCTGGGACCGTTCGCAGGCTTCGTTACCGGTTGGACGTACGTGTTCGAAATGGCCATCGTGGCCATCGCCGACGTCACGGCCTTCAGCATCTACATGGGCTTCTGGTTCCCCCAGGTGGATCGCTGGATCTGGGTCCTGGCGATCATCCTCTTCCTCGGCGCGATGAACCTGCTGAGCGTCAAAGTCTTCGGGGAACTTGAGTTCTGGTTCTCCCTCATCAAGGTTGTGGCTATCATCGCCATGATCATTGGCGGCGCGGCGATCGTCGTATTCGGCTTCCAAACAGGGAACGACGGCGGTGGCGTGGCACCGGGACTGGGGAACCTCGTCAACCACGGTGGATTGTTCCCGAACGGCTTCGAGGGCCTCTTGGCCGCGTTCGCCGTCGTGATGTTTGCGTTCGGCGGGATCGAAACGATTGGCATCACGGCAGGCGAGGCCGCCGATCCCAAGAAGGTCATCCCGCAGGCCGTGAACACCGTCCCGGTCCGTGTCCTGCTGTTCTATGTGCTGACCCTTGGCGTGCTGATGAGCATCTTCCCCTGGAACGACATCGGCAGTAACGGCAGCCCGTTCGTGCAGATTTTCGCTGGCCTGGGCATTCCCGCAGCGCCGCACATCCTGAACGCCGTGGTGATCACGGCCGCGTTGTCCGCCATCAACAGCGACATCTTTGGGGCCGGCCGCATCCTCTTTGGCCTGGCCCAGCAAGGCCATGCGCCCAAGAGCTTCGGCAAGGTCTCCCGCCATGGCGTTCCGTGGATGACCGTGGTGATGATGGGTGGCATCCTCCTGGTCGGTGTGGTGCTGAACGCCGTCATTCCCGAGGACGTGTTCGTGGTCATCGCCTCCATCGCCACGTTCGCCACCGTGTGGGTCTGGGTGATGATCCTCGCCTCGCACGTAGCCATGAAGCGCGAGATCAAGGCCAAGGGGCTGCCTGCGTCTGAGTTCGGATCGCCCTTGTGGCCTCTCGCGTCCATCCTGACCATGGCGTTCATGGCGTTGGTGATCGTGATCCTGGGCGTCTTCGAGGACATCCGCGTGGCCCTCTATGTTGGTGCAACCTGGTTGGTGCTGCTGTTCGTGGCCTACAAGCTGTGGGTGCGTGGCGGTGGTCTTCGCCGGGCCGAGTTGGTGGACGAGACTGCGTCGATTCCCGTGGTGAAGGTACCGTAGGGCCTCCAGGCAACGGTTGCCGCACCCCTTCGGCCGCACTCGCGCACCCTTTTCCGCCTGACGCACCCGTGCTACTGGGGGCGCCGGGCGGAAACGGGCGCGCCGGGTGCCTCGCAGGCAAGTCCTACCTCGCCGACCAGCCGCCGTCCATGGTGTAGCTCGCGCCGGTGACCATGCCGGCGTCGTCCGAGGCCAGCCAGGCCGCCAGGGACGCCACCTCGGACGGCTCCACCAACCGCTTCACCGCAGACTCAGTCAGCATCACCTTGGCGAGCACCTCGGCCTCGGGGATACCGTGGAGCCGGGCTTGGTCGGCGATCTGGCGCTCCACCAAGGGGGTACGGACATAGCCGGGGTTGATGCAGTTGGAAGTGACGCCATGCTCGCCACCCTCCAAAGCCGTGACTTTACTGAGTCCTTCAAGGCCGTGCTTCGCGGACACATAAGCACTCTTGTACGCCGAGGCCCGCAGCCCATGCACCGACGAGACGTTGATGATCCGGCCAAAGCCGTTGGCGTACATGTGCGGGAGTGCAGCGCGAACCAGCAGGAACGGCGCCTCAAGCATCAACGCCAGGATCCGCCGGAACTCAGCGGGGTCGAACTCCTCAATGGGCGCAACCTTCTGGATGCCGGCGTTGTTGATCAGGATGTCGCAATCCAGGCTCAAGGCAGCGAGGGAATCCACATCCAGCAGGTCCACGGTCCAGGCGGTACCACCCAGCTCGTCGGCGAGGGCCGCGGCTCCGGAGGCGTCGACGTCGGCCACTACTACTTTCGCGCCACGTGCCGCGAGCGCCCGCGCACAGGCCGCCCCGATTCCGCTGGCACCTCCGGTCACCAGGGCTTTGCGCCCATTCAAGGAGTTGTCCATCATCAGCCCTTCGAAGTAACGGAAGCGGTAGCCAGTCCGTGCCGCTCGGCGTCGGCGGCGTCGACGTCTTGCAGCGCGATGCCCTTGGTCTCCTTCAGGGAGACGACGGCGACGGCGGTAATGGCGCACGCAACGACGAGGTAGATCGCGGTCGGCACCCACGAACCGGTGTCCTTCAGCCACTGGGTGGCCAGCAGGGGTGCCAGGGAGCCGGCGAAAATCGAGGTGACCTGCGAGCCGAGCGAAACACCGGAATACCGCATGCGGGTGGGGAAGAGTTCGGACATGATGGCCGGCTGTCCTGCGTACATGAACGCGTGCAGGCAGAGGCCGATGGTCACGGCGAGCACAATGATCACGGCGTTCTTGGTGTCGAACATGGGGAAGGCGAAGAACGGCCATACCGCGCCGGTGACAGCGCCCACCAGGTACACGGGCTTTCGTCCCCAGGAATCCACCAAGCGGCCCACCTGCGGAATGACCAGGAAGTGGATCACGTGGGCGATCAGGAGTGCCAGGAGGAGCGAGGACGTGTCGTACTTGTGGACGCTCTTGAGGTAGACGATCGCAAAGCTGACCACCAGGTAGTACATGATGTTCTCGGCGAAGCGGAGGCCCATGGCCTGCAGGATGCCCTTGGGGTACTTGCGGATGACCTCGCCCACGCCGTAGCTGATGGCCTTGGACTCCTCCACCTGGGCTTTGGCTTCGAGGAAGATCGGGGCTTCGCTGACGTGGGTGCGGATGTAGTAGCCGACGAAGACGATCACGGCGGACAGCCAGAATGCGACCCGCCAACCCCAGCCGAGGAAGGCTTCGCTGCTCAGGGTGGTGGACATGACGAACAGGACCAGGGTGGCCAGGAGGTTACCCACGGGAACGGCAGCCTGCGGCCAGGATGACCAGAACGCACGCGACTTATTGGGGCTGTGCTCGGCGACCAGCAGCACTGCGCCACCCCATTCACCACCGAGCGCGAAGCCCTGGATGAAGCGGAGGGCAACCAACATGGCGGGCGCCCAGTAGCCAATGTCCATGAAGCCGGGGAGGCAGCCCATAAGGAACGTGGAGACGCCGACGATCACGATGGTCAGCTGCAGCGTAGGCTTGCGGCCGAGCTTGTCGCCGATCTGGCCGAACACTATGCCGCCCAGGGGCCGGGCGATGAAGCCGACGGCATAGGTAATGAAGGCCTGGATGATTCCGTCGAGTTCGTTACCGGTGCTCGGGAAGAAGTACTTGCCGAATACCAATGTGGCGGCCGTGGCGTACAGGAAGAACTCGTACCACTCCACCACGGTTCCCACCATGGACGCGGCGACGATCTTCTTCAGGCCTGATCCCTTGCCGGTGTTTCCGGCAGCGGGTGTGGAGCGTTGCTCTACGCTCATATCCATCTCCTCAGTGTCTTCTTTGACAATGCCCTTTTTCATGCGCGTTGTGATCCACAACACGAATAGCTTCACTGAGTATTGCTGCAGATTCGGCGTGCCTCAATAACCAAAGAGGCACCCCGTATGTGCAGAATTGCAGATATGAACCCGAACCCTGACGACCTCCTCATCCTCCTCGCCGTCTCACGGTCGGGTAAATTCACGACGGCGGCACAAGCCTTGGGACTGAACCACACCACCGTTTCGCGCAGGATCGCCGCGCTGGAAAAGGCGCTTGGTGGCCGCGCCCTTGCGCGTGCGGCAGGCGGCTGGGAACTGACCGAGCTGGGGGCGGCCGCCGTCCAGGTGGCCGAGCGGGTGGAAGCGGCGGTGGGTTCGCTGGGACCCAGCGACCGTGCACCCGACCCCATTACCGGCGTCGTACGCATGACGGCTACCGACGGCTTCAGTGCCTATATCGCGGCACCGGCCGCCGCGCGCATCAGGAGGGACCACCCGGGCCTCAGCCTGGAGATCGTTACCGTAACCCGCCGGGCATTGCAGCAACGCTCGGGCCTGGACATCGAAGTGGTGGTGGGGACGCCACAGGTACACCGGGCCGAAGCCATCAAACTGGGCGAGTACCGGCTGGGGATGTATGCCTCACGCAGTTACCTCGAGGACAACGGAACTCCGGCCAACGCAGAAGAACTGACCCAGCACCAGTTGGTGTACTTCGTGGATTCCATGCTGCAGGTGGACGACCTGGACGCGCCCCGCAGGCTGGTTCCGAGCATGCGGGACGGGCTCACGTCAACCAACGTGTTCGTCCATGTGGAAGCGACGCGGGCCGGCGCGGGGGTGGGATTCCTGCCGTGCTTTATGGCGGATCGCCACCCGGACCTGGTTCGGCTGCTGCCCGAAGACTTCGCCGAACTGCTCCCCTACTGGCTGGTCCTCCGCCCCGACTCGATGCGCCGCCCCGCGGTAGCCGCCGTCGTGCATGCTTTGCGGGAGGAGACGGAGAACCGCCGGGCTGAGCTGCTGGGCTGAGGCGGTCGCCGGGGAGTTCCCGGGAGCCTAGAGCGGAATGACCAAAGGCGTGTGGCTCACGGGATCGTCGATCACCATGCAGGGCAGACCGAACACGTGCTCCACCAACTCCGCGGTGATGACGTCCGCAGGCCGACCCTCGGCCACCACCGCACCATCCTTCATGGCGATCAGGTGCGAGGCGTAGCGGCAAGCATGGTTGAGGTCGTGAAGCACGGCCACCAAAGTGTTGCCCTCGCCGTTCAGGCGCTTGAACAGCTCCAGCAATTCGATCTGGTGGGCGATGTCCAGGAACGTCGTGGGCTCGTCCAGCAGCAACAACGGCGTTTGCTGCGCGAGGACCATGGCCACCCAGACGCGCTGCCGCTGGCCTCCGGAGAGTTCGTCCACCAGCCGTCCGGACAGCCCGGTCACGTTGGTCGCCTCCAAGGCGCTGACGACGGCGGCCTCGTCCTCTTCAGACCATTGGCGCAGCAACTTCTGGTGCGGGTAGCGGCCACGGGCCACGAGGTCCGCAACAGTGATGCCGTCGGGGGCAAGGGAGGTCTGCGGCAACAGGCCCAGCCTCCGGGCCACGTCCTTGGCGCCGTAGGAGGAGATGTCCTTCCCGTCCAGGAAGACCGTGCCGGACGTCGGCTGCAGCAGCCGCGACAAGGCCCGTAGCAATGTGGACTTTCCGCAGGCATTCGGACCCACGATCACCGTGAATTCGCCATCGGGAATCCGGACATCCAAGGCGGAAGACACCGTCCGGCCCGCATAGCCCAGGCTCACGCCGTCAGCTCGCAACCGGGCATCCGTGGACACGAGCGGCACCGCCGGGGCAGCCAGCACGTCAGTCAAAGCAGTCTCCTTCACAGTCATTGCCGCCGCACCTCGCGCGCCAGCAGCCAGACGAGGTAGCAGCCACCGATGCTCACGGTCACCACTCCCACCGGCAATTGAATCGGCGCGAAGAGGTTCTGCGCCACGATGTCGCTGGCCACGAGCAAAAGAGCACCCATGGCAGCGGAGGGGACCAAGCCCACTGACGCCGAGCGGGTCAGCCGGCGGGCGAGTTGCGGAGCAGCGAGCGAAACAAACGCGATGGGTCCCGCAGCCGCAGTGACCATCGCCGTCAACGCCACGCCAACAGCCGCGAGAACCACCCGCGAACCTTCCAGCCGAACGCCCAAGGCGCGGGCGGCGTCGTCGCCCATCTCCAAAAGCCCCAGCCGGCGACCAAAAAAGGCCAGCACCGCCAGCAGCCCGGCGAAGATCAGCACCACCGGCAGCACCTGCTCCCAAGACACCTTGTTCAGCGATCCTGCACCCCATACAGCGGCGGACATGGCCTGCTCGAGGGACGCCTTGAGGATCATGTAGGTGTTCACTGACGCCAGCATGGCGCTCACCGCGATGCCCGCGATAATGAGCCGGAAGCCTTGGATGCCCTTCTTGTAGGCAAACAGGTACACCAGGACCGCGGTCACCAAACCACCCACCAGCGCCCCCGCGGACACGGCGTAGTATCCGCCACCCATCAACAGGATCACCACCAAGGCACCCGAGTAGGCGCCGGTGTTGAAACCGATGACGTCGGGGCTGCCCAGCGCGTTGCGGGTCAGCGATTGGAAGATGGCCCCGCTGACCCCCATGGCCGCCCCCAACAACAGGGCCAGGAGGACGCGGGGCAACCTCCACTCCACTACCACCATGTGGATGGCGCCGGTGGAGCGACCGAACAGCGCCGAGACCACGTCCGGCACCGGAATACTGAACTCGCCCAGGCCAAGGGCGACGACGGCGAGCGCCAGGGCGGCGCCGACGAGGACGGCGGTGACAATCATCGAGCGGACGTCGAGGCGGGCCGAAACCCGGCCACCCAGCGGACGGACCGCGAGTGTTCGCCGGCCAAAATCAAGGGTGCTCACAGGGTGCTCACTTTCCGGCGGCGGATCAGCCAGATCAGTACTGGTGCCCCGACGAACGCGGTGATGATGCCTACCTGCATTTCGCCGGGCCTGAGCACCAGCCTGCCGAGGACATCTGACACCAGCAGCAAGACCGGTGACAGCACCAGCGTGTAGGCCAGGATCCAGCGCTGGTCCGGCCCGACGATCCAGCGGGCCACGTGCGGGACCATGAGTCCCACAAAGCCGATGGGACCTGCCGCTGCAGTTGCGGCGCCACACAGCAGGGTGACGGCGATGATGGTCCACGTGCGGGTGCGGAAGATGTTGGCGCCGAGTGACGTGGCGGTGTCGTCACCCATGGCCACGGCGTTGAGTGGCCGCGCCAAGGCCAGGGCGATGATGGTGCCCACCACGATGAACGGCGCGACGGTGGCCACGATGTCCCACGAACGGTTGCTGAGCGTACCGGCGGTCCAGTTGCGCATGCTGTCGAACACGGCGGGCCGGAGGAGCGTGATCCCGGAAGAGACCCCGCCAAGGACCGCCCCCAGGGCAACCCCTGCCAAGGTCAGACGCAGCGGGGTTGCCCCTCCCCTGCCCATGGATCCAATCAGGTAGACGATCACGGTGGCGATCACGGCCCCGGCAAAGGAGAACCAGATGTATTCCTGGATGCTGGTTACCCCGAACAGCGCGACGCCGAGGACCACGAAGAAGCCAGCACCCGCGTTGACGCCCAGGATGCCTGGGTCCGCCAAGGGGTTGCGGGTCATGGCTTGGATGAGGGCTCCGGAGAGTCCCAGTGCAACGCCCACGAGCACGCCGACGACGGTCCGCGGAAAGCGCAGGTCATGGATGATCACATGTTCCGGCGAGCCGTCGTAGGCCGTGATCGCGGGCCAAAGTGAGGCCGGGTCCACGTCCTTGGAGCCGATGACCATGCTGAGCAGAAGGGCCAAAGCCAAGGCCGCGATGGACGCGATCAGTCCGAGCAGGCGGTAGCGGTTGACGGTGGCAAGGCCGGCGCTGCCCTGGCGTGCGGTTGCGGAGGGCGCTGCGGATGCGGGGGCCGGGGCAGGTGCGGAGGCCGGCGCATCCGCCCGCCCAGCCCCGGCCTCCGTCCCCGCCATGGTTCCGCTGGTCATTACAGTCCCAGCAGTTCGAACTTGGCATCCTGCAGGTCCTCGAGTTCTTCGCGGTCGCGCTTCTCGTCGGACCACAGTTCGTCGAACCAGCGGCGGGTTTCGGCGTCGAGGTTCTCCCAACGCTCCGTCCACGCCTCGCTCTTGTCCGTCCAGTAGCCGATCAGCTTGTAGGACTCAGGGGTGAGCTTCTTCTCGTGGCGCAGGTACTTGCGGATCCCGCGCAGTACCTTTGCTTCCCCGGCCACCCAGATGTAGCCCGTTCCGCCAGGGAGTTCCATGCTTTTCAAAGCCTCGTCCAAGCGCGATTGGCTGTGCCCGTTGCCGCCGTGGATCCAAGCGACTTCAGTGCCCGCGCCGATGACCAGGTCCTGTTGGTGCGAGGGGTCTTCCACCTCGATCAGGACGCGGGTCCGGACACCCGGCGGAGTCTTTTCCAGCAAGCGGGCGACGGCGGGAAGTCCCGTCGCGTCTGCCAGCAGGATCTGCCACTGCAGTTCTGCCGGTGGTTCGTACAGTCCCGTAGGCGAGTTGAGCCCGACGACGTCACCCACCTCGGCGCGCTGCGCCCAGGCTGCTGCCACGCCGCCGTCGTGAACGACGAAGTCGATGTCCACGGTGCCCGCGGCCGGGTCCACGGTCCTGACCGTGTAGGTCCGCATGGCTGAGGGCTTGACCCCGGATTCCCAGTCCCAGGATTCACCCGTGGAAATGGGCAACCGGGCCTCGTGTTCACCTGCATCCGGCAGGAAAACGCGGAGGTACTCGTCGCCCACACCGGTGGTCTCGAACCCGGCCAGGCCGGGTCCGCCGAAGGTGATGCGGACCATTCCGGGCGTCAAAGCCCGGGTAGCCAGCACCTCCGCGCGGTAGATGCTCATCATGGCAGGAGCGCCTTCTCGATCTTCTCCAGCAGTGCAAACTGGCCGCTTGGGGAGCCGTAGATCATCTCAAGGTCGTAGGTGAAGATCTGCTTGTTGGCAACGAACGGCAGCGAGGTCCAGAGCTTGTTGTTGGCCAGCGGAGCGAACGCGTCCGGGTTGGCACCGTCCTTTTCGGGGACTTCGGTGGTGATGACGGCGTCAATGCCCTTCAACTGCTCAAGCTGTTCGACACTGAGTTTGGCGCCTTCGCCGTCTGCCAGCGGGGAGATCTTCAAGCCCAGGTCCTTGATCACCAGGCAGGGGGTTCCGTAGCAACTGACGGAGACTTGGTCCTCGTAGTAGTCAACCGGGCCGATCACCAGATCGCTCTTGCCGGCCTCGGCCAGGCGCTTCTTCACGTCATCCACCTTGGCCTGGTACTTGTCCATCCAAGCCTGGTACTGCCCGGTCTTGCCGAAGGCCTCGGCGACGGTCTTGAACTTGGTGCGCCAGTCGCTGCCGTCAAAGCCGTTGAAGGTATAGGTGGGGGCGATATCGGAGAGCTTGCCGTCCAGGTCCTTCTCGTAGCCGAGGCCGTTCAGGATGACGTCCGGCTGGGCCTTGAGGATGGCCTCGAAGTTGAACTCCGGGTAGTTGGTGAAGGGGGTGATCCCTTCAAGCGCCTTCTGGTCGAAGAAGTACGGAAAACCCTTGTAGCCGCTGTCGCGGATGGGCTGCTGGCTGGCCAAGGGAATGCCGAGCGTAATAAGCATGTCCAGGTCCGTGGTGTACATGCCCAGGGCCTTCTTCGGCTCCGCCGGAATGGTCAGCTCCTTGACCTCGCTGGTAACCGTGCGGGTTTGCGCAGCAGCTGAGTCATTGGCGTTCGCCACCGGGCTCGCGCAGCTGCTCAGCAGAAGGGCCGCCGAGGCAAGCGCCGCGAGGGCAGCGGACATGGTTCTAGGGCGTGAAATCACTGTGGTCCTCTTGATGCTCAGGGGAGGTTGGAGGTCTCCCGTTGGCAGTCGAGACGCAATGAGGGTGCTGTCATCGGACTGTCGAAGTTAGGTATACCTACCCTAACAACGGCTTTCCGCATTGGACCCGCGATTTCTATTCGGAACCGGCCAAGGACTGATGGTTTCCGGCCTTAAGCGAGGCCACGTACCACCCTGGAGTGTGCCCCATCACTTTCCGGAACACCTGCACGAAGGCGCTCGGATTGTTGTAGCCCACGCGCCGGCTGACCGAGGAAACGGGGTACCCGGCAGCCAACAGACCCAAAGCCACGCGGACGCGCGCGTGGATCCGCCACTGGGCAAACGTCATGCCGGTCTCCTTATGGAACAGCCGGGACAAGTTGCGGACACTGATGGCCACTTCCGCACCCCACTCCTCAAGGGAACGGTCCAGCGCGGGATCATCCAGGAGGGCCCGCGCAATCCGTTCCAACCGGGGGTCCGAGGGCATGGGCAGCAGCATGGGCCGGGCGTCCACCACATCCAACAGCGCTATGGCCAACTGCTCCGAACGTTCGCGCAACTCCGGCTCCATATCGAAAGTCCGCATGTGGCGCAAAAGTTCCTGGGCCGCCGTCGGGACCGTCACTGCCACAGTCCGGCTGTCCAGCGGCGCCGCGACGTCCGCGTCTATATGCGAACAGAAGAAGCCCGTACCTTCGGTCGATTTCACCGCGTGCGGGACTCCCGCCGGAATCCACAGGCCCAGCGTGGCAGGGACCGCAAAGAACGCCGCGTCAGCTTCGACCGTGAGCACGCCACGGGCACCCCACAACAGTTCATGGGTGGGGTGCACGTGTTCCGTCCACGTGGCCGGTGTGGCGCATTCAAAGTACGCGGTGTACACACCACGGACCGTCGGCTGTCCGGAATGCGATAGAGCTTGGCGGGTCATGGGGCCTTCTTGAAGTTAGGTGAGCCTTACCATGGTAAGCATGCCTTCCAGTACCGCCATGCCGTCCTGCCCGCCCGGGCGTAACAAGCAAACTCCATGGAAGGCCTCCCGCCTCTTCAGTTACTCCCTCTTCGGAAACCGCCGCTGGAAGTATGTGGTGGTTGGTTGCGCAGGCCTGACGCTGCACCAAATCAGCGAGGCTCTGGTGCCAACCACCATCGGCGCCGTAGTGGACAACGCGATTACACCGCACGACGGCGGCGCCCTCCTGTGGTGGCTCGGTGCACTGGCCGCGGTGTTCATCGTGCTGGCCCTGTCCTGGCGCATCGGAACGCTCGCCACCATGCGCTCCTTCTCCTACGGCTCGCACGACCTCCGCCAACTCGTGGTGGAACGGACGCTGCATCCGCGGGGAATGGCGGCTCGTCGTGCGCCGGGTGAAATCGTGGCCATTGCCTCTTCGGATGCGGACAGGGTTGCTGGATTGGCCTGGCTCATCGGCGGCGGCCTCGCGTCCACCGCGGGCGTGGTCACCTCGGCAGTGACCCTCTTGCTCATTTCCGTGCCCCTGGGATTGGCTGTACTGCTGGCCACACCCCTGATGCTGTTGGTCATGCACCGGCTCACCAAGCCGCTGGAAGACCGCAGCGACGCGGAACAGTCGACGGCGGCCCGCGCCGGAGCCTTGGCCACAGACTTCATCACGGGGTCGCGTCCGCTGAAGGGACTGGGGGCCGAAGATGCTGCCATTGCCAGGTACCGGGCGGCGAGCCAGAGCTCGTTGGTATCGGCGTTGAAGGCCATCCGCGCGAAGAGTGCGTTCACGGGGGCGAGCACGGCCATGTCCGCGGCTTTCCTGGCGGGCATCGCGTTCTTTGCCGCATGGTTCGCCGTGCAGGGCAGCATTACGGTGGGGCAACTGGTGGCCGTGGTGGGCGTGGCCCAGTTCGTCCAGGGTCCCATGGCGGCCCTAGGATTCCTGAGCGTGGAACTGGCTCGGAAGCGGGCGTCGGCGGCGCGGATTGCTGTGCTGCTTGGTGAGGCTGAGGCGGTGCCGGAAGTGGGCGTTGCGTTGGGTGTGCCGGTGGCACCGGATGTCGCTGCTGCGCCGGTTGCTGCGGCATCGCCGGGTGTTGCGGCTGCGCCGGTTGCTGCGGCATCGCCGGTTGCTGGCGCAACCGAGCGCGGGGTTGGGTCACCGGGTGTTGCGGCTGCGCCGGCTGCTGGCGCAACCCGGCGTGGAGCTACTCCCCTGCTCGAGGTTCGTCCTTCGCCCGGGTCACACTTTCCCCCGTTCTCCGCGTCCGCGGGGGATGTTGTGGGTGTTGTCCTTCCGGATGGCGTGCAGGCCAGGCTGCTGGTGGATATCCTCGGCTTCCGGGTTCCTGCGCCCGCGGGCCTCATGACGATAGACGGTTCTGACGCCGCGGACGTGGATCCGTCGCACGCGCGGTCGCGGGTATTTGCCGACAGCCATGAGGGTGTCCTGTTCCGCGGCACGGTGCGGCAGAACGTCGCGGTAGCCGACGCTGAACTGGACGATCGCGCCTTCGCGGCTGCCGCCGTCGTCGATTTTGTCTCGCAACTGCCGGAAGGAACCGAAACCATGCTGACCGGACACGGGCAAAGCCTCTCCGGCGGGCAACGGCAGCGCTTGGTGCTGGGCCGTTCGCTGCATCAGCCGCAACCGGTGCTGGTGCTCCATGACCCCACCACCGCCGTCGATACCGCTACCGAAGCCGTCATTGCGGATGGCCTGCGGAACTTTCCGGATAAGGCGCTGGTCCTCGTAACCACGAGTCCTACGCTGCTTGCCGCATGCCACCGGGTGGTGCTGGGCACCGCGGACGGGCCGCCCGAGACGGGGTCCCACCGGGAACTGCTGGCGACGTCGGCAAGCTACCGTGCGGTGGTGGGTTCATGAGCACCGACGCATCCATGAATGCAGGCATCCTGCCCATCGCGACACCGCGTGAAACCCGCCGGGCCATGTGGAAGTTGCTGGCCCAGCGGCCCGGCCGGCTGGCGCTGACCGTGCTGGTATTGTTGGCCGCTTCCTGCTGCGGGCTGGCCGCACCGGCGATCCTGGGCATCATGGTCAACATCGCCGCCAGCGGCGGCGAGGTGGTGTCCCTGTTGTGGCTCGCCATCGGACTCCTGGCGGCCGGTGGCGCGGGTGCGCTGCTCGGCATCCTGGGGCAGAACCTGTTGGCCAGGATCTGCGAGGAAGCCTTGGCCGGACTACGGGAGGAGGTGTTCGCCGCAGCCGTCCGCAAGCCGCTCGCGCAATTGGAGAAGGCAGGAATCGGGGATGTCGTGGCCCGTGTATCCGGTGACGTTGAGGCCGTCAGTGAAGCAATTTCCGGCGTGCTTCCGGCTTTCACCAGCGCCGCGTTCACCATCGTGGTCACGCTGCTGGGCCTGGGCGTGATCGATTGGCGCTTCGCCGTGGCCGTCCTGATCGCCGCCCCGCTGCAGATCTTCACGCTCCGTTGGTTCCTGAAGCGGACTGCGCCCATTTACCGGACCGTCCGGATCACTGAAGCCAACCGGACCGAACAGATCATTGAGACTGTCCACGGCTCGCAGTCTGTCCTGGCACTCGGCCTGGGTGGCAAACATGCGGACTTGGTGGCGTCGGCTTCGCGGGAAACCATCGGCCACTCCCTGCGCGGTATCGGGTACCTTACCCGGTTCTACAACCGCCTCAACCTCGCCGAACTCCTTGGCCTGTCCGCCGTGCTGGTGGTCGGCTTCTGGCTCCATGCCGAAGGTGTGGTGACCATCGGAGCGGCCACGGCGGCAGCCCTCTACTTCTACCGCCTGTTCGATCCGATCGGACTGGTGCTGGGACAGTTCGATGAACTGCAAAAGGCCGCTGCCGGACTCGGGCGGATGTTCGGGCTGACGCGGGGCACCGCCTCCGGGGAAGCCGAGCGGACCGCCGTCGAACCTCCGGCGGGCGGACCGGCGTCGGACGCCGTGGTCCTGGACAACCTGACTTTCAGCTACCCCGGACAGCGGCCGGCGCTGAACGCCGTGTCCCTGCGGGTCGCCGCAGGTGAAAGGGTGGCGATCGTAGGGACATCCGGTGCCGGCAAAACCACGCTCGCCAAGGTCGTCATGGGACTCGAAAAGCCCGACGACGGGCGGGTGCTGGTGGGCGGACTGGATGCGGCCGCTGCTTCCGCGGCGGAACTGCACCAGCGGATCGCCATGGTCAGCCAGGAAGTCCATGTGTTCTCCGGAACGCTCGCGGAGGACCTTCGGCTTGCCAAGCCCGGCGCCACTTCTGACGAGCTGCGGCGCGTCCTGCGGGACGTCGGCGCCGCCTGGCATGAAATGCTCGACGACGGGTTGGAGACTTTCGTAGGTGCCGGCGGCCACCAACTCACGCCGGAACAGGCCCAGCAACTGGCCCTGGCGCGGCTGATGCTCAAGGATCCGCCCATCGCGGTCCTCGATGAAGCCACGGCGGAAGCGGGCACTGGCTCGGCAACCATGTTGGACCAGGCAGCCGACGCCGCACTGGCCGGGCGCACGTCGGTGGTGATCGCACACAGGCTCTCCCAAGCGGCAACGGCCCACACGGTGGTGGTCATGGACCAGGGGCGGATCGTCGAATCGGGCTCGCACCAGGAATTGCTGGCCAACGGCGGCAGGTACGCCCGGCTTTGGGAAGCCTGGAACACGTCCTTGAGCCGGGCCTAGGGCTCGGGGGCAGTACAGGTCAGCGCAGCGCTGGGAAGCCCAGCGCTGCGTTTACGTTTCGGGCGTCGCGGCGGGATCCGGCGTCGCGGCGGGATCCGGCGTCGCGGCGGGATCGTGCCGCACGGGGGTTCCCGCCGCGAACGCGCGGACCTGGGCATCGTTCCAAATATGCGCGGGAACCGCGCCGCCAAGGAGCCTGCGGGCCAGGCTGGGATCGTCACCGAAAGGAACGTGGCTGCCCGCCATGATCATGTTGCCGTAGCGCCTGCCCTTGAGCATGGGCGGATCGGCAATGATCAGCGCGTGTTCGAACGTGTCAGCGATGGTGGCGGCGTCGGCCCGGGCATTCTTCAGGTCCGGGGCGTCGCCGGAGTTCACCACGTACAGCCCGTCCGGCGCCAGGACGGCGTCGGCGTGGGCATTGAACTCGCGGGTTGTCAGGGCGCGCGGCGTGAACGCTCCGGCGAAGACGTCACGGATGATGAGGTCGCGGGTGTCCGGAGTGAGCCGCTCTGTCACCTGGCGGGCCTCCCCCACCCGGATCCGCAACAGTGGGGCCTTGGGAAGGTCGAACCAGCCGCGGACATACTCGGCCAGCTTTCCGTCGAGTTCCACAACTACTTGGCGGGCATCGGGGTACGCGGCGTTGAAATACCTGGCCATGGAGCACGCTCCCCCGCCCAAGTGCAGGGCCCGGAGCTTGGGCTTGGTTTCCCGTGGCCACCGGGACTCCACGAGGGCAGCGATCCAGCGCATGTACTCGAAGTCGAGGAACAACGGATCAGCGAGGTCGATATGCGAGCTCAGCACGCCATTGATCTTCAGGAGCCAGCCATTGCCGTTGTCCGGATCCGGCAGGAGCTCGCAGTCGCCGGTGTCGATGTAATACACGCCAGCGACCGGACCATCGGGGCGGGTACCCTCGGGCACCTCGATGACTGCCGCCGTCGACCTTTGAGCGCCGAAACTGCCGGACCTGCCGGACTTGCCTTTCCTGGATTTGGTCACTGGATCCGTCCTGCGTCAGTCATGGTCCCAGCCTAGTGGAGCGCATGGCGGCAGGCGGCTAGCCGCGAACCATCCTGTGTTCAGGCAAGGAGTACCAGGACGGATCGCACACTTGCCGCATACCGTCGGGGACGAAGCCGTTGCGCCGGTAGAAGGCCTGGGCCCGCGGATTGTCGTCAAGGACCCACAGGTACGCGGGCCCGTTGCCGAGCAGGGCATCCACCAGCGCCTGGCCCACACCCCGGCCGTGGACGTATTGCAGGGTGTACAGCATGAAGAGTTCCACCTCGCAGGGACTGTCCTCGTCCCTGCCTGGCCCCGACGCCGCGATGCCTACGAGCTCCCCGTCCGGCCCGTGGGCCAGCATCCTCCGGTGCCCCGCGGCAATATATTCCCGGTACCGCATGATCCTGTCCGGCAGGGCAGCTTCCTGCTTGGCGAAAAACTCCGGCGGCAGCAAGTGGCCGTAACTCTCCCGCCAGGCCTGGACGTGCATGACCGCCATGTCTTCGGCGTCATCAACCACTGCAGCGCGGAGGCTGAAATCCATCAGCGCACCCGCGCGATCGCGAAGCCGTCCCAACCCTTGCTGCCCACCGTCTGGATGGCGGTGGAGTCCAGCCGTGGATCCTGGCCCAGCATGTCCAGCACACGGATGATGCCCGGTGCGTTCGCTTCGTCGCGTTCCGGCTCCAGGATGGACCCGTCCCAAATGACGTTGTCGATCACGATCACCGTGCCGGGATGTCCCAGCCGGATGGCCCAATCGAGGTAGTTCGAATCGTTTTCCTTGTCCGCGTCGATGAAGACGAAGTCGAACGGTTCTTCGGCTTCCAACGTGGGCAGCGTATCCAGGGCAGCCCCCACCTTGATTTCCACCTTGTCCCCAACCCCGGCTGCGTCGAGGTTGGCGCGTGCCACGTCGGCGTGCTTCTGGAGGTATTCGCACGTGACCAGGCGGCCGCCGTCGGGCAGCCCCTGGGCCATCCACATACTGCTGAAGCCCGCCAGCGTACCGATCTCAAGGACCCGGCGGGCGCCGGACACCTGGACCAGCATCTTCAGCAGCTTCCCCGCATTGGGAGCAACTTCGATGGCCGGCATGCCCGCCTCGACGGCGGACGTCAAAGCCCGTTCGTGGGCAGGATCGGGACGCACCACGACGTCAGTCAAGTAACGCTCCACCTCAACCCAGCCGGGCTCGGTCACGTGTTCAATCATGCGCCCCAGTCTTGCACCCGGCGCAGCCGTGCGGAAGGAACTACTCCTGGTTCTTGAGCGCGCCCTCGAGCCGTTCCACCTTGCCGGTCAGTTCACCCGAGTAGCCGGGGCGGATATCTGCCTTGATGACCAGGGAAACACGGCTGCCATAGCGCCCCACCGCCTCCGTGGCGCGTTTCACGACGTCGAAAACTTCGTCCCATTCACCCTCGATGGTGGTGAACATGGAGTCGGTCTGATTGGGAAGTCCGGACTCCCTGACGATCTTCACCGCGGCAGCCACGGCGTCGTGGACGGAGGCGTCTGCGTTGGGTGAATCGTTGGGAGCGGAAGCGGGCTGGCCCGAAGGGGCTACTGAGAATGCAAGCAACATGAAAACCAGTGTTTCACGTACCGGTTTGTCATATAACAGCCTACTCCCGCGTAACCACTGGTGATCAGCGCTCCATTGCTAGTCTGGGCAGCATGGAACTGCCCTCCGAACGCAAGCCCCTCAGGGCCGACGCTGCACGCAATGTGGACAAAATCATCACCGCGGCACGTCAGTGTTTCCGTGAACACGGCCCCGAAGTGCCCTTGCAGACCATTGCCGCGACGGCCGGGGTAGGTCCCGCAACCCTTTTCCGTAACTTCTCCGACAAAGAACAACTGGTGCTTTCCGCCCTGTCCCGCGAGCTTCGCCAGCACGCGGATCCGGTGGCCCAGGAGGCCCTGGACGGCATGGACGCCGCCGAGGGGCTCATGAAACTCATCGACGCCGTGATGCGCGTGGCAAGCGATGAAGCCAACCTGCTCAGCGCCGTCGCCGGCCGCCGCGGGCTCCTGGTGGGCATCACCCGAGGGCTCATCGACACCATGGCCACGCTGCTGGAACGCGGACAGGGACAGGGTTCCCTGCGCCGTGACATCACCATCGAAGACATGGTGCGGCTCGTGGCCATGCTCATCGGTTCGGTGGACACCATGGAACCTGGCTCCGAAGCGTGGAAGCGTCCGCTGGCGCTGATGGAAGACGCCATCCGCACCGAGCGCCCTTCACGCCCTCTGCCGGAGCAGTCGGACATTCCGGGCGTTTCCTTCGAAGCTGTTTAGGACCCGGAGCGCCTAGCCCCAGCCGATCAGCCTCAGCAAGGCCGCCGCGGCCGCGCCGGAGATCACCACCACCAGGAACGGCGCCCGGAGCAAAAGCGCGACGGCGGCAGCCACCAAGGCGCCCATGCGGGCGTCGAGCACCAAACCCTGACCGGAAGCGACGGCATTAACCACCGTCAGCGACGCCAGCAGGCCAATGGTCATGGTTCCCGCGATGTGCATGATCCGCGGGCTCTTCAACAGCTTTGCGGGGACAAAGTAGCCCACCAGCTTGGTCAGGTAGGCCAGCGCACAGGCGATGGCGATCCACAGCCAAAGATTCATTCCATGCCGCCTTCCCGCTGTGCCCGGCCATCTGCTCTTTTGTGGTTCTGCCTGTTTTCCGGGTACGGATCGATGTCCGGTTCCAGGCCCTCATCCATGCGGGCGTGGCTGAACCAGCCGATGACCCCGGCCACCAGCGCGGCCACCAGGATAGGAACGCCGGAGGGGACGAACGGGACGGCCAGGATGGTGGCCAGTGCGCAGGCAGCCGCAATCGCCCATGGTTCACGGCCCTTCAGCCGGGGCCAAAGGAGGGCGAGGAAAGCGGCAACCGCCGCTCCATCGAGGCCCCACTGCTTTGGATCGCCCATGGCATCGCCTGCAAGCGCTCCGATCGCGGTGAAGATATTCCACAAGACGAATATTCCAATGCCAGCGGTCCAAAACCCCCTGCGCTGCTCGTCCACGTCCGATTGGCCGGACGCCGTGGCCGTGGACTCGTCGATGGTGATGTGCGCTGAGACGTAGCGCTTCCATCCGCCAGGACGCAGCATCGCGTTGATCTGCATGCCGTAGATGCCGTTCCTGAGACCGAGCAGGGCGCTGGCCGTCATCGCTGCCACGCCGGAACCGCCGCCGGCCACCAAACCGATGAACGCGAACTGCGAACCGCCGCTGAACAGCAGCAGGCTCAGCACCATGGTCTGCCAGAAATCGAAGCCCGAAGCCACGGACAAGGCTCCGAAAGAAACTCCGTACAGGCCCGTCGCAATGCTCAGTGATAGAGCGATCTTGAAGGCCGGTGAATCCCTGAGCTTCACTTCCGCAGGCTCCACGACCACAGGATCAGCGGAATCTGCAACGGCAGGCGCAGGGTGTGGATCCGTCGCTCCTTCTGTGAGCCGTACGGACCATAGGCACGTCGCAACGCGTCAATATGCCCGGCCAGGAATGCTGCGAACATCGCAGTGGTGCCGTCCGCGGCAGCCTTGCGGGTAGCCGGAATCAACAGGCCGACGGCGGCAGCCGCCTCCAGCAACCCGGAGGAGGCGATCCATTCCTCGCGGGACATAACTGCCAAGGGGCCATTCGGTGCACCGCCCGGCTCGTCATTCCGGCACAAGTATTCCGGCACAACGGGGTTGTAGAAGGAGGGTGTCCGGAAGTGCTTCATGGCGCTGGCCATCAGGAGCGCGCTCAAACCTATGGCTGAGAGGGTATGAGTTGCCTTGGGTGACCAGCGAAGTGACATGAGACCACTCAATCACAACGGCCGCGAGGCCCGCCAAAGTTTCGTCTATCTGCTGGGCACGCTTAACTGTGCCAGGACCTGTGCTGGCCGGTTGGTGGTGATCTCGTGGATGCCCAAGCCCTGGCACAGTGCAACGTCTTTCTCGGAGTCCACTGTCCACACCCGGAAAATACGCCCGGCATCCAACCACCGCTGCACGTTCCGGGCATGTTCCCGCACATAGTCGATGCCAGGACCAGCGATGCCCGCCTCGCCTTCGTCCAAAACGCGTTCGGCTTCCTGCTGGGCTGCCTTCAAGACGTTGGCTACGGCGCCGGCCGTGATGGGGCCCAGTCCCAGCTCGTCGCGCAGTTCCTGGACCGTGAAGTTGTCCACCAACTGGCAGACATGCCCGGCAGGTACGTCTTCCAGCAGGCGCTGCACGGAATCCGTGTCGAAACTCATGAAGGAGACCTGGATGTTGTCCACGCGTGAATCCATGGGGGTCCAGCCCTCAGCCGCCAACAGATCCAGCACCCGCTCCTCAAGCTTCAGCTGGTAAGGACTGGGGTGCTTGAGCTCGATGGCCAAGCCAATCTCACGGTCGGCTCCGCGAAGGATGTCCAGGAGCTCCGGCAACGTCAGGAACTGGTCCGAGATCCCACCGTAGGCCTCGGGAATCCTGGCACCCTTCCATGACGAGAAGTCCAGTGCACGGAGTTCCTCCAAGGTCTTGTCCGCCACGGTGCCTGTGCCGTTCGAGGTGCGGTCCAGAGTGGCGTCGTGCAGCAACACCACGTGCTGGTCACGGGTGAGGTGGACATCGCACTCCACTCCGTCGGCGCCGTCGGCGATGGCCTTCAAATATGCGGCACGGGTGTGCTCGGCGAAGGCAGCACTGGCACCGCGGTGCGCGTAGACCCTGGGGCGCGGGGAGTCGAAGGATTCACTGGTCATGCAGCCACGGTAGCCCACGCGCCTGCACGCACAGCGCTAGTCTGGGCTAATGCAGGTGAACTCTGAACAAATCCCAGCCGAAGACGTCACCAACCAGCCCCAACCAGCCCCCACCACAGGTACGGCTACCCCCAAAGCGCGTTCCGCCGTCGTCGGTCTTTCCGATGGTGACTTGGAGAAGGCGGCCGCGCTGCGCCGCATGAAACGGCTGGCGTTGTCCCTGCTGCTGGTCATGGCCGTGATCTTCCTGTTCGCGTTTGCGCTGCAGAAGCAGTATCCGTGGCTCGAGTACGTCCGGGCCGCGGCCGAGGGCGGCATGGTGGGTGCGTTGGCCGACTGGTTCGCGGTCACGGCGCTGTTCAAATACCCCATGGGACTCAAGATCCCCCACACCGCCATCATTCCCCGCCGCAAGGACCAGATCGGTGAATCCCTCAGCGATTTCGTGGAGAGCAACTTCCTCTCGCAGGAAGTGGTCCAGGACAAGCTCGCCAGCATCGACATCGCACGAAAGGCCGGCACCTGGTTGTCCCGCCCCGGCGGCCCGGAGCGCGTGGCCAAGGAAGGCGGCGCCCTCATCCGCGGTGCGTTCACCGTCCTTAATGACGACGATGTCCAGGCAGTCATTGAGGGACTGGTCCGCAAGCACCTGCTCACCCCGCCGTGGGGTCCGCCCGTCGGACGCATGGCTGAGCGGATCTTCGCCGACGGGCACCACCATAAGCTCGTGGACCTGCTGGTGGACCGGGCCGCGGACTGGGTGGATGCCAACCACAACACGGTCAACCGGCTCGTCTCGGACCGCTCGCCGGTCTGGGTGCCCACGTTCGTGGACGGGCTGGTGGGCGACAAGGTGTACGTGGAGCTTCTGAAGTTCGTCCGCGCAGTGCAGAACGACCCCAACCACCAGGTCCGCCAATCCATTGACACGTACCTGACCGACCTTGCCCAGGACCTGCAGCACGACCCCGCCATGATCGAGCGGGCCGAGGCCATCAAGGCCCAGATCCTTGGAGACCCCGAGGTCCGCGAACTGGCGTCCCGCACGTGGGGAACCGTCAAGAACGCCTTGCTGACCGCCGTCGACGATCCCAACAGCGAACTCAGCCAACGGTTCAAGGGCGCCGTGCGCGACTTCGGCGCCCGGCTGGTCAACGACGCCGAACTGGCCGGGAAGGTCAACGCGTGGATCGGGGATGCTGCCGGTTATCTGGTGAACACCTACCGCTCAGACATTGCCGGGGTCATCTCGGACACGGTTGCCCGCTGGGACGCCGAGGAAACCTCACAGAAGATCGAACTGCAAGTGGGCAAGGACCTCCAATACATCCGGATCAACGGCACCGTGGTGGGTGCCCTGGCCGGACTGCTGATCTTCACGGTGGCGCATCTGATTTTCGGGTAGGACCAGCGGATTTTCTCACCAAGGCCCATTTTTGAGAAAATCCCGCACCGCCATTCTCACCCCAGCAGATGCACCATCTGCCCGGGCCGGGCCTGCCCCAGGGAATCCAGGTCCTCGTCCCGCACCACGGCGATCACCGGCGAGTCGCTCGTCGCCGGATGGTCTGCGAGGGCGATGACGGGAAGGCCCGACGGCGGCAGCAGGACTGAGCCGGCCACCAGCGGTTGGGTGCCGGGTGCCGGAGACCCCTCAAAGGACAGTGGCCGTCCTCCCAGCCGGGCGCCCACGCGGTCCGACTCCGGCGAGAGAGTCCACGGTTCCGTGGTCAACCGAAGCCAGGTGCCGGCGTCGTACGATTGCGCGTCCGGTCCGGGCGATACCCTGGCCACCACGGGCCGTTCCGCATCCAGGGCACGCCGGGCGGGCTGGTTCACGGCGGGGAAGCCGTGTCCGTGGGGGCGGCCGAACGCAAGGGTGCGGCCGGTATGGAGGGCATCCGGCTGGGGTTCGATCCCGCCCTGGACGGCAAGGTAGTAGCGGATCCCGAACAGTGCGCGTCCGAACTCCAGCACGGCACCTGGAGCCACCCGCACGGCTTTGTTCATGGCCAGCTCGGAACCGTTGAGCCTGACCAAGCCCTCTGCGCCCGTCACGACGATGGCCGTGCCGGTGACAAAACGCAGCCGGAGCCCACCCACCAGCGCTTCAAGGCCGGGAGCCGAATCGGGATTCCCCAGCAAGGCGTTGGCCAAGGCGAGGGACGCCCGGTCCAAGGCCTTGTCAGGAGGCACAACCAGGGTCAACGCGCCGGGATCCATCACTATGGCACTCATCGGGCCTCCTTTGGCTGCAGTCCGAACACCAGACTAGGCGAACGCCTGGATCTCCACACCCGCCTTTTCGAGGCCGTTGCGGACGGCGGCGGCCATCTCGACGGCGCCAGGCGTATCTCCATGGATGCAGAGGGAATCGGCCTTCACGGAGACCACCGTTCCGTCCTGGGCCACCACTTCGCCGCGGGTGGCGATCCGCACGGCTTGGGCCACTACGTCGGCGGGGTTGTGCAACACGGCACCCTCCTGTGAGCGCGGCACGAGCGTCCCGTCAGCAAGGTAGGCCCGGTCCACAAAGGCCTCCCGGAAAACGGGGTGCCCCGACTCTTCGGCGCGATTCAGCCAAACGGAGTCCGGCAGGCCGAGCACGGGGAGCCCGGGATCATAAGCGTGGACAGCGGCAACCACTGCTTCCGCCTGCTCCGGATCGTGGACGATCCGGTTGTAAAGGGCACCGTGCGGCTTCACGTAATCCACGGAAGCGCCGACGGCGTGGGCCACCCCATCCAGCGCACCAAGTTGGTAGAGGACATCGCCGAAGAGTTCATCAAAGCTCATATCCAGCGAGCGCCTGCCGAAGCCCGCGAGGTCACGGTAGCCGACATGCGCGCCCACCCGGACGTCCAGGTCGAACGCGGCCCGGCAACTGTCCAGCATGGTCAGCGGGTCTCCGGCATGGAATCCGCAGGCTACGTTGGCGCTGCTGACGATGCGGAACATCGACGCGTCGTCGCCCATGGTCCAGGAGCCGAACGACTCTCCGAGGTCAGCGTTGAGGTCCACTGGTACCGCCTTCCAGGATTTGGTTTTTCGCATTGGTCGGCAGCAACTCGCCGGGAACGGTTGCAGGCAGGGCGCCGAACGCTTCCTTGGCCGTGGCGACGACTGCCCGGCCCATCATGAGGTTGCCGGCACCGCCCACCACGGCGCCAACCCCGAAGGGCAGCGCACGACCCAGGAACGCCGAGCCCTGCTTCTTCACAAGGTTCTTCAGGAATGCCCGTTGGATCGCGTCCCGGATGACACCGAATCCGCTGCCCGGAATCTTCTTGGTCAGCGTCCGTCCCCACGCGTGGGTCACGCCTTTGCCGCGACCCAGCGATTGCCCGCTTAGCGCGCCCAGCAGCGACGTCCCTTCCTCGCCGAGCATGATGGCCATGACCATGGTGCGCGCGCGTTCGGGATCGGTCAGCCGGATGCCGTGCAGTTCGGCCAGAGACGACGCGTACAGTGCAGTGGTTTCCAGGAATCCCACGGTGGCCAGGGCGGAAAGACCCAGCGACGCCGCGGTTCCCAGTCCGGGAACGACGGCGATGGCACCTACCCCGGCTCCCCCACCTGCCACTGCGGTCAGGTAGTCGCGTTCCAGCTTGGCGGCCAGTTGGTCGGGCGTCGCATGGGGGTGCCTTCGCTGCATCCTTTTGAGATTCGCGAGGACCAGCGGGCGCTGTACTTCCACGGCTTTCAGCAGCACGTTGTGGACGCCTGGCTTGGTGTTGCCTTGGGCGTCGAACACTGCGTTGTGGGCTGTTTCCTGGGCGATTCGTACCGCCGGGTTGGGTCGCTTCGGCATGTTCACAGCCTATGCCACAAGACAGGGCCCCGGCGTAGACTGAGGGCATTCACGGAAGCAGGTCCACCCACGGACAGGGAGTATCCGTCATGAGCGCAACCGACAAGCCAGAGCACGTCATCAGGCACCATACAGACGCCCCGGCCGAAGGCGAGACGGACGGGTGGGTGGCGCACGACGTCGGTCTCCACAGCCAGGATCCTGCCGAAGGTCCGGATATTGACGACGGCGACGCCCCGCCGTCGGGCGCTTCATAACTGACACCCCTCCCGCGCCTGCGCGGGCGCCCCTCCCCCGCCGGCTTTCCCAGGTCTAGGCTGGAGTGATGGTGGCTCTGAGGGCGCTGCGTCCTTTCGCACACCGGGAATTCCGTGTGCTGATTTCCGCGTTGTCCATCTCGATTTTCGGCTCCGGCATGTGGGCCGTCGCCATGGTCTACGAGGTGATCCACCTTGGTGGAGGTCCGCTGGAACTGTCCTTGGTGGCAACGGCAGCGAGCATCGGCCTGGTGGCCTTTGTGCTGTTGGGCGGGATCGCGGCCGACCGTTTTCCGCAGCGCCTGCTGATCATCGCGGTGGAGGGTGCCAACCTCGCCGTCATCGCCACAGTCTCCCTGTTGGCCATGCTCAACGTCCTGCAGTTGTGGCACCTGGCTTTGGGAGCCTTCGTGCTGGGCGTTGGCCAGGCGTTCTTCTTTCCTGCCTATTCGGCCATCCTGCCCCGAATACTGCCCGCCGAGGACCTGTTGGCGGCGAACGGGATGGAAGGGACCGTCCGGCCCATCCTCCAGCAGGCAGCTGGCCCAGCCCTGGCCGGCATCATTGTGGCATCTTTGTCGCCCGCGTTTGCCGTGGCCGGGGTTGCCGTGTGCCACTTCCTGGCGTTCGGCATCCTTAATTTCCTGAGCCGGCAAACCTTGGACGCCCGCGGGGTGGCCCCGGCTGAGGGCCCCACCGAGTCATCCTTCTTCTTCGATCTCAAAGAAGGGTTCACCTACACCCTGCGAACCCCGTGGCTGTTGTGGACACTCATTTGGGCGTGCCTGTCCGTGCTGTTCCTGATCGGTCCCATCGAGGTGCTGTTGCCGTTCGTGGTCCGGGACCAGTTGGGTGGCGACTCGAGGATGTTCGGGTTCCTGCTGGCCATCATGGGCGTTGGCAGCGCTGTCGCTTCGCTGACCACGGCTTCGTTCCCCCTGCCACGGCGCTATTTGACGGTGATGGTAGTGACGTGGGGACTGGGAAGCCTTCCCGTTGCTGCGATTGGCTTCATTACCGAGTTCTGGTGGTTGGGCGCGGCGATGGTGGTGTTCGGCGTGACCGAGGGGATCGGCGTGGTCATCTGGGGGACGCTGTTGCAGCGACGCGTACCACCGCATCTGCTGGGCCGGATTTCCAGCCTGGATTTCTTCGTCTCGCTGGCTTTGATGCCCGTGTCCATGGCCTTGGCCGGTCCGGTTGCCGAGGTGGTGCCGATCTGGCTGATCTTCTTCGTGGGCGGTTTGGTTTGCCCGCTCATGGCATTCCTGGCGCTCTTCGCAGCCCGCATGACCAGCGACGAGATCGCCCATCCGCTGACCTCGGACACGGTCTCGGCCGAATCGCCGGACAGCCAGCCGGACGCGGTGTAGGGGCGCTTCCTACGCACCCGCACCCGCCCTACCAACCCCACGGCACACTCTCCGCGACCGTTCCCGCCCCATGCACCCGCACCCGCCCTGCGCACCCACACGGAACACCCATCGCACCCATAGCCGCTCCACGCACCCGCAAGAATGGGCGCGATCGGCGGGAACGGGTGCGCCCCCGGATTGGCGAGCGGGACCACGGGCGCGATCGGCGGGAACGGGTGCGCCCCCGGATTGGCGAGCGGGACCACGGGCGCGATCGGCGTGAACGGGTGCGCCCCCCACGCACCCGCACCCCCAGGGAACATCCATCGCACCCATAGCCGCTCCACGCACCCGCACCCGCCCTGCGCACCCCCAGGGAACGTCCATCGCACCCATAGCCGCTCCACGCACCCGCAAGAATGGGCGCGAACGGCGGAAACGGGCGCGCCCCCGGACTGGCGGGCAGGACCACGGGGGCGATCGGCGTAAACGGGTGCGCCCCGCACTGGCGAGCGGGGCCACGGGCGCGATCGGCGGGAACGGGTGCGCCCCCGGACTCCGCGGCTGGCCTACGCCCGAGCTGGGCCGGTGGTGCTGCGAACCACCAGGTGCGGGGTCCGCACCTGGTGCGCCGCCGGCGTCGGGCTTTCCAGGCGGTCAATGGCGCGTTCGACGGCGGCACGCGCCAAGAGCGGCGCGTCCTGGCTGATCGACGACAACTGGACGTAGCTGAGCCGCGCGAACTGACTGTCGTCATAGCCGAGGACCGAGACGTCCTCCGGAACGCAGAGTCCGGCGGCCCTGAGGCTTTCGAGTACGCCGAGTGCGCAGCGGTCGTTGAAGGCGATGATGGCCGTGGGCGGGTCCGCACGGAGCTCATGCCCTGCGCGCAGCCCGTCCTCTTCCGTGGGTCCACCGGCCACGGTCCGGGGCTCCAGACCCCGCCTGAGCATTTCTGCGCGGAAAGCCTCGCGGCGCTGCGGACCGGATACGGTACTGCCGCCGTCGACGTGGACTATCCGTTCGTGTCCCAGCGAGGTGAGGTGTTCGATCGCGATACGGATTCCCTCGAAATCGTCGCTGCTGACGGAATCCAAGGCCTCGCCAACATCGTCCCGGAGCAGGCTGACCACGGGCACCCGCGCGGCATAGCCCGCCAGTTCGGCCTCTCCGAGCAACGGCGAAATCAGGATCAGGGCCTCGCAGCCGAGGTCAAGGAGTGATTCGACGGCCCGTTGTTCCGGGCGGCCGTTGGCCACAGCGCTGAGGGCAATGTCATAACCGCGTTCGGTGGCGCCGGCGTAGGCCGCGTCCACGATTTCGGCATGGAAGGCGTGCGCCGTGGAGAAGCTGATGCCCAGGAGCCTGGTCCGGCTGCTGCGAAGGAGCCTGGCACGGCTGTCCGGGCGGTATCCGAGGTGCCGGGCGGCTTCCTGGACCTTGAGCCGGGTGGCCTCTGACGCACCGGGAGCATCGCGCATCACGATGGACACGAGCGCGCGGGAAACCCCGGCCGCTTCAGCGACGTCCATCAGTGTGGGGCGTTTGCCTGCCATGTCCCTCCTCCGCCGGAGCCAGTCTATAGAACGATCCAAGACAGCCCCTTGCGGACTTTGAACGTGCGGCCGGTCGCGACTCAGACGACCGACCGCACTTAGCCCGGTTATCCGCAGTGACGGCGCCCCGGGCGGGCCCCAGAACCCGCCACATCCATCACTGCTAACGCAACGTTGCCCGCGGAACTGCGTCGAAAAGGGCGACAACACAGATTGCGATGCAACGACATAGGCACTGGATATGTGCAGACCCCTCCTGAAACGTGACGGGTGGTTTCGAAAAAAGTTTTCGGCAGCGGATTACGGTCAGCGGCCCGGGTAGACCATGGCCTTGAGCTGCCCCGCTTCCTTGCCTGCGCGCAGTGCCGCCTCGGCTTCAACGAGCCCGAATTTCCCGGTAACAAGGATGTCCAGGTCCACCTTGCCGTCAGCAAGGAGCTGGATCGCCAGGGGCCACGTATTGGTGTACCGGAACACGCCGGACAGCCAGATCTCCCGGTTCTGGATATGCGACACGGGAAGTTCCACGTCGTCGGCGCCAAGACCCACCAGGATGACACGGCCCGCGGGTCCCACTGCCTTGATCCCGGCACGGACAGCGGCAGGTGCGCCGGAAGCGTCAATGAAGGCATCGACGTCGAGCCCTTCCACGCTGTCCGTCTTTGCGTTCAGGGCGTGGGTGGCACCATGCTCCAAGGCGAAGGCCAGGCGATCCTCCGCGACGTCCGTGATGTGGATTTCGGTGGCCCCGAACGCCCGCGCCGCCTGCGCTGCGATGATGCCGATAGGCCCGGCACCCGCGATCAGGACCCTGCTGCCCGGCCTGACCTCCGCGCGCTGGCAGGCCCACAAACCCACGGACAGCGGCTCGATCAAGGCCGCGGCGTCGTCGCTCACCGAGTCCGGGATGGCGTACGCGAAGTCGCTTTGGATGGCGACGTACTCGGCGAACGCACCGTCCACCGGCGGGGTGGCGTAGAACTCCATATCGGGGCACAGGTTGTACCTGCCGGCCTTGCACAGCGTGCAGCTCCGGCATGGCCGTTGGGGCTCGACGGCGACCCTCTCACCGATGCGGACGGGATCCACAGCGGTTCCGACGGCGGCAATCCGCCCAGACAGTTCGTGGCCGAGGATCAGCGGATGCTCCACCACGAAATCACCGATCCGGCCGTGCTCGAAATAGTGGACGTCGCTGCCGCAGACGCCCACAGCGGCCACCTGGACCAGGACCTGGTCCGGCTGCAGCTGCGGTACGGGGAGTGTCGCCTGGCTCATCGCTCCCTGGCGCTGCAGGATCGCGGCACGCATGGTGGCAGGCATGTGGGGATGTTCCAGCAAGGGCGTCAGTGCACTTGTCATTTCGGGAGTTCCTTTGGCGCGTTGGATTTTCCTCAAGGCTAGGCAGCCGGGGCGGGGACAACTAGCGCCGGAAGTACGCCATACTGATACTTATTTGCCACGGACCGGAAGGATTGCCATGTCCGCTCGGATGCCCGCGCTGCTCGCCGGCAGTCTGGTGGGACGGCAAGCGGTGCGCGAAGTGGTGCCCGCAGACCCGCACCACTCCGTGCGCTGGCACCAGCATGATTGCCCGAGCCCATTGGCGCGTTGGAATTACCACCCCGAGTACGAGATACACCTGACGAGGGCGGGTCCCGGCAAGTTCATCGTGGGCGACTATGTGGGCACGTTCGAGCCCGGCAATGTGGTGCTGGTCGGACCGGGCCTCCCCCACGACTGGGTGAGCGACCTGGAAGCCGGCCAGGTCCAGATGAACCGCGACGCCGTGATCCAGTTCGAGGGCGCGTGGGTTGCCCAGGCGTCACTCGTGGTGCCTGAATTGGCGCAGATCAAGCCCTTGCTGGAGGAGTCCGCCCGCGGGATCGAGTTCCTGGGAGCTGCGGCCGTTGATGCGGCCCGGGCCATCGAGGCGATGGGAACATCCACGGGCCTGCGACGCCTGCAGCACCTGGTGGACCTGTTCGGCATCCTCAGTGCGGCTCCTGCGGGTGAACGGCGCCATCTCGCGTCGGAGTGGTTTCAACCGCAACTCGACGGCAAGGCCGCCGCCGTGGTGGAAATCGTCCTGGAGTACGTTTTCGCGCATCATGCCGGCCCCCTCTCCATGGGCGAAGCCGCCGCCTTGGTGGGCATGGGTGAGCCCGCCTTCTCCAAGTACTTCAAGCGGGCAACCGGGCAGAACTTCAGCGACCTGGTCAGGAAGCTGCGGCTCGCCCACGCCCGCCGGCTCCTGGAGCGGACTGACAAAGCAGTATCGGATATCTGCTACGAGGTTGGCTTCACCAACCTCTCCAACTTCAACCGGCACTTCCTGCGCGACACGGGCCAAACGCCCAGGGAATTCCGACGGCGGCTGCGCGCCTAGGTGCGCGCGTTTGCCTTTGCCGCAGCACGCCAAGGGCGGGGCACCTCTTCTGAGCTGCCCCGCCCTTGCCAGCGTTCGGGTTGTTCCTGCGCCCGTCTTTCGGGTCTCCTGTTGCGATGGAGTGCAGTTTCCCTTTGCGCTTGCCGGACTCGGGTCCGGCGGTCTCTGCCTGCTACATGATGCCGGTGGGTACCAGCAGCGCCCAGGCCAGTGCGGGGGCCACCAGGACCACTCCTCCTGCGTACATCATGAGCTGCTTGTAGACACGCTGCCTGTCTGAGTCGCGTGCATTGGCAACCACCAGGGCGCCATCGGTAGAGAACGGCGAAACGTCCACCACGGTCGCGGCGATGGCCAAGGCAGCTACGGTTCCGGAAGCACTGAGCGAGCTGGTGGCGAGCAGCGGACCTGCCATGGGAATGAACGCTGTGAGCAGCGCGGTGGAAGACGCAAAGGCGGAACCGACGCCAATGACGTAGCAAAGGACCAAGGCGATCAGCAGGGGCGCACCGAGCGCCAGCGCCATCTCCGCGAGGGTGTCAATCACGCCCACGTGCTGGAGCAGGGAGACGTACGTGATCATGCCTGCCACGAGCAGGACGGTGGACCAGGAGATGCCGCCAATGAAGGTCTTGTGTTCCTTGATGTTGACGAATGCCAGGAGAAGCCCGGCGGACAGTGCAACGAAGCCAATCGGCATGTGGAAGCCAAGGGTGCATACCAGGATCGCCAGGATCAGGACCAGCGTGAGGATTTGCTGTCCACTGGCACGGCCCGCGGGCGGGGTGTCGAGCTCGGCGTATTCATTGGAGTTCTTGTCGCGGAGCTTGCCAAGGAGGGCGAACAACACGATGGTCAGCGCCGACAGGATGAAGTTCAGGGCGAAGCTGGCCAGGAACAGGGCGCCTTGGTCAATGGGGAAATCGTTCTTGTGGGCGATGTCGTGGACGAGGACGCCGGCTACGGACAGAGGGGAAAAACCGCCGGCATGGGCTCCGTTGATCACGAAGGCACCCATGAGGACCGGGTGGATCCTGGATTCGTAAGCCAGGCCCAAGGCTGCCGGAGCCAGGAGGGCAACCGCGGCCGGGCTGAAGGTACCGAGGGCGGTCAGGGCGGCAGCCATGAGGAAGAAGACCCACGGCAGGAGCATCGTCTTGCCCCTGACCATCCGCACGCAGCTTTGCACAATGATGTCGATCGAGCCGTTTCGCTGGGCCATGCTGAAGAAGTAGGTGACGCCGATGATCGTCAGGACAATACTGGCCGGGAACTCTTCGAGGATTTGCTTATCCGTCATGCCCAGGACGAAGTAACCCACGCCGAACGAGGCCACCAGGCCCATCACGCCGATGTTCAGCGGCCACTTGGTTGCCACAACGAACATCACCACCAGGATGACCAGGGGAATGATCTGGGTGGCGGTCATGGTCGGCTCCGATCCCGAGGCAGCCGAGGGATTGCCCATGACACCGCCAAGCAGGAGGGCCGCAAGGCCCAGCACGGTGATGGCAACTGCCGTCACCAGAAGGATACGACGGCGTCGCTTGGGTGGTGCGGACTGGTGTTCACTGACGGTGCTGGGGGCAGTCTTTTCTGGAGTCTTAGTTGTCATGATGCTCTCTCTTCATCGAGTAGCGCCGGCGAGTGAGGCATCGACCATGGTGTCGATGGCCTCAGGGAGGTGGATGGTGGTGGAAGCGATGGTGCGGGCTGTGCGGTCCACGCCGACGAGCTGGGATCCGTCCCGTTCCTCGCTCCAGGTTTCGATGACTCCGGCCGGTGTGCGCAACCGGAGCCTGGGGTGCACGGCAGCGCCCATGAATTCGTTCATGACGGTGCCGGGGGTTCGTGCGGCGAGTGTCAACGCGATGCTTCCCGTAATGGCCAGTGCCGGGTGGGGCTTGCCCATGGAGAGCATCATGACGCTGGCATCGGCGTCGGGGTCGTTGATGGATGGAGGAGCAACTATCGCCACTTTGGGAACGGCGCGGGCGGCTTCCCCCGGCGTGGCTGCGAGGCCCATAAGAACGGCTGCCTGGCGGCGGATTCGCTCCAGGGTCTGCAGTTGGAGTTCAACGCCACCGAACCACGTGTCGTAGTGCTCGGGTTCGAGGCCAAGATCCTGTGCCCGGAGAATCACCACCGGAGCACCCGCGTCCACCATGGAAACGTCCCAGCGTGTTTCGCCGGCAAGCACCACGTCACGGGCGGAGCCGGTGGGCAGGAGCCTGCCGGTCGTTTTGCCCGCAGGGTCCTGGAAGCCCAATCCCACCTGGTAACCCGGGAACGGCACACCGGGCATCCGGGCCTCGGGCATGGTGGGCAAGGCTCCGGCCGGTGTGGCGACCTGCTGGATGATGATCTGGCCGGTGTTGGTATTGCGCGTCACGATCCGGGTGACATCGTCACGGGCGCTGACCCAACCCTTTTCGATCGCGTAGAGGCCAACCACTGCCGAGCAGTTGCCACAGTTGCTGCCCCAATCCACGGCTGCTTCTTCGATGCCCACCTGGGCGAAGGTGAACTCGACATCCACGTCGCCGTCCAGTGGCCGATGGAGGATCATCGCCTTGCTGGTTGTAGACGTTGCCCCGCCGACTCCGTCGATCTGCCGGTGGTCGGGGCTGCCAAAGAGCCGCGGGAGCAGGACGTCCACGCTGGTTTGGGTCTCCGCCAGATCCGCTGATTCGAACACCCAGCACTTGCTGGTGCCACCGCGCATCCATTCCGCTTCGATCTTCATGGTCATTTCCTTGCTCTTCGACGCCCCGGAGTTGAAGGGGATACTTCGAGAATGAGCCAGCTCACAAATGAAGACAATGTTGGATAAGTGCGGGGGGATGTAGAGATGCTTCACTCATTGCGGTAGGTCAACGATGCGGCCCATGAAATGCTCCGCGAGGTGGCGGATAGGGATCAAGAGTGCCTATATTCAGCGTGAGAATGCATGGAATTAACCATCTGTGGGGAAGGGTAAAGCGTTGCTTAACGATGAGTACCAGGGTCTTTTCGATATCCGGCGACTCGCACTCCTGGTCGAGGTGGTGGAGCAGGGATCCATCACGTCGGCGGCGGACCTGATGATGTATACGCCGTCCGCCGTCTCACAGCAATTGCGCAAGCTCGAACAGGAGGTGGGGCAGCCCCTGCTGAACCGCCGCTCCCGTGGCGTGGTGCCCACCGAAGCCGGTCAGGTGCTGGCAGCCCATGCACGGAAGATCGTCGGCCAAATGAAGGCCGCCCAGTCCGACCTCGACCAGATTGCTGGCCTCAACCGGGGCTCCTTGGCTGTTGGTACCTTCCCTACCCTCGCAGGATCCTTTCTTCCTGTAGTGATCCGGGCTTTCAAAAAGCGCTACCCGGCGATTGGCCTCTCCGTCCGCAGCGCACGGTTCGACCAATTGGTCAGCGACCTCCAGTCCGGCATCACCGGTATATGCCTGCTGTGGGACTACCCGTGGAACAGGTTCCACGACGACAGCATCCGCTTGACCGAAGTCTTCCAGGAGAGCACCGTGCTCCTCGTCTCCCGCAGCCACCCGTTGGCCGACCGCGAAGAGATCCGGATGGAGGAGTTGAAGAAGGAATCCTGGATCGTCAGGGCCGAAGCGCATCCCGTGGTTGAGGTGCTCCAACGTGCGGCACACAATGCGGGGTTCGAGCCTTCCATCGGCTTTCTGGCCAACGACTACCAAGAGGCCCAGGCCATGGTCAGTGTGGGCATGGGTGTGGCACTTGCGCCTAAAACAGCGGTTGCCCTGCTGCATCCCGAGGTGAAAGTCATCAGCATCGGCGATGCTGCACCCCTCCGCCGCATTCTGCTGGCCCAGCGCCAGGACAAGGTTTATGCGCCCGCGGAGGTCGCCTTCCAGTCCACCCTCCTTGAAATCGCCCGCGAGCGCGCCGGAGATTACCTCTAAGCAGTAGCTGAATCGCCGACACGTTCGACGCTCCCGGCGCACTCATCCCTCAGTGGAAACCAGGGATTCAGGAGTGCGTTGTGGAGTTCTTTGAAGGTTTGGACGTCCGATTTCTCTTGATGGCAGGGTCGGTGGTTCTGACCGGCGTGGGGGCTGGAGTGTGCATGCTGCTCCTCCTGCTCCTTGCCCCCGTGCTGCACGTTGCCCTGGGGCAAGCATCGATACCCGAAGAGCGACGATCCAAGAAACCTACTAGAACGATCTAGACAACCCTTCCGGCGCCGTGTCACCATGGTGGAAACTAGAACGATCTAGTCACCATCGACGAGGAGCCATCAATGACGTACCTCCAGCACCCGGTCGCGGAAGACCGGCCCGTTCGCATCGCCCTGATCGGCGCCGGATGGATCGGAAGATTCCACGGAGAATCCATTGCCCGGCGCATCCCGAATGCCCGGCTGGAGGCCATTGCCGACCCCGTCCTTCCGGCCGTCCAGGAACTTGCCACGACGCTGGGCGTCACAAAGATCAGCACAGACACAGCCGATGTCCTGGCTGATCCGGACGTGGACGCCGTCCTCATCGCCTCGCCCATGCGCTTCCATTCGGACCTCATCGCTGCCGCCGCCCGCTCGGGGAAGGACATCTTCTGCGAAAAGCCCGGCGGACGGACCATCGAGGAACTTGACGCCGCCATCGACGCAGCGGCGAGTGCCGGCGTCGTACTTCGCTTCGGGTTCAACCGGCGCTACTCAAGCGATTTCGCGGCAGCCCGGAAGCTTATCGACGACGGCGCCGTGGGCGTTCCGCAACTGCTCCGCTCCCTCACCCGCGATCCAGGCACGGAAACAGGCCTCAGCAACCCCGAACGGATCGCGCCCGGCACCATCTTCCTGGAAACCCTCATCCACGACTTCGACACACTGAACTGGTTGAACCCGGGCGCCGTTCCGGTCAGGGTCCATGCCGTCGCCGATGCCCTGGTGGCACCCGAGGCGAAGGCCGGCGGCCTGCTGGACACCGCCGCCGTGACGGTCACGTACAGCAACGGCGCCATCGCGGTGGCGGAAGCGAACTTCAACGCGCTTTACGGCTACGACGTCCGCGGCGAAGTGTTCGGCTCCGCGGGCATGGTCACTGCCGGCACGCCGCAAGCCACGAATGCCACCAGCTACACCGCCGCCGGCATCGCCTCGGACACCTCGCGCCTCAATATCCACCTGTTCCACGATGCCTACACCGACGAACTGGTGCACTTCGCGGACGATGTCGCCGCGCGCCGCGGTTACGCGGGAGGACGTACGACGGCGGGCGCCTCCCCTGCCGCCGTGGCGGCTTCCTCGGTCGCAGCGCCGGGTGGGGTGGATGCGCGCAATGCGTTGGCCATTGCCCTGGCTGCGTTCAAGTCCGCGCAGACCGGGCTGCCGGTTGAGGTCTCGGACATCGCGGAGCTCCAGGCTGCAGAGGCGGCCCGCGTCCTGCAGGGAGCCGGGGCATGAGCTTCCGCCTGGCTGTCTGCGCCGAGATGGTCTACGGTGAGCTGCCGCTCATTGATCGCGTCCGCCGGATCCATGACCAAGGCTTCGAGGTGGAACTGTGGGACACCCGGGGCCAGGACATCACGGCCCTCGCTGGCACGGGAGCCCGGTTCTCTTCGATGAGCGGCTACTTTGGCGGGAGCGTCATCGACCCCACCAACGCCCACGAGGTCTTGGCCTCCGCGGAGAAGCTCATTCCAACGGCATTGGAACTGGGTGTGGAACGGATGGTGGTGCACCCCGCTGAACTGGGTGAGGGCGGCCGCGCTGTCCGGCCAACGCACCGCTCCACGGGAGAGATGTGGCTGACAGGACTGCGCACGCTGGAGAAGCTCGGTGAGCTGGGCGAACAGCACGGCATCACGTTCGCCCTGGAGAACCTCAACACCATCCTCGACCATCCCGGCATCCCGCTCGCCCGGGCCAAGGACACCTTGGCGCTGGTCCAGGCCGTGGACCACCCCAAGGTGAAGATGATGCTGGATCTGTACCATGCCCAAATCGGCGAGGGGAACCTGATCGAGCTGGTCCGGGCATCCCAGCCGTTCACCGGCGAAATCCAAGTGGCAGATGTTCCCGGACGCTTCGAGCCCGGCACGGGCGAGATCAACTACCCGGCCATAGCCAGGGCACTCCGCGAGGCCGGGTACACGGGTGTGATCGGGATGGAAGCGGGCGCCATCGGCGGCCAGGGCATCGAAGCGGGCGACGCAGCCCTGGCCGCCTTCCGCGCCGCCTTCTCCCCCAACTGAGTCGCAGTTGTGCGCGTTTTGAACCGTCAAAACGCGCACTAATGCGACTTAGTTGGGTTCAGTACTTGATGGGTTCCATGCGACCGGAGCGAAGGGAGAGGACGGCGGCCTCGGCGATGGCTTGGGCTTTCAGGCCGTCTTCCAAGGAAGGGGTTGGGGCCGTGCCGCCGTCGAGGGACGCAACGAAGGCCGCAAGCGCTGCCGCGTACGTCGGCTGCACCCGCTCGAACCAACCCGGGTGCAGCCCGTCGTCCACCACGGATGTGCCGGAGTAGCGGGACACGGCTCCGTTGCGGTGGCGGCGGGCTTCCACCATTCCCTCGGAGCCCATGATCTCGATGCGTTCGTCGTAGCCGTATCCTGTGCGGCGCACGGAATCGATCTGGACCAACGCCCCACCGGGGAGCCGCAACGTGACCGCGGAGGTGTCGACGTCGTCGTACTCCACAATCCCGGGCTCCGCCAAAGCCGAGCCGGCAGCGAAAACTTCCACGGGATCGAGACCGGAAAGCCAGCGTGCGAGGTCGAAGAAGTGAACGGTCTGGTCCCGCATCTGGCCACCGGAAACCGCCACGTAGGACAGTGGCGGCATGGACGGCCCACGGGAGGTGAGCTGGATGAGCTCCACGGTGCCGATCCCACCCGAGTCCACCACGCGCTTGAGTTCGGCGTAGTCGCGGTCGAAGCGTCGGTTGAAGTCCACCATCACCGGGACGCCGGCTTCCTGCGCGAAGGCAGCAGTCTCGCGGGCGCGGTCCAGATCCAGGTCGATCGGCTTCTCGCACAGGGCGGCAATTCCGACGGCGGCAGCCCGCCGAAGGTGTTCGGCGTGCGTATCGGTGGAGGACGCGATGAAGACTGCGTCGATTTCCCCGGGGTTGAACACGTCCTCGATCGAGGTCGCGGCGGTGGCGCCGTGGGCGGCGGCGAGGGACTGCGCGCGCTGCTGGTCCACGTCATAGACCAAGCGGAAGTCGATGCCGGGATGCGCGGCGAGGTTTGCTGCGTGGACGGAACCGATGAAGCCGGCTCCCAGGAGGGCGAAACGGGGCATGTCAGACTGCTGCTTTCTGTAGGGCGGATGCGGGGACTTTCCATGCGGAATCGTCGTGGTGCGAGGCCGCGACGGCCTCGACGAACTGGACGCCGATCAGGCCGTCGATCCCCGTAGGGAAGGACAGGTCCCGCTCCGGGAGCGGCGAAGAGTCGCGGCGGGCGCGGAGGACTTCGGCGAGGTCCGAGTAGAAGTTGGCGAAGGCCTCAAGGAAGCCCTCCGGGTGGCCCAGGCCGACGCGCGTGAGCCGGGACGCGTCGTCGTGCAGGGTGCCGAGCCCATGCGTGAGGATGGTGGTGGCGCCGGCCAGGTCCTGGACTGTGAGGTGGTGCGGATCCTCATGCTGCCATTCGAGGCTGCCCTTTTCGCCGAAGATGCGGATGCGGAGTCCGTGGTTGTGGCCGGTGGCGGCCATGCTCGCCCAAAGGCGCGCCGGGACGTTGCCGGTCAGCTCCAGTTCCACGGTGGCGTTGTCGAAAACCCGCCTCCCCGGGACGAACGCCTGGAGCCGGCCGGACAGGCGCTGCGCCTCGAGCCCCGTGATGTAGCGGAGCAGGTGGAAAGCGTGGGTGCCGAGGTCGCCCACGACGCTCGGGAAACCGGCGATGTCCGGGTTGGTGCGCCACTTCGCCTGCTTGTGGCCTGTGTCCTCCAGAGGCGTCGCGGCCCAGCCGGAGGCATGTTCGACGTCGACAAACCGGATGGCGCCCAGCTCGCCGTTGCGTACCATGCGGGCGGCCTGGCGCACCATCGCGTAGGCGGAATAGCAGTGCGGGACAGCGAGGATTGCGTCGTTCTCTTCGGCGATGCGGACCAGTTCCGCCGCGGTGGCGGAATCCTGGGTCAGCGGCTTCTCGCACACCACGGAGATGCCCTTTTCCAGGAAGGCCCGGGCGATCTCGAAGTGGCTGTCATTGGGAGTTGCGACCACCACGAGGTCCACCCCACCTTCGCGTTGCGCCTCGGCGGCGGCCATCTGTTCGACGCTGCCGTAATTGCGTTCCCCGGGCACGCCGAGGTGGGCCGCAATGTCGCTGGACGTACGTGGATCCCGACCGAAGATTCCGGCTTGGAGATCGTAGTGACCGTCCAACCGCATGGCGTAGCGGTGGGTCTTGCCGATGTCGGCGCCCGGCCCACCGCCAACCATCCCAGCGACCAGTTGCCGCGAATTCGGTGCACTCATGAAAGATCCTCATTGACTCTTTGGAATTTACTTGGACCGGTCCATAATGACTGTGGGAGGTCACAGCCGTCAAGCCCCTAAGCTTGAACCCGGACGACACACGACAGGAGGCACTGCATGGCCGCCAAGCCCACCATCCGCGACGTAGCGAGTACCGCCGGAGTCTCAAAATCCTTGGTCTCCCTGGTCCTCCAGGGCTCTGCCAACGTCAGTGAGCCCCGCCGTCGTGCCGTCCTGGACGCCATGGAGCAACTGGGCTACCGGCCCAACAGACTGGCGCAACGCTTGTCCGGACCGCGCAGCGGGACCATCGGCGTGATGCTCAACGACATCCGGAACCCGTGGTTCGTCGAACTGCTTGAAGGGCTCACTGCGTCCCTTCACTCGGCGGGTGTTTCGCCGGTCCTCGCCGATTCCTACACGGACAACCGCGTGGGGCGCAGCTCGGTGGAGACCCTCTTGGAGCAGCGGATCGACGGACTGGTGGTGGTCGGAACCACGGTGGAATCGGCTGCCATTGAAAGGGCTGCGGAGAGCATCCCGGTGGTCCTGGCCGGCACCCGCGAACCGCACCTTCCCGGCGTCGACATTGTGGTCAACGACGACGACGCCGGCGCACGGCAGGCCACCGAACACCTCATCTCCCTGGGCCATGAGCGCATCGCACACTTGCAGGGCCCGGGCGAAGTGGGCAAGCTGCGGCGACTGTCCTTTGAGCGAACCATGCGCGGTTCCGGGCTGGAGCCCGTAGTGGTCGCCGGTGGCGTGAGCGAGGAGAGCGCCTATGCGGCGGCGGGCCGGCTGCTCTCTTCCGCGAAGAGGCCCACCGCGATCTTCGCGTACAACGACATCGCCTGCATCGGCGCCCTGTCCGCCGCCGACGATCTTGGCCTGTCCGTACCCCAGGACCTGTCTTTGGTGGGTTACGACAACACCTACCTGGCCAAGATCCGCCACCTCTCGCTGACCTCCGTGGACAACGGAAACCTTGCCGTGGGCGTGGAAGCCGGGAAGTTCATCCTGGAACGGCTCACCGCCCCGGACCTCCCGGCAAGGTTGCACCAAGTACCGTCGCAGTTGCAGGTCCGGGGCTCGTCGGGGGACGTGCCGGCCCGGGGCTGACTCAGCGCCGACCCAGGAGCAGCACGCCCGCATTGGCGGCAACGATCAGGCCTATCCCGGCCCACTGCAGCGCGGCCAGGTCCTGGTGCAGCACGAGCGCGCCGATGATGGCGGCGAACACCGGGTTGATGCTCATCAGGATGCCGAACAGACTGGCAGGGACCCGCCGCAGGGCAATCAGGTCCGCCACGTACGGCAGCACCGAGGCCAGGATCCCAGCGCCCACGGCACACAGGACGGCAAGACCGTCCATGGGCCTGCTCAGGAAAACCACGACGGCAACCGGCAGGAAGAGCGTGGCGGACACCCCCGTGGCCGCCGCAGTCCCTTGGACACCCTGGATTCTTTGGCCGACCACGCGGTTCAGGAGAATGTAGGCGGCCCAACTGCACGCTGCCATGAGGCCCAGGGCAATCCCTGCGAAATCGGTAGAGGCTTCGGGCCGGGTGATGGCCACTACCCCGCCGGCCGCAGCCACGGCGCACAGGACGTTGCCCTTCCGATGGGAGCCGGCCTGGCGTCCGGAGCTGATCAATGCCACCGCCAGCGGCCCAAGGAACTCCAAGGTCACGGCGAGGCCCAGGCCGATCCGCTGGATGGCGGCATACAGGCCAAGGTTCATGGTTCCGAAGGACACGGCCAGCAACAGAACAGGCCACCACTGATGCCACCGCAGGTCCCGCAGCCGCGGCCGCACGACGGGAAGGAGGACGGCCGCGGCAACGAGCTGCCGAACGGCCACAACGCCTACGGGTCCCAGCACCGGAAAGGCCAGCGAACCACTCGCTGCTCCGAGCTGGTTGGAGAGTGCGCTGGCCACGAGGGTAGCGGCGCCACCGGCTTTTCCTGAAGCGGCAGGGGTCTGGTTCATGAGGAGATTCTGCGCTTGTGGCGTCCATCCACTAAATGCATGAATGACGCTATTTATACGCTGAACGCATGAATAGAATAGGCCGCATGGACGTGGACTTGCGGCAACTGCGCTGCCTGCTCGCGGTGGTGGACGAGGGCACCTTCACGGACGCCGCCATCGAGCTGCGGATATCCCAGGCCGCGGTCTCGCGGAACATCGCAGCCCTGGAAGGCGCTTTGGGCGTGAAGCTCGTGCAACGGACCACGCGCAGCGCTGCGCTCACACCTGCGGGCGAGCGGGCCGTCGCCAAGGCACGGCGGATCGTCGCACTGATGGCTGACCTTGAACGCGATGCCCGCGCCGGAACCGGCCAGGTCCGCATTGGCTACGCCTGGTCGGCACTCGGCGAGCACACCACGGAGTTCCAACGGCAATGGAAGAGCCGCTTCCCGCACACGGAACTGCACCTGGTCCGGTCCAACACACCCAGCGGAGGCCTGCTGGACGGAACCACAGACTTCGCGATCCTTCGCCGCCTCCCCCAAGGCGCCGCCGTCGAGCATGTCCTGATCGGTGAGGAGAAGCGCTACTGTGCCATGTCCGCGGACGATCCCTTGGCCTCGCGGCGTTCCGTGACGTTGGCGCAGATTGCCGCGATGCCGGTGGCGATGGACCTGCGGACCGGCAGCACCACGCTGGACCTTTGGCCGGAGCAGGGGCGGCCCCAGGGCGTGATCCCCATCAACGACATTGACGATTGGCTGACCGAGATAGGCAGCGGAGCCGCGCGGGGCATCACGGCTGCATCAACCGCGCACCAATACCGCCGCCGGGGCGTCACGTACCGCCCCGTTCGCGATGCTCCCATGGTTCCGGTGTACGCGGCATGGCTGCGGAGCGACCCGCCGCCGGAACGCGAAGCCGTTATTGCTTTGTTGGCCGCCTTATATGCCTAAAAAGCGGACGACGCCGGGAATCACCCAACGCCGCCCGCCCGCTTTAGTGGATCAATCGGCTTTTCCGGCCAGTGCAACCAAGACGCCGGCAGTGGCAAAATACTTGTTGCTTCCCAGATCGCGCACCGTCTTGATGCCCAGACCGGCAAGCAATTCATCATGCTTGTCCGTCAATCCGGCCAACGCTGACGGCGGAGCGGCCAGGACCTCGTCCAGGCTGGCATTTTCGTAGGCTTTATCGAGTGCTTTGCCCAATTCAACAGAAACAGCCAAGGCATTTCCTTTCATCGATACGGAACAAGTGCAAACGTGCTGCAGAACATTAACCACGCAACCGGTGAATCCGGATCCCCCAAGGAATTACGGTTCGGGCCGCATACCTGTCAAGATAGCCCACCTCGGCGCGAAGGTGGGTATGTTTGTCCAAGGAATTTGCCGGAGCTCAAACAGAAGCCCGGCTGGCCAACTGGGTCCCCGGTGCCTCAGCCGCCGGCCGACCCTCGCCCGTCTGGCCGTAGAGCCAATCGTTGTACTGGAAGTCGTTGTCCTTCCGACTCTTGAAGAGGAGGTTCCGGAGCGTCCGTGCCACACCGGCGACATGCCAGGACTCACCCCAGACACGGGCCGTGCGCTGGACGCGGGCCGTGCGTTCTGTCCGGGCGGCATTGAAAGTCCGGATGGCCTCGTCCCAGCCGGTCGGGTTGATGCCGTCCTCTCTGAAGACCGTGCCGGCGCTGACGTCCTGCAGCACCGCCGCGTCTTCGAGCGCCTGGCAGGCACCCTGCGCGAGGTACTGAAGCATGGGGTGGGCAGCGTCGCCCATCAGGACCATGCGCCCGGCGACCCAGTTTTCGATCGGGTCGCGGTCATACATCGGCCAACGGATGCTGGTACCGAGGTTGGCCAGCGCGGCCTGTACCGCCGGAACACAGTCTTTGTAGGCCGCCTGCAGTTCGTCCACTCCGCCGTATTGCTCTTCGCCGCGCTCGAAGGACGGTGACTTGAACACTGCCACCGTGTTGAGCAATTCGCCCTTGCGGAGCGGGTACTGGACCAGGTGGCAGTCCGGGCCGAGGTAGACCACAACGTCCTCAAGGTCGGCAGCGGGAGTCTCCGCCGTGATGGGAACGGTGCCGCGGTAGGCGACGTAGGCGGAGGACACAGGCTGGTCCTGTGCCACCTGCGGGCGAAGCGTTGATTTGAGCCCATCGGCACCGATCACCACGTCAGCTTCATAGTCCTGACCGGAGGCTGTACGGGCGATTGCCCTGCCGCCCACGGTGTCGACGCGTTCCACCAGGACGTCGTTGACCAGTTTCACGCCGGCAGCTTCGCATCCTTCAAGCAGCACGCGGTGCAGGTCGCTGCGGTGGATCACTACATACGGTGCGCCGTAGCGCTCCTCGAACTCACCCTTGAGGCTCTGCCGGGTCAATTCTTCCCCGGTCACGGCATCCCGGAACACCAAGTGCTTTGGCTGTACCCCGATTTCCAGGGCCTTCTCAAGGAGTCCCCAGCGCTGGAGAACCCGGGAGGCGTTCGGAGCCATCTGGAGGCCCGCGCCCACTTCCCCGAATTCCGGCGCACGTTCCACGAGGGTCACGTTGGCTCCGTTTTCGCGCAGGGCCAGTGCCCCCGCAAGCCCTGCCATGCCGCCTCCGACTACCAGGACATCGGTGGAATTGGCGTGCTCAGTCATGTGTTGCTCCTTGCTTTGCTTTGATGGTGAATCCGACGGCGGCCAGCAGGATTGCGGCTGCGGCTGCGGCGCCGGCGAACGTGAGGAAGTTGGAGCCGACGCCCAGCCCGGCTGCCAGGAGGAGGCCGCCCACCTGCGGGGCAACCACTGCACCGATCCGGCCGGTGCCGAGCGCCCAACCCAGGGCGGTACCACGCAGATGGTCCGGGTAATGGCTTGCCACGGCGGCGATGATCAGGCACTGCGTCCCATGGGTCCCGACGCCGGCCAGCACCAGGGCGAGGTAGACCACCGTCACCGGCGGTCCCGCCAACAGGACCAACAGCCCGACGGCGGCGACGGCGGCCGCTGCGACCGCCGTCGGAATCGGTCCAAAGCGTGTTCCCGCCCATGCCGTAATGACCGAACCGGCAACCGCGCCGAGGTTCAACGCAAGGGCGAAGGTGAGTGCAGAACCGAGGTTGTAGCCGGCGATCTGCATGAGGTTCGGCAGCCAGGTACCCAGGCCGTACCAGGCGAAGAGTGTGGCAATGGTGGCGACGGCAAACAGTACGCTGACGCCCAGGTAGGGGGCGCGCAGGAGCGACGAGAAACCGATCGCTTCTTTGCCGGCGGCCTTGGAGTTCGTCGGCGCGAGGGTTTCGGGAATGTACTTGATACCCAGCGGAACGACGATCACCAAAGCAAGCACAGCCACGAGGAACATGGATGGCCAGCCGAAGGCCGGAATCATCGGAATGCCCACCAGGGCTGCGATAGAGCCGCCAAGGGGAACTCCGGACATCATGAGGGTGGCCGCGGTGGAGCGCCACTTCGCAGGAACCAACTCGGCTACCAGCGCGTTGGCAGACGGCACCAGACCGCCCAGGCCGATGCCCGCGAGCAGGCGGAGACCACCGAAAACCGCGGCGTTCGGGGCGAACGCGCAGAGGATGGTGAAGACCGAGAAAACCGTGGCGCATCCGAGGATGGTCTTTCGCCGTCCCCACGAATCGGCCATTCGACCCGCGAAGATGGCACCGATCATCATGCCCAGGAAGGCCATGGAACCGATGGTTCCTGCCGTGGCCTTGGTGAGTCCCCAGGTAGTGTCGGCGATCAGCGAGGACTGCACGGTGCCGTAGACAATGAGGTCCGCAACGGCTTCGCGGCCAACTTCGAAGGGACGGAAGAAGGCGTCAGCGCCCTGGGCATGGCATTGCACAACAGGGCCGGGGCGGTGGTGGGGGCCCTGACAGTCGCCACCCCCTCCACCCGGTTTCGCAAGGTGTTCGACGCCGGCTTGGTCGCCAACCTGCGGGAAACCTGCCGTCAGGTGGAGATCGAGATCGCGGCCAACCCGGCCGAGTCTGCCTGACTAATCCCGGCAGGAGATTCTGTTCTACAGAATTTTATGGGATCACTAGGCGGCCCTCCCTAGTGTCGAACTACGCCACATTCCGTTCGGACCCTATCGAGGAGGCCTTCGTGTCCATCAGCGCCGAGAACACGACCCATGAATCAATCGCCGCCGCGCACGAGGCCGCAGGCCATCAATTGCCCGCGCCCACTCCGGAGGAGCAGGCCCAGCTGGATCAGCTCTACAAGGACTTCGACGCGGAGAATTTGATCCCCTTGTGGACCGAGATCGGTGACCTGATGCCGATGGTTCCCACCCCGAAGGCCATCCCGCATGTGTGGCGTTGGAATGATCTGTATCCACTGGCCGCCCGTGCCGGAGATTTGGTTCCGGTGGGTCGGGGTGGGGAACGCCGCGCCATCGCCCTGGCCAACCCGGGCCTGGCCGGCACACCGTACGCCACACCTACCTTGTGGGCTGCGATCCAGTACTTGGGCGCCCACGAAACCGCGCCGGAGCACCGCCATTCGCAGAACGCTTTCCGTTTCGTGGTGGAGGGCGAGGGCGTCTGGACAGTGGTGAACGGTGACCCTGTGGCCATGCGCCGCGGTGACTTCCTGCTCACCCCCGGCTGGAACTTCCACGGGCACCACAACGACACTGACCAGCCGATGGCCTGGATCGATGGGCTGGACATCCCGTTCGTGCACTACGCGGACGCCGGGTTCTTCGAGTTCGGTACCGAACGCGTCACCGACGAAGCCACCCCGGACATCTCACGCTCCGAGCGGCTCTGGGCCCACCCGGGCCTGCGACCGCTCTCCGGGTTGCAGGACACCGTCAATTCCCCGATTGCTGCCTACCGCTGGGAGCACACGGATGCTGCCCTTCGCGAGCAGTTGCTCCTGGAAGACGAGGGCCACCCGGCCACCGTGTCCCAGGGCCACGCCGCGATCCGCTACACCAACCCGACCACCGGCGGGGACGTGATGCCCACCATCCGGGCCGAGTTCCACCGACTGCGGGCCGGGGCCTCCACCGAGCCTCTCCACGAAGTCGGCTCCAGTGTGTGGCAGGTCTTCGAGGGCACCGGAACCGTGATCCTGAACGGTGAAACCAAACAATTGGCCAAGGGCGATCTGTTCGTTGTGCCGTCCTGGCAGGAATGGTCCCTAACCGCGGAGACAGAATTCGATCTTTTCCGCTTCAGCGACGCCCCCATTTTCGAACGCCTGAACTTCAACCGCAGCTACACCGAAGGACGCAAGTAATGAGACTCCTCACCCTCCGCACTTCTGAAGGCACCCGCGCCGTCCGCCAGGACGGCGACACCCTCACCGAAATTCCGGGGTTCGCCGACGTCGGCGCCCTGCTGCGCGATCCCGCGTGGGAAGCCACGGCGAAGGCGGCCAACGGCGCAACCCATGCAGCCGACGGCGCCGACCTCGCCGCCGTCGTGCCTTACCCGGGGAAGATTATCTGCGTCGGCCACAACTACCGCAACCACATCAAGGAGATGGGCCGGGAGATCCCGGAGTTCCCCACCTTGTTCGCGAAGTACCAGGAATCGCTGATCGGCCCGAACGACGACCTGCCGCTGCCGCAGGAATCGGACACCGTGGACTGGGAAGCCGAACTCGCAGTGATCATCGGCAAGCAGGGCCGCCGCATCGCCGAGGCCGACGCGAAAGAGCACATCGCCGGGTACGCGGTGCTCAACGACATCTCCATGCGCGACTACCAGTTCCGCACCATCCAGTGGCTGCAGGGCAAGACGTGGGAGAACTCCACGCCGTTCGGCCCGGCCTTGGTCACCCAGGACGAATTCACCGCCGGCCCGCTCATGACCTCGGCCGTGGACGGCGAAATCCAGCAGTCCACGCCCACGGGCGACCTCGTGTTCACCCCGGAGTTCCTGGTCTCCTACATCTCCACGATCATCACCCTCAATCCCGGGGACGTGATTGCCACCGGCACGCCCGGCGGCGTTGGCCACGCGCAGGACCCCAAACGGTACCTGCAGGAAGGCCAACTCCTGGTTACCACCATCGAGGGCCTGGGCCAGCTGAACAACCGCGTGGTCAAGGAAGCCTGATGGTCGCGCGCCACGACCTCACCACCGATCCGCGCCTGCAGGAGGACCTCCTGCAGGCGCGGCGGGGTACCGCATTCTTCGCCCGAAAGCTCAACGAACTCAGCGACGCAGAGCTCGACGGCGGCACGCGCCTTCCCGGCTGGACCCGCCGACACGTCGTGGCGCATGTCGGGTACAACGCCCGGGCCCTGGCGCGGCTCATCGAATGGGCAGCTACGGGCGTGGAGACCCCCATGTACTCCTCACCAGAGGCCCGGAAGCAGGAAATCGACTTCGGCGCCACGCTGTCCCCGGTCGCCCTGCGGAACCTCTTCGACCACTCCGCCGTGCACCTGTCCGTGGAATGGCGCGACCTCCCGGACACATCATGGGCCCGTGAAGTCCGCACCGCCCAAGGCCGCACCGTGCCGGCGTCGGAAACCGCGTGGCTGCGCACCCGCGAAGTCTGGATCCACGCCGTGGACCTGGACAACGGTGCCACCTTCAACGACATTCCAACGCCCGTCCTGGAACGGCTCCTCACGGACATCACCGGCGCCTGGCGCACCCGTGGCACCGATACCGGGCTGCTCGTCAGGGTGGACGGAAACAACGTACCGTTCGGCGACTCCAGCGCCGCGGACCCCACGATCATCACCGGGCCCCTGCCCGCCGTTGTCGAATGGGCCGCAGGGCGAGGCAGCAACGGAGTAACCGCTGCCGGACCAGCCGCTAACGAAAGAGTTCCGGCGGCTCCTCAGTGGATCTAGCAAACTCTTGAGATGCTGGAGGGGTGACCACACTTTCGATGGACGCGCCGCGGACCGCCCTGAGCTGGAAACTCTTGCCCGCGGCGCTTCTTTCGGTGTCCGGAATCCCGTTGTTCGCCCTTGGCATCGACCTGCTGGGGTACTCGCTGATTGCTTTGGGTTTGGTCACTGGAGCCTTCATTGACCGGGGTTTGCTGCGGCACCTCGCCTTGATCGCCGCGGGGATGGTAATCATCAGCCTGGTGCCGCTCAATGCGGACCTGAGCCTGGAGCACATGGCCCTCATGGGCGGCGCGTTGGCCCTGGCAGTGCTGGTTCCTTGGCTGGTTTCCCGCTTCGCCTACCGGGAACACATCATCAGGTTCCCGGTCAACACCGGCCGAAAGTGGCCCCTCGCGGCGAAGCTCTACCTGGTGGGAGTGGTGGCACTGGGCTACTTCATCCTGCCGGCCTACCTGATCACCACTGGCGTCTACCGAAACTGGCCCGACGCCTCGGACCCCACCATCTTCTGGCGGCTCTTCCTCGGCGTAAATACCGTGGGCATCTGGGACGAGTTGTTTTTCATCTGCACCACGTTCACCCTGCTGCGGCACCATTTTCCGGACTGGTTGGCCAACCTGCTGCAGGCCGTGGTGTTCAGCTCTTTCCTGTGGGAGATCGGCTACCAGTCATGGGGTCCCTTGCTGACGTTCCCGTTCGCGCTCCTGCAGGGCTACACCTTCAAGCTGACCAAGTCCTTCACGTATGTGGTTTCCGTCCACCTGATCTTCGACTTCGTGCTGTTCCTGGCGCTGGTGCACGCCCACAACCGGGAATGGCTCCCGGTCTTCCTTTACTAGGAATCCGCCCATAAGACGGTATACCTAACAGGTACTTTTCGGTGCGCCTAACTTTCCGCTATCCTCCTAGTATCACTACGCCCCAATGATGAGGATTGACCATGGCAGCACCCACCCTGGAAAAACGAGCAGCCCCCGGCCGCGTCTGGTCGCGACTGCTCCTGCTTGGCCCTGCCTTTGTGGCAGCCATTGCTTACGTCGATCCGGGAAACGTGGCCGCGAACCTCACTGCGGGCGCCAATTACGGCTACCTGCTGGTTTGGGTCCTGGTGGTAGCCAACGCCATGGCCGTACTGGTGCAATACCAGTCCGCCAAGCTGGGCTTGGCCACAGGTATGAGCCTCCCCGAAATCCTCGGCAAGCGCCTTGGCACCAAGCGGAGGCGTGCCTACTGGCTGCAGGCGGAAATCGTTGCCGGTGCCACTGATATGGCCGAAGTGATCGGCGGCGCCGTGGCACTCAACCTGCTGTTCGGCCTCCCCCTGCTCACCGGCGGCGTCATCATCGGCATCGCATCCATGCTTCTCCTCGCCCTGCAATCGCGGAGGGGGCAGCGCTCCTTCGAGTACGCCATCCTGGTGCTGCTCGGGGTCATTGCAGTCGGCTTCATGGCAGGCCTTTTCGTCAGTCCGCCCGATGCCGGCGAGGCCCTGGGTGGCTTGCTCCCGCGCTTCGAAGGCACTGACACGGTACTGCTCGCCGCCAGCATGCTTGGCGCAACGGTCATGCCCCACGCCATCTACCTGCATTCGGCCCTCGCCCGTGACCGGCACGGGTTCTCCCCGGATCCGGTGGTGCGTACCCGCTTCATCAAAGCCACCCGGTTCGACGTCGTCGGCGCCCTGCTGCTGGCCGGCGTCGTCAACATCTCCATGCTGCTGCTTGCGGCCACCAGCCTGCGCGGGATCGAGGGAACGGACACCATCGACGGAGCACATGCAGCCGTCACAGCAGCGCTTGGTCCGGCAATCGGCGTCGTCTTTGCCATCGGCCTGCTGGCCTCCGGGCTGGCCTCTACCTCTGTGGGTTGCTACGCGGGCGCCACCATCATGGGCGGTCTGCTCAAGGTCCGCGTACCGCTGCTGGCGCGCCGCGTGATTACGCTCATCCCGGCACTGATCATCCTTGGCGCCGGAATCGAACCGACCCTGGCGCTGGTCCTGAGCCAGGTGCTGCTGAGCTTCGGCATCCCCTTCGCCCTGATTCCGTTGATCCGACTTACGGGCAAGAAGGACGTCATGGGCATCCACACCGACTCCCTGCCGCTGAAGATCGCAGGCTGGACCAGCGCCACCCTGATCGTCGGCCTGAACTGCGTGCTGATTACCCTGACACTGTCAGGTCAGGGCTAGGTCCGGCTCAGTCGGCTTCGCAGAGCAGGTGGTGCCAGGCATCGGCCAGTACCTCCAAGGCATGCTCCCGGTTGGGTTCAAGCTTGCGGCGGGTCCAGAGGGTGGCGACGTAGTCCAGTTGGGTGAAGGCCAGCGTGCCACGGATGTGGTGCGTCTCCGGATTGAAGCGTCCCGCCTGCTCCAAGCCCCGGACGATGTCCGAGATGACTTCCTCATGCCAACCGTCCACCAGTTCCCGCACATCGCGGTCCACGGCGGCGGCCTCGTCCAGCACATCCAGGTATGGGCGGAAGACCGGCCAGAGGGCAGCCCGCGACTCGAGCCACTCCCGGATGCCGTCCAGTTCGCCGGCCTTCACCACGTCCACCAGTTCGGGCGCGGTAGAAGCGCTGTCCGGGCCATTCGCACGGTCCAAGACGGCGTTGACGCGGCCCATGAAATCCTTCATCAGGTCCGCACGCGAGGGGTAGTAGGCATAGAACGTCACCCGGGTGGTGCCCGCAGCGGCCGCGATCTCGTCAATAGTGGTGGCGGCGTAACCCTTCTCCGTGAACAGCTCCAGGGCACGGTCGATGATCGTGTCTCGGGTCAGCTGTTTCTGGGCTTCGCGCAGGGAGGACATGGGCCAATCCTATCGGTGGGCTGCTACCGTCCTGGAGCCGTCCGCCACAGGACCTGACTGGGCCAGGCGGCGGAGCTTCGGGATCGGTATGCGGTAATTAATGGCTGCGGCCGTTCCCCCGTTCACGGGATCGACCCAACGCATCAGCAGCGATCCGCTTTCCTGGCCCGGCTCGCAATAATCCGGCTCGCCGATCACTGGCGTAGGCCCAAGGACCTTGAGCGAGAGCCCAAACCCTTCGGTCCAAAAGTAGGGCCGTACGTCCAGTTCGGGCGCCGCGTCACCCAGGAGAAGTCCGACGGCGGCCGCTTTGGCTTGGTCTATGGCGCTCGTCCACAGCGGGACGCGCCGCAGTCCCTGCCGGGTGGGGATGAAGGCAACGTCACCGGCGGCGACGACGTCCGGCCGGACGCGGCCCCGGGAATCCGCCCGGAGCGTGCCGTCCACGAGGAGCCCACTGCTGGCAAGCCATTCGGTGTTGGGCTGGTCTCCGATGGCCACCACCACGAGGTCGGCCTCCAGTATGGTGCCGTCCGCCAACGCAACGCGGGCGCCGCCGTCGGGGTTTTTCGACCCCTCCAGGAGCCGCGCCGGACCGCCGCCAGCGAGCTTCAGGCCGCGGGCCCGTGCTGCCGTGGTGAAGATTCCGGCCAGATGGTGTCCGAGTTGCTTCGACAGGGGCCGGGCGTCGGAGACGAGCGTGACGTCGCAGCCAGCGTGCAGGCAGCCCGAGGCCACCTCCATGCCGAGCGGGCCGCCGCCCACCACGATCACCGAGGGCCGCCCAGAGACCCGGCGTTTCAGTGCGCCTGCGTCCTCGAGAGTGCGGAGGGTAAGGACGTTGGCGGCGTCGTCGGGTGTGCCCGGTAGCTGCTTCGGGCGGGCCCCCGAGGCGATCACCAAGCCGTCGTACGGAAGGCGTGTGCCGTCGTCGAGCGTCACCAGGCGGGCGTCCACGTCCAGGCCGGAGGCACTGACGCCCAGCAGTTCGGCAGCCCCGTGGGCCGGTTCCGGGAGTTGGTGGGCCCGCACCCCACCCGCCACGCTGCCGTCGTCGCCGTGCAGCAGCGCCTTGGAAAGCGCCGGGCGGCTATAAGGCCGATGGCGCTCAGAGCCGACAACCGTCAGCTCGCCGTCGAAACCTGCGCCGCGGAGCGCTTCGCACGCCGTCTGCCCCGCGATGCCGTTGCCGACCGCCACGATTCTTCGCATGCTCATGCGGCCGCCAAACGGAGTGCGGCCACAGGGCAGACGCGCACCGCTGCCCTTGCCGCCTCGGCGTCCGCACCGTCGACTTCCGGCACGTCGATGAGCAACTCGCCGTCGTCGTCCAGGTGCATCAGCTTCGGTGCGGCTTCCTCGCAGAGCCCGTGCCCTTCGCAACGTGGCCGGTCGAGTTCGATCCTCATGCCGCCACCACCTTCAGGACGTCAAGCTTTTCGTGGCTTCGCGTGATGTTGCTGGGAAGACGCAGTTCCCCGCCGATCTCGAGCGACTTGACCCGCCGGGCAAGGGCATCGATGACGGCGTGGGCCTCCAACTTGGCCAGGCCCTGGCCGGCACATCCATGCGGTCCGTAACCGAAGGAGAGGTGGTCCACCGGGTTGCGGGTGATATCGAAAACGTCGGGGTTGTCGTAATGCCGGGGATCGCGGTTGCCGGCACCGAAGAGGATGCCGAGCTGGGCGCCCGCGGGCACAAGTACGCCGTCGATCTCCACTTCGCGGGTGGTGGTCCGGCCCCAGATGTGCACGGGAGCCCAGTAGCGGAGCACCTCGGCAAAAGCAGCGGGGACCAGCTCGGGGTTTTCCCTGACCAGGGCCAGCTGCTCCGGGTGCCGGGCGAAGAGGGCCACGATGTTGCCGATGGAGGCGATGGTGGTGTCCACGCCAGCGCCCAAGTACTGGTGGATGATGTGGCCGGCTGCGCCTTCCGGGATGTCGCCGCGGGCCTCCGCGTCGAAGATGCCGCGGCCAATGGATCCCTCGGCGAGGTCCCCGGCCGTCACGGAGGAGCACCAACCGTAGAGTTCCCCGGCGATCGGGAAGCTTTCCTGCGTGCGCTGGTTCAGCGGGCCGATCACCTGCATCGCGGCCTGTCCCCAGCGCAGCATGTTCGCTTTCACCGGTCCCGTGAAGCCGATGAGATCGGCCACGATCTCCAGCGGGAAGGCGCGCGCCAAGGAATCGACCGCGTCGAAGCTGCCCTTCTCGACGAGCTCCTCCACGAGCTGGTCCGCTTTTCCGTCAATGACAACCTTCAGGCCGCGGAGGGCACGGGGTGTGAGGTTGGCGGACAAGGTGGCTCGGAGTTGGGTGTGGACGGGCGGATCGGAAGCGAGCGAAGTTCCCTGCAAAGCCTCGTTGACCATGGGATTGAAGCCGAGGCTGGTGGACGAAAATGTTGCCGGATCCGCGAGGACATCCCGGATGACGTCGTAACGGGTGAGGGCGTAGAGATCGTCTTTGGGCAGGTACACCACGCCGGCTTGGTCCCGCAGGGTGGCGTAGGCCGGGTACGGGTCCACCAGGACGGCGTCATCCCAAATATCGAGGGGGGATTCTGTAGGTGTGCTCATGGTTCTGCTCCTTCGTGGGAGTGGGTTTAGACGGGGGCGTTCGCGGACGCTTGCGCGGCTTCCTGGGCAGGCGCATGGGCAGCTGCGGACGAACGGTTCGAAATGAACAGCGTGAGGGCAGCGGACACGCTGGCCGCGATGGCTGCAACGAGGTAGACCACCTGGAATCCCTGGCCGAGGGAAACACCTGCCGCTCCTTGGATCTGCGGCTGCGCGGAAGCGAGCGCCTGGACCATGCCTTGAACGGCTTCCCTGGGCGCTCCGCCTGCCGCGGCTTCGCCGGAGAATTGGGCGATGACGCCGTCCCACCCGGAGAGGAAGCCCAAGGGTGGCACGTGGCTGAGTCCCGCTGCGGCTTCAGCAGGCAGGCCTGCCCCGCCAAGGATTCCGGCCAGCGGTCCGGCAAAGGCGGTTGCTCCCACACCAAACGCGACGGCGGAGCCGATCACGGGACCCAGGGCAAAACCGAAATCGCGGAGGAGATTGGTGGTGGCCGAGGCCATGCCGATGTGGTGCGGTTCCACGGTATTGATGGCGACGGCGGTGATGGAACCGACCGTCAGGGCGAAGCCGACCCCCAGCATCAGCAGCGGTGGAATGAAGGCCGTCCACGCGGTGCCGCCAAATGCCTCAGGCGTGCCCAGGGAGAACGTGGACAACCAAAAGCCGGAAAGCGCCATGAAGCCGAAGCCGGCGGTGAGCGCCCAGCGCGGAGCTACATGGTGGATGAGCCATCCGACCACAGGGATGAGGACGAAGGCCGGTCCTTGGATGAAGACGAACAGCACTCCCACCTTCCAGGCCTCCGCAAGGGCCAGGCCACCCACGGCGACGCTGGTGCTGTAGCAAATGGCCAGGAAGGCGAACATGCCGGTCATGGCCACGATGCCTGTGATGGAGTAGGCGCGGTTCTTGAAGAGGGACAAGTGGATGAGGGGATCGTCGCTGCGCATTTCAATGACCACGAAGGCCACCAGCAGGACCCCGCCGAGCACGTAGCTGGCAACAACCTCCCAGGCGGCGAAGCCGGCGTCGACAGCCTGGACCGTGGCGAACAGCACCGCGATGAGGCCGAGCGCCAAGGTCACCTGGCCTGGCAGGTCAAGTTTGCGTGAACTGGCGACGGCGGAGTCCTTCGCCTTGAGTGCCACCAGCAGCACCGCCACGGCGATCCCGGCTGCGACGTAGTACGCCACACGCCAACCGCTGAATTCAGCCGGGGCGCCGGGCCCGGCGGCGGGCACCGTGAAGAACTGGGCCGTCAGCCCTGCGAGCAACGGCGAGATGACAGCGCCGAGTGACAGGAACCCCGCCCAGGTGGCGATGGCTTTGGCGCGGGCGCGGTGGTCCGGGGTGATGGCGGCGAGCATGGACAGCGAGATCGGGAAGAGGATGCCAGCGCCGATGCCGCCAATCGCTTGGGCGGCGATCATCATGCCGGTGCTGGTGGCCAAGGCGGCCACTACCGAGCCCGCGATACTCAGGGCGGCACCGGCATAGAGCAGCTTCTTCCGGCCGAAGAGGTCACCCAACAGACCCCAACTGAGTTCGAAGACCACGATGCCCATCATGAACATCCCCGCGATCCAGGTCAGTCCCGCGCCCGACGTGTGGAATTCGGCTGCGAACGTGCCGTTGAGAGCGCCCGGGAGTGCGTTGGTGATTTGGGCGAGGGTGACCGCGCTGTAGGCGGCAACAAAGGTGGCACGGGCCGAGCCCTGGCTTGCCACTACGGGGGTTTGGCTCATCGATGAAACTCCCTTGTTTCGGGTCGATTGACCGTTTCGGGTCGATTGACCGTTTCGGGTCGATTGGTGGGGAGGGGTGTGATGCATCACAGTCTGGATGAAAAATTTACACTATGTCAAGAGATAATCTCTCAGATTATTTACTTGACACAATGTAAAGAAATCGGAGATGCTGTTTCCTCCACACAGCTACCCCGGACTTCAAGGGAGAAGCCAATGACCCAACCCCTCAGCCCCGACAGCGCAGAAATCGCCGGGAGACCCGCCGCCACGGACCTGTCCGCGCGGACCGTCAACACCGTCCTCGGCCCGGTCTCCGCCCACGAACTGGGCGTGACGGCAGTGCACGAAGCGCTGCTCTCGGTAGTTCCGGGCGCCCAGTACGCTCCGGATATTTCCATGGACCGCGCGGAGATCTTCGAGGCCCTCGCGGCCGAGCTCATCGATTTCCGCAGCCACGGCGGCCGGACCATCGTGGACAGTACCGGCATGTTCCATGGCCGGGACGTCACCCTGTACGAGGCACTCTCCCGCTCCACGGGCGTGCACATCATCGCGTCAACGGGCATGGGCCCCGAAGAGATGCTCGGCGGCTACTTCCTGACACCGCAGACCAATCCGCCCACCCCGTGGCCGGCCGACAGGTTTGCGGAGCTTTTCAGCAAAGAAGTCACCGAGGGCATGGTGGTCCCGCGCATTGAACGCAGGGGCAGTGCCGGCCTGGTGACCACCACGGCAGACCGCAGCGGAATGACTCCCACGGAGGAGAGCCTGTTCCGTGGCTCAGCCCGGGCTGCGCTGCGCACGGGAGCTCCACTTTCCATCCGTTTCGGCGCGGATGCCCTCGGCGAGTTGGACATCGTCCTGGCCGAGGAACTTCCCGCGGAACGGGTCCTGGTAGGCGGACTGGACCGCAGGGATGCTGCAGACTCCGTGCTGGAGGTTGCCGGCCGGGGCGCGTTCGTGGGGCTGGACCATGTGGGCCTCAACGAAGACCCCCAGTACCTGACTGACCGCGAGCGCGCGGCTTTGGTCCTTGACCTGGTGGAGGCCGGTCATGGCAACCGGATCATCCTGTCCTGCAACGCGGTCGGTGTGGCGAAGTGCCATCCGGAGTACCACCTGCCGTTCAGCCACGTCCTTTCCTCGTTCGTGCCCCTGCTCAAGCAACTGGGCCTCAGTGAAGAGGACGCCCGGCGCATCCTCGTGGACAACCCCCGCGACCTTCTGACTCCTTCCCCAAGGCGGTAACCATGGCAAGAGTAAACACCGTGCTGGGAACCATCCCGGCCGAGGAACTGGGCCTCGTGGCCATCCACGAACACATCGGGTACGGCATGCCCGGCAGCGAGTTGGACACCACCTGGTGGAAGACGCCGGAAGAACGGTACGCGGAGACCGTCCCCAAGCTCCGCGCGTTCCACGAGTACGGCGGCGGGACGTTCGTTGACGCCACCGGCATCTGCAACGGCCGCGACGTGGACTACTACAAGTCGCTTTCCGCCAAGAGCGGCGTGCACATCGTGGCCTGCACGGGGTTCGTTGGCGGGGACACTGCCCTGCCGCATTTTGCCCGTGCCTCGGTGGACTACCTCGCGAAGGTGTTCGTCCACGAGATCACGGTGGGCATCGGCACCACCGGCAGCCGGGCCGGTGTGATCAAGGTGGGTGTGAGCCGCGGTGGTCGCATGACTGATTTGGACAAGCGCATCTACCGCGCGGCCGCCCGCGCCTCCGTGCAGACCGGGGCGCCGATCCTGACCCACCTCGCGATCGACGCCGAGAACGCCATCGCCATTTTCGCCGAGGAGGGACTGCCGCTGGACCGCGTCCTTTTCGGCCACGTCGACGACGGTGTGAACGCCGAAAACACGCGGGATACCTGGATTGCGGAGCAGGGCGGTCGGGTTGGCTTCGACACCTTCGGTTACGAAACCGAACTGGAGGACCCGCCTTTCTGGGCCCGCCCCCGGCAGGAACGTCTGGACCACTTCCTGCGGTTCCTCAACGCCGGCCATCTGGACAAGGCCCTGGCCGGCGCGGATGCCAACTGCAGCCCCCTCGGCTGGCCCGGCGTTAAAGGCCACACCGTCAACTACATCTTCGAGGACCTGATCCCGGACCTGCGCAAAGCCGGCCTGGAAGAAGAAGCCATCAAGACCATCTTTGTGGACAACCCGGCCGCGTTCCTCACGCTCCAGGCCTGAGCCCCACCGACCTACCCAAGAAAGCTGAACAAGCCATGGAAATTTCAGACATCAAGAACCTCAGGATCGCCATCATCGGCGGCGGCTATGGCGGCGCCTCCGCGGCCAAGGCCCTGCAGAGCATCGGCGCGGAGAACGTCCACGTCTATGAGCAAGCCCCTGCCTTGGCCCAGGTGGGTGCAGGCATTGGCCTGCGTCCGCCGTCGGTTGAACTGTTCCGCAAGTGGGGCATGTTCCAGGCCATCGAGGCGGTCAGTTCCCCCAGCGACCACCTGGAAATCCTGACCGCGGACGGCGGGCACATCCTGGCCACCGAGGAGTGGCCTTTCATGCACGCCTATGCCCAGGTGAACCACAACCGCATGATCCACCGGGGCGACTTCATTGATGCCCTGCTCGGTGTCCTCAAGGAGGGCACCGTGCACCTGGGCCACAAACTGTCCGGCATCGAGGACAACGGCACGGATGCCACGTTGACGTTCGAGAACGGCAACACCGTCACCGCCGACCTCGTGATCGGCGCCGACGGTATCCGTTCCACCATTCGGCACCAACTCTTCTCGCAGAAGGAACCCGTGTTCTCCGGCGAGCACGCCTACCGCGCCGTCATATCGATTGACGACGCCCATGGCCTTGTCACCGATGACAACCCGCGGTTCTATATGGGCGACAACGGCACCATTGCCTACAACCTGCCCCTGCGCCACCGCGGCCAGCTCTCCTACGACATCACGGCACGCTCCGAGGACGGATCGTGGGCTCCAGAGATCACCACCGACTACCTCGTGAACCTCCTGGAAGGCTTCGACGAGCGGATTATCCAGGTGGCGAAGGAACTGGACCTCAGCACCGTCACGAGCCGCTCCGTCTTCGACATCGACCCCCTCGATTCCTGGCACACCGGCTGTGTGGCGCTGCTCGGCGACGCCGCGCACGCGATGCTCCACCACCAGGGCCAGGGGGCCAATTCCGCCATCCTGGACGCCGATGGCCTGACCGAAGCCCTGCTGCAGGGATCATCGGTGCCAGAAGCGCTGGCTCTCTACCAGACACACCGCAAACCGCTCACGGACGAATTGCAGCGTGTTTCACGCCAAGGCTGGCACGCTGACGCCGTGGAGTCCGCGTTTCCGGCCAACGCCTAGGGGACCCGCCATGCCAATCCACCACGAGATCGCCAAGGTCCTCAGCACCCTGCCCGCTCCCGACGGCTCGCCGCTCGATCCGGCGGCCATGCGCGCGCACGAAGCAGCCCAGGTGCCGCCGCCCGAACAGCGGCTGCCGCTTCCCGACGTCGTGGATTCCCTCGCGGAAACCGACGCCGGGCCCGTGCCAGTGCGCATCTACACACCTACCGGCTCGGCGCAGCATGGGCTGATCATCTACTTCCACGGCGGCGCGTTCTTCCTGGGCAGCCTGGACACGCACGATCACGTTGCCCGTGCGCTGGCGAAGGAAACCGGCCACACGGTGGTGTCTGTCGGGTACCGGCTGGCGCCCGAGGCCGCGTTCCCGGCCGGGCTGGACGATTGCTACGCGGTGGTCCGCTGGGCCGTGGAACAGGAGCAACTCCTGGGCGGGGGCAACCTTGCGATCGCGGGCGATAGTTCCGGCGGGAACTTCGTGGCCGCGGTTGCGGCCAAAGCGCACGACGACGGCTTCCACGGGATCACGCACCAGATCCTGTACTACCCCTCGCTGGACCTGGACTTCGACGTGGACCGTTACGCCTCGCTGCGCGACAACGCCGAAGGCTTCGGCCTGGAGACCGCCGGGCTGGCACCGTTCAATGCCTTCTATCTCGACGGCGGCGCGGAGCCGGCCAACCCGCTCGTCTCCCCGCTCAAACGGGAGGACCTCGGTGGGCTGCCGCCGGCGCTGATCATCACGGCCGAGTTCGATCCCCTCCGCGACGAGGGTGAACTGTACGGACAGCGGCTGGCGGAGGCCGGCGTCGAGGTTTCCGTGAGCCGTTACGCGGGAGCGAACCATGGCTTCGTACAGCACTTCTCCTGGATCCCGGAGTTCCACAAGGTGTTCGCCGAGACGGCGGAGTTCCTCGGCGGGAGACCCGGGCTATGACCAGCGTGCATCCCATCATGTCGCCGTGGGGCCGCTTTGGGCTCTACAGCTTCTTCATCGACGCCCCCGAACCGGCAATCGTGGACACCGGCATCGCTTCCTCCCCCGCTGAGGGAATGGTTCCGGCGCTAGAAGCCATCGGCCGAAGGATCGAGGACGTCCGCTGGATCCTGCTGACGCACGGACACATCGACCACGTAGGTGGTGCCCATGCTTTGTGGGAGCTCACGGGCCGCCGGGCCACGGTGGTGATCCATGAAGCAGACGCCCCCTTCCTGCGTTCCCGGCAAGCGCACGTTGACGAATACCTCGCCGATCGCGGCAAGTACCTGCGGGATCCCGACGGCGGCCTGAAGGTTGGCGCCGCCGCGGAAGCGGTGATTTCAGGGGAGATGGAACCTGGCCTGTTGGTCCGCGGCGGTGAGCGCATCCCGCTCGGCGGCGGCGTTACCGTTTCGGTCCATGCCCTTCCGGGCCACACCCCGGGCTCAGTGGCCTACGTCCTTGACGGCCAGGGAGACGTGTTTGTTGGCGACGCCGTCCAGGCCCACGGCGCGGCCAACGGCTTCCCCGGCTTCGTCGATCCGGACGGCTACCGGGCCAGCCTGGAGTACCTGCGCGACGACGTCCGGCCCGAACGCCTGTACCTCGGGCATCCGTACCGGGACCCCAACGGTGAGCCGTTCGGCGTCGTGCTTGACCAAACGCAGGCGGGACGCGCCCTGGACGCGAGCATCAGCCTTGAGGCGCGCGTCCGGGACGCCGCCCGCGGCTGCCTCGCTGCAGGCCTGCGGGAGACCGATTCTCCCTACTCGCCTTTTGAGCCGGTGGCCAAAGCGTTGGGGTACGACGGCGATCCCTCCTTGGAGCCTTCGCCGTTCTTCACGTCGCTGCACGGCTACCGAACCAATTTCCTGCCGACGGAAGAGTCGATGAAAGAGGAGACAGCAACCCATGGATGACATCCAGTTGATTGACACCGGCAGCGGGAAAATCGCTGTCCGCAAAAACCTCCGCATACCCATGCGGGACGGAGTGCAACTCGCCGCCGACGCCTACCAGGGCGTTGAGGACAAGCCTCGGCCAGCGCTCGTTGCTTTGAGCCCTTATGGGAAGGAACTGCAGGCCCTCGCGCTGACTACTCCTCCACAGCGCAGGCCCAGTCCCATGTGGGATGGCTGCATCGAGGCCGGAGACATCGCCCGCATTGTCGCCGAAGACTATGTGCACGTCATCGGCGACCTCCGCGGTTCCGGCCATTCCGGCGGCGACCACATCGGCAACTACAACGCCGGCGGGGTATCCCTGGGCCAGGACGCCTACGACTTCATCGAGTGGGTGGCCGCACAGCCGTGGTGTGATGGCAACGTGGGCATGGTGGGAATTTCCTACTTCGGGTCCATGCAGGTCCTCGCCGCGGCCGAACGCCCGCCGAGCCTCAAGGCCATCTTCGTCTCGGGCGGGCACTACGACTTCTACGAAACCACCTATCACGGCGGAGTCATGTGGTTCATGCCCCGCGCCGCCCGGGAAGGACGCGGCGGAGACTCCGGCTGGGCGTTCACGGACAGGGTGAAGTCGCGCATGGTGGAGTCGCACACGCCGGCGGAGCTGAAACAACTGGTCCAGAAACGCCTGCAGGACCCGGACATTGCCGCGTGGCCCAACCTGGTCCACGCCCTGAACTACCCCACCAACCACGAGGCCTGGTTCGACATTGTCATGAACCACCTGGACGGTGAATGGTACGAGGAGCGGAACCCCATAACCCTGGCTCCGAACATCGATATCCCTGTGTGGCTGCAGATCGACCAGGGCCGCGGCTGGACCATGGACGGCACCATCGAACTGTTCCACGCACTCAAAGGCCCTAAAAAGCTCGACATCGGCCCGTACCCACCCATGCAGTCCCGGCCGTTCATCGAGGAACACGACAAGATGTTCCGTTGGTACGACTACTGGATCAAGGGCATCGACAACGGCATCATGGATGAGCCCGCGGTCAGTGTCTTCGTGGAAGGTTCGCGCGAGGTGGTGACCTCCGCGCAATGGCCACCCAAGGACGTTGGATTTACGTCCCTCTACCTGCGCCCCCGCGGCAAGCTGTCCACCGAGCCGGAGTTGATGGGCGCGGAATATGCTGCCCCGGATGGCTTCTATCAGGCGCCGCTCACCGTCACGGACAAGGTGGAGATCCTGAGCTGGAGCACTCCGCCGTTCGAGGAAGCCACGGAAATGATCGGCACCGGTGCTGCGCATCTCTTCGTGGAGATCGACCAGCCGGACACCAACTTCATCCTGCGCCTGTGGGACGAAGCTCCGGCCGGAAAGCGGCAACTCATTACCAGTGGCTACCTCAAGGCCTCACACCGGGAACTGGATGGCGAGCGGTCCAGCGAGGGCGACCCCTACCACCCGCACACTCGTTCGGTGCCGGTTGAGCCGGGCCAGGTGGAAGAATACGTCATCCGGCTCTACCCGTTCGCCAATTCCTTCCGGCCGGGGCACCGGCTCACGCTGGAGTTGTCCAACAACGAGCCGCTGGCAGACGAGCACAACGCGTTGCTTCCACCGGATGCGTTCCATTTGCCTGTGGGACGGCCCGTGACGCACAAAATCTTCAGGGATGCTGCGCACCCGTCACGGATCGTGCTGCCCCTGACCCGCTAGCTAGGCGACACCAGCGGCCAGGCCTACGGGCTGCTTCCCGGTGCAGTCCTCGGCGGGCACGTAGTCTGCGTGTCCGCCGGCCAGGCTCGCCTGGCACTCAGCCACGCGGTGTTCAACGTCGCCGTGCACGGCCGAGGTGATGGCTTCCACTACGGCGATCTGGCCGGTGGTGTCCGGGACGCCGGGGAACTGGACCTGCGGAACTTCCTCCACCACGGCCAAGGGGGCTTCAGTCGTGGCGCGCATCCGGACCAGTGCTATCGCGGAAATCAGGAACCAGGCCACGTTGGTGACCACCGACGGCCATGCCCCGTGGACAGCGCCGTTGATCATGAAGGCGACCGCCCCGATCAGGTTGGCCGTCTGGAAACGCCGGCCCGCTTTCAACCAGCCCATGGAGACGCTCAAGTAGGCACTCAGGATGAGTACGGCGCCCGTCCAACCGGCAATTTCCCACAGCAATTCCATGGTGGCCTTTCAAAAATGTGTGCCCGTCGTGCTTAGGTGCTGTGCGGGAAAAAATGGGGAGTGGCATGACTTGCCGCTACCAAATTTATCAACCGGACAGGCCACCGTTCAACAGGTGATCAGCCACCTCACTGTGTGATTCTGCACACGGCGTCCGTAAGGCCCAATCGGCCCCGCCGACCCTCTCTCACCAAACACCCCCTCACCGGCCGACCCTCTCTCACCAAACACCCCCTCACCCGCCGACCCTCTCTCACCAAACACCCCCTTTACCGGAATGCTCTATCAGCTGCACTCCGGCAGCCAACGGCACCCGTGTTTCGCGAGTCCGGCGTACCGCCACGACCCCCTTTGGATGGGGAGAGTGCCGACGCGCCGGGCCAGTGGGCTTCCGACCACCTTCCGGTCGTCAAAGTCGGTGGTAGCGGCACAGCACTGCGTAGCGGATTACGACGGCGGTCGGCTCGCCGGGTAGCGGACGGCCACCAGGCACACCCCGTCGAGCAATCCCCCTACTCCCAGGAATCCTTATCCACTGAGATCTCCTCGGCCATGTCATCCAGGAAATGCATCACCACGTCCCTTTCGGCCGGCGTCAGGCGCGCGGCGGCCAGGAAGCGCCGGGCGTGCTGCCTACCCACGGTTTGCATGGCAGCCTCATGGGTTTCCGGTGTGATGGCGATGGCCAGCGCCCGCCGGTCGGAGGGATGTGGCTGCCGGGTGACATGGCCCGCGCGTTCCAGGCGGTCCAGCAACTTGGTGGTGGACGCCGTCGATATCTGCAACTGGGCGGCGATGGCGCCCGGGGTGGCGATGATGCCGCTGTTCGCAGAGACGATCAGGTAGTGGAGCGCCCGCATGTCCGAGGGGTTGAGCTTCATGTACTTCAGCGAGGCCTCCGACAAGCGCTCTTCCGCGTCGCGCAGCCGGCCCATGGCGGCCATCAGCTGGTTGATCTGCCGCAGGTCGGCGTCGCTGAGCCCACTCCTGTCCACAAGTTGCTGCAACGGATCGTTGGCTTCCATGTCGTAGAGACGGGAGGAGGACGCTGCGTCAACTTCTCCCTTTTTGAGCATGAAAGTATGTTACACCTAACTGCCTACATGGTAGTCTTTTTTCTAGCTTGTCTAGCAATACTCGCGTTGGAGGAAGGCTCACCATGAACACCGCAGAGATGGTTGTCCTCCTGGACGATGCCGGCACGCCCATCGGGGAAGCCCTCAAATCCCGGGTGCACACAGAGGACACGCCCTTGCACCTCGCCTTCTCCTGCTACCTCATGAACCGCGCCGGCGAGCTGCTCCTGACCCGCCGCTCCCCGGAAAAGAAGACCTGGCCCGGCGTGTGGACCAACAGCTTCTGCGGACACCCCGGCCCGGGTGAAGATCCGGAGGAAGCGGTCATGCGGCGGGCGCGCTTCGAACTCGGGACAGACATCACCCGCCTGGAACTGGCCCTTCCGGACTTCCGCTACAGGGCGGTTGACCCTACGGGCGTAGTGGAAAACGAACTCTGCCCCGTCTACGTTGCACAGATCCATGGTGAACTCCAGCCCAACCCCACGGAGGTGGCGGACTGGGTGTGGGTCTCGCCGGATCTGTTGTCTGGAGCACTAGAACACACAGCCAGCGCGTTCAGCCCATGGCTCGCCCTGCAGTTCCCCCAACTCCTTGAGGCGAAGGGCCTCACCCTGGGAGTCTCGGCATGACCACCATGCCGAACATGGTCCGGGCCAGGCCACATCTCTGCTCGGCCATCGAGGGCGAACTGTCCACGCTCATTGGCGAGCGGACCAAGGCCGCTGTCCGGTACGGCCCCGAATTCCACCGGCTGTGGCAGATCGCCGGTGAGAACGTGCTCGGCGGAAAGTTCGTCCGCCCCCTGCTGCTCGTGGAGACCTACGACTCGCTGACGGAAGCAAACGCCCGGGACCGAGGCACTGCCATCTCCATCGCCGCCGCCATCGAACTCCTGCACTACGCCTTCCTGCTGCACGACGATGTCATCGACGGCGACCTCGTGCGCCGGGGACGCCCCAACCTGATCGGGTCCCTCCTTGCAGAGGCCGGCCAACTGCCGCCGTCCGGGGGAAGGCCCGACGCCGGCCGTCCGGACAGCGCCCTGCATTGGGCACAGACGGGCGGCATCCTGATGGGCGATATGCTGCTCGCCGCAACCCACCAGGCGTTTGCCCGCGCAGAACTGCCGCAGGAAATCCGGATCAGGCTCCTGGACCTGCTGGAACACACCATCAATGAGACAGTGGCCGGAGAACAGCTCGATGTGGGCCTTGGAGACGGCATCGTCGCCCCCGAGCTCGAAACCATCCTGACCATGTGCGGCTACAAAACTGCGACGTACACGTTCGAACTGCCCCTGCGCGCCGCGGCGACGCTTGCCGGCGTCGAGCCTTCCACCGAGTCCACTTTGGCGGCGGCGGGCCGCCACCTGGGCCTGGCGTTCCAACTCCAGGACGATCTCCTGTCCACCTTCGGGGATCCGCGCCAGCACGGCAAGGATCCTTTTTCCGACCTCCGCGAAGGCAAGCAAACGGCGATCATCGCCTACGCGCGGAAGACAAGCGCGTGGGCCGGGATCGAACCATGGTTTGGCCGCGCGGACCTGGGCGGCCGCGACGCCGAACGAGTCCGGGAGCAACTGTCCGGGTGCGGGGCGGAAACCTTCGTCCAAGGCCACATCGACCAGCAAACGAATGAATTCCGCAAGGCCATCTCCAGCGCAGGCATCCCCGGCGGAGCCCGCGATGTGCTGCTGGAGCTCGCCGGACAACTCGAAGGACGCCAATCATGAGCCTTGACGTGGACACCTCCTTCAGCCAGTTCACCCGCACCGCCGAACGCGCCGCCAACCAGGTCATCGCGGCGTACTCCACGTCCTTCGGCCTGGCCACGCGCCTCCTGGGTCCGCGGCATCGCCAGCACGTCCGCAATATCTACGCCCTGGTCCGCGTGGCCGACGAGCTGGTGGACGGCGTCACCGCCGAGGCCGGACTGAGCCGTGAGCAGCAATGCGAGGCCCTGGACCACTTTGTGGACGAAACCCACCGGGCGCTGAAGATCGGGTACAGCAGCGACCTCATCATCCACGCCTTCGCACAGACTGCCCGGGTGGCGGGAATCGATGAGACCCTGGTGGACCCGTTCTTCGCTTCCATGCGCACTGACTTGGGCAACCAGGACTCGGCCCCGGCCGCACCGCTCCGCTTCGACGCCGCCGCCCACCAGGGTTACGTCTACGGTTCGGCCGAGGTGGTGGGACTGATGTGCCTCAAGGTCTTCGTGCGGGGCCAGGCCATGGACGACGCCGACGCTGCGGCCTTGGAGTACGGCGCCGGACGGCTGGGGGCTGCTTTCCAGAACATCAACTTCCTGCGCGACCTCTCCGACGACACCACACGCCTGGGCCGCAGCTACCTCGGCACCGCGGACCACCTCGAAGACGCGGACCGTGCCGAATGGGTGAAAACCATCCACACCCAGCTGGCCGATGCCAACGCCGTCATCCCGCTCCTCCCCCACGATGCCAGGGCCGCCGTCCGGAGCGCCCTGGCACTCTTCGCAGCCTTGACCCGGCGGATCGAGCGGACATCCGTTGCCGAACTCTACGAGTCACGGGTCCGCGTGCCCGATGTCTTCAAAGCCGGACTGGCCGCCCGGGCGGTCGCCGCAACCTGGTTGGAACCCCGCGGATGACCAGGACAGTAGTGATCGGCGGTGGCATTGCTGGGCTTGCCACCGCCGCACTTCTTGCCCACGAAGGCCACGAGGTCCAGCTCCTTGAACGGCTTCCGCGGGTGGGAGGCCGCGCGGGAACGCTGGAACGGGACGGCTTCCGCTTCGACACCGGCCCGTCCTGGTACCTCATGCCGCGCGTCTTCGACCACTTCTTCGAGCTGCTTGGAACCAGCACGGAAGAACAGCTGGACCTGCGCACGCTGAGTCCCGCCTACCGTGTCTTCAGCGAACCGGACGACGCCGGCACCCGGCCCGAGCCGGTAACCGTCCCCTTGGGCAGCGATCAGGTCCGGGACGCGTTCGAACGGCTTGAACCCGGTAGCGCCAAGCAACTGAAGGCGTATCTGGACTCCGCCCGGCACACCTCAGACATGGCCGAACGGTATTTCCTCTACAACCCGTTCACCCGGCTCAAGGCACTCCTGCAGCCCGAAGTGCTCCGGGGGCTCCCCGAACTGGCCCGTTTGTTGGCCACGCCCTTGGAGAAGTTCATCGCGCAGCGCTTCCAGCATCCCGTGCTGCGCCAGGTACTGGGCTATCCGGCAGTGTTCCTGGGGACCAATCCCGCCGATGCACCCGCCATGTACCACCTCATGAGCGCCCTGGACCTGGGCGATGGGGTGCAGTATCCGGTGGGTGGATTCTGGGAACTCGTCCAACGCCTTGAAGCCTTGGCCGTGGAGGCAGGGGTCCGGATCCACACCGATGCCCAGGTGCTGCGTATCGCCACCAGGCAGGCCCAACCCAAGGCCCAGGATCGCTTCACGCCACACGGCCATTTCCAGGGTCCGGCACCGTTCCGCAGCAAGCGCTCCCGCGAGGTCACGGGCGTCAAATGGCGGGACGCAAGCGGAGCGGAGCATTTCAGCGTGGCAGACACCGTCGTTTCGGGGGCGGACCTGCATCACACGGAAACGCAACTCCTGGACATCACGGACCGCAGCTACCCCCGTTCGTGGTGGCAGCGCCGGACGAGCGGTCCAGGAGCGGTACTGGTGATGCTGGGAGTCCGCGGCCAGCTCCCCGAATTGCCGCACCATTCACTGTTTTTCACACGTGATTGGCAAGCCAACTTCGAAGCGATCTTCGGCAAGCCTTCGCGGATTCCCGATCCGGCGTCGATCTATGTCTGCAAGCCGAGCGCAACGGACTCCGGCGTGGCACCCGGCGGCCACGAGAACCTGTTCGTCCTGGTACCCGTCCCGGCCGATCCATCGTTGGGTTCAGGCGGGGCGGAGGGCACGGGAGACTCGCGGATCGAGGACATCGCCGACGCCGCCATTGACCAGATCGCCGGCTGGGCGGACATTCCGGACCTCCGCGAGCGCATCGTTGTCCGTCACACGATTGGCCCGGCGGACTTTGCGCGGGACTACAACTCCTGGCGGGGAGGCATGCTGGGACCGGCGCACACCCTGGGCCAGAGCGCCATGTTCCGGGCGCAGAATGCCTCCAAGAAGGTAGATGGTTTGTACTACGCTGGGGCCACCACGGCCCCCGGGGTCGGTGTGCCGATGTGCCTGATCAGCGCCGAGCTGGTCCTGAAACGGATCCGTGGCGACCACAGCGCCGGGCCGAGCCCCGTGCGCCACCGCAGCACCACCCGCAGGACGGTGGGTTGATGGGCTTCGTATACCTGGCAGCGCTGCTCGCCGGCATCGGATGCATGCTGCTCCTTGACCACCGGTTCCGGCTCTTCTTCTGGCACGACGCCAAGGCAGCGGCGATCGTCACCGCCGTCGGGCTGGTGTTCCTCCTCGGCTGGGACCTGGCGGGAATCGGCCTGGGCATCTTCCTGCGTGGCGAAGGGGCCATAGCCACGGGGATCCTGCTGGCGCCCGAACTCCCCCTCGAAGAGCCCGTGTTCCTGCTGTTCCTGGTTCTCTGCACCATGGTCCTGTACACGGGTGCCCGACGGATCCTCGAGAGGCGGGCGCTGGTGCAGGCAACTCCGGGCAGCTCCGCACGGGAGCGGGAGAACGCATGACCTACTTCTGGCTCGCCCTGGCGTTCGTGGGTGCCGCGGCTGTTGCCGGTGCGGCTTTTGCCAGGAGCACGACGGCGGCGCCCGCCATAGCGGCTGGCGGCACCCAACGTGGGGACAGAGAGCGGGACGGCACCGCCAGGGGGCCTTCTGCAGCGCATTGGCGGGCCGTCGGGCTGGCCTTTGCTGCCCTCGCGGTCCTCACGGCGGTGTTCGATTCGGTGATGATCGGCATGGAGCTATTCCACTACGACGAAGCCCATCTCCTCGGCGCAAAGATCGGCCTGGCACCACTGGAGGACTTCGCCTATCCCCTGGCCGCCGTCCTGCTGCTGCCCGGACTCTGGCTGTGGTTGACGCGCCGCACGGCTGCCCAGACGGACGCGGCCACCCCGGAAGGTGCCCGCGACTCCGTGCGCCCCAACCCCCCGGCCCCCTCCGGATCCCGTCCCGCCGGACTGCTTTCCCAGGCCATCCTTGCCTCACGTCCCGTGAGCTGGATCAACACGGCCTACCCCTTTGCCGCGGCCATGCTGCTGACCACCCGGGAGATCGACTGGGTGCTCGTAGTGGGCACGTTCTATTTCCTGATCCCCTACAACCTGGCCATGTACGGAATCAACGACGTGTTCGACTACGCCTCGGACCTGCAGAATCCCCGCAAGGGCGGCATCGAAGGCGCCCTCCTGCCACCCCGGCTGCACCGGCCCATGCTGTGGCTGGCCGCCATCACCAACGTGCCCTTCCTAGTGGTCCTGGCCTTCGCCGGTGGGCCGGCCGCTTGGATCAGCCTCGCGGTGAGCGCCTTCGCCGTGGTGGCTTACTCCGTGGCCGGACTCCGCTTCAAGGAACGCCCGCTGGTGGACTCCATGACGTCCAGTACGCACTTCGTCAGTCCCGCCGTCGTGGGCTTGGCGCTGGCCGGGGCGGACGTAACCGCGGGCCTTCTGATCCTGCTGGCCGCGTTCTTCGTCTGGGGCATGGCGGCGCATGCGTTCGGTGCGGTGCAGGACATCGTTCCGGACCGGCAGGCCGGCATCGGTTCCATCGCCACGGTGATCGGCGCCCGCGCCACGGTGCGGCTCGCCGTCGTGCTGTGGCTGCTGGCTGGACTCGCGATGCTGGCGACGCCGTGGCCCGGGCCGCTCGCGGCCGTGGTGGCCCTGCCGTACGTGGCCAATTGTGCGCCCTGGTGGAACGTCACGGATACGACGGCGGCACGCACCAACAAGGCCTGGCGCCGCTTCATCTGGCTCAACTACGGTTCAGGATTCCTGGTGACGCTGATCCTGATCCTGCAGTGGAGCCTCAGCTCATGATGGTTCGTGGCCGTCGGCGGGTTCGTGGTCGATCGTGTCCAGGGCCTCGCTCATGTGCCGGAGGAAATCCATCACCACGTGGGCCTGCTCCTGGTCCAGTCCGCTGGCAACATCCAGCATGCGCCGGTGCATGGCGCCCAAGGTGTGCCGGACTTCCTGGTCCGACGTCGGCGTGGGCCGCAGGATCAGCGCCCGGCGGTCCGTTGGGTGCGGCTCCCGCCGGATGTGCCCGGAATCAACCAGCCGGTCGATCAGCGTGGTCATGGATGCCGAGGTTATGCCCAGCCGGTCACCGAGGTCCTTCGGCTTCATCACGCGGCCATCGGCCTCGGCCTCAAACAGGTACCGAAGCGCCAACAGGTCCTTTTCACCCATCAGCATGGAGGACCGGGTCCGTTTGCGCATGGCTTGTTCGGACACCCGGTAGTCCCGGAGGGCATTCAGGACGCCAACGGCGAGTTCCTTCTGTCCCGGGTCCTTCCCGTACCAATAGCCCTTGGCGTGGCCGTCTGCGTCCATCCAACAGTCCTTCGCAAAACATGAAGCTCGTTTACCTAGCATCTGATAGTAAGTCCGGAGAGGTCCCTCAAGGAAAGAGGCTCTGCACGTGAAAACGAAAAACTCGGATTTTGTACGCCAAATTTTGGTGACCGTGAGCCTGGTGGTCTGCATCGTCGGCTCCATGATCGGGGTAGGCGTGTTCGGCGGCACGCCCATCGCACAGGCCGCAGGTGGAGCGCTCAGCGCAGACTCCACCCTCCTGGCCCCGGCAACGCCGGCGTTCTCCATCTGGTCTGTGGTGTACACGGGATTGGTGGCCTTCACGGTGTGGCAATGGCTGCCATCGCAGCGAAGCAACCCGCGGCAGCGCTCCCTCGGCTGGGTGGTGGCGGGGTCCATGCTCCTGAACGCGGCGTGGATCCTGTCGGTGCAGGCCGGCTGGCTCCCGGTGAGCGTCGTGGTCATTGTTGCCCTGCTCGCAGTGCTGGTGATGGCCTTCCTCCGCTACAGCCGGAGCCGGGCCTCGTCCTGGGTGGAGGCCGTGGTGGTCGATGGCACGCTGGGCCTCTACCTCGGATGGACCAGCGTGGCCGTGTGCGCCAACATTGCCGCGGCGTTGAAGGCAGCGGGTTTCTCAGGATTCGGGCTGCGTCCGGATGTGTGGTCCGTAGCGGTCCTGGCGGTAGTCGCCGTCGTCGGCATTGCCCTGGCGGTCAAAGGCCACGGCCGGCTTGCGTTGGCAGCCGCCATCGCCTGGGGGCTCGCGTGGATCACGGTGGGCCGCAGTGCCGACGCACCCCAGTCGACGCCCACAGCCATCGCCGCGGCCGTGGCGGCGGTTGCGGTACTGGGAGCCGCGGTAATCGTCCGGACGCGAACGACGGCGGCGCCGGTGCGGGTGCGCGGTGGGCGCGGTTGACCGGCGTGCTTGTTAGCGCCGCGCCATGCTTCTACATTGGAAGCCATGACTGCTGAAGATAAGGCCGAGGACTTCGAACGGTTGGTGGACCTTATCGCCGGCACCGAAGACATCAAGGAGTTCCTGGGCGGGCTCACGGGCTTCTCCGCCGACATGATGAGCCAGGCCACCGGCGTTCACATCGAGTGCGCCGTGACGTTGCGGCGCCGGAAACGCACGGCAACCATCGGCGGCAGCAGTGAGCGGGCCGTCGTCCTGGACCGGATCGAACAAAGCCTCGGGGAGGGCCCTTGCGTTGACGCGTTGGACAGTGGCGTCCCCAAGATCCTGGAGGACGCCGCGACTGATCCGCGCTGGCCGGACTATTCGGAGGCTTTGCTGGCCGCGGGCATCAGCAGCGCACTGGGCGTTCCCATGGACCTGGGCGACGAATCGGCGGCCGTCCTGAACTTCTTCGCCGCCGAGCCCGGGCTGTTCACCAAGAAGACCGTGGATGACGCTGTCCGGTTCGTCACCATGTCCAGTAAGGCACTGCGGCTGGCGGTTCGGATCGCGGCTGCGGACCAGCGCGGCGATGACCTCAAGGCCGCCATGGAGAGCCGGACCGTGATCGACCTCGCGTGCGGGATGATCATGGCGCAAAACCGGTGCTCGCACGACGAAGCCTTCGACATCCTCCGCCGGGCGTCCAGTGACCGGAACCGCAAGCTGCGGGACATCGCCCAGGAGATCGTTAATCGGATGGCCGGGCAGCCGCACACGGCACCGGCACATTTCGAGGACTGACCACTGGAATTGATCAGCAAGCTGCTTATTCTAAACTCGCTTGACGAATTCGGCACGTAATGATTGACATGACATAACTCACATTCTGTAAGCTGCTTTTACAGTCACGCAGCCGGCTTCCTTCGCTCTACTCCGGGGAGGTCCGCATGGCCCCCAATTCAGTCAAAACCACGTATACCCATGGCGTAGCGCCGTTCGCTGCCCCGATCGCTCGACGAGGAGCATCGAGGCCGCATGACCTGCCCAACAAACCGGACGCTCTCCTTGGCGCCATCGCCGTCCGGCAGTTGTTCCGGCGCTGGCCGCTGGTGCCTACGCGGGAGCTGGAACGCATCCGCCACGTCCTGGTCCATTGCGACCAACTTGGGTCCCCGGACACGCACCACTTGTCCGAACCGGCCCAGGCCCTCCTGGACCTCATCACATCGGAGCTGAACAACCGCAGGGAAGCCGCCAAGGCGGCCCACCCCGCAGGCGGCCGCCCCCTGGCTCCGGTGAAACCGCCCACCTCACCGAAGCCGGAGAAACCGGTTGTCGGAGAGAGGAGCGCAAAGTAATGTCCGGGCACTTTGAACTCATTGATGCCGCCGGCGGCGACTGCCGTGTACGGCTCGTGGACGCAAACGGCACCGAACTGGCGCTGTCCATGTGCTTCCAGGACAAGGAAACTGCCGCGAAGGGCATCTACTCCCTGCGTGAAATCGCAGCGAGCGGCCTGGTAGAGGACCACACAGCCAGCGCCAGCTAGCGGTCACGCACCCACGATCGGAAGTCCCGCCGTCGGGAACGAACTCGGGAAGACCGACGCCGGAGGCACCGGTACCGCCTCAAGCGGCACCGTTACCGTGCTCGGGCCGACCGTGACGCCGTGGTCCCGGACCTGTACACGGAGCGGCTCATTGCTGTATCCGGCCGCTTCGACCAGACCAAGCGCCATGGATCCCTGGGAGAGCTCCACGGACAGCAACCGCCCCTGGACCTTCAGCCGGAACGCCAGGTCTTCCCATTCGGAGGGCAGCCGCGGATCGAAGCGCAGCACGTCGCCTTGGTCCCGCATGCCCGCGAAGCCGCACACCAGGGAACTCCAGATCCCGCCGGTGGAGGCGATGTGGACACCGTCGATCGTGTTGCCGTGCGAGTTGTCCAGGTCGATGAACAATGCCTCGGTGAAGTGCTTCAGCGCGAGTTCGCCGTAGCCGATCTCGGCTGCCATGATGCCCTGCACGCAGGCGGACAGGGTTGAGTCGCCGGTGGTAATGGGATCGTAGAAGTCGAAGGCGCGCTGCTTCTCCTCCGCGGAGAAGTCCTGCCACTGGAGGAACATCGCCAGCACGGTATCGGCCTGTTTGAGGACCTGGTGCCGGTAGATCACCAGCGGATGGAAGTTCAGCAGCAACGGGTACTTGGACTGGGGAGTGTTCCAGTCCCACGGCTCCAGGGTCATGAAGTCGTTGTCCTGGCTGAAGACCTCAAGGTGGGGGTCGTAGGGCAGGGACATGCGTTCGGCCGCCTGGCGCCACACCATGCGCTCTGTATCGGCGATGCCCTCGTTCTCCAGCGCCGCTGCGGCCCGCAGGTTAAAGCGCGCCATGACGTTGGTGTACAGGTTGTCGTTAACCACGGCCGTGTACTCATCCGGGCCGGTGACGCCGTGGATGTGGAACATGCCGTCCTTGCCAAAGAAGCCCAAGGAGGCCCACATCCGCGCCGTCTCGATCAGCAGGTCCGCGCCCACCTCGGACTCGAATCCCGCATCGGCACTGGCCCAACGGTACCGGGTTGCTGCGAAGGCGATGGCCGCGGCGATGTGGAACTGCGCGGTTCCGGCAGCGTAGTAGGCACTGGCTTCCAGTCCGTTGATGGTCCGCCACGGGAACAGGGCACCGTCCACGCTCAGTTCCTTGGCCCGCACGCGGGCGTCCGGCAGCATGGCGTGGCGGGACTCCAGGACCTTCCGGGCACCATCCGGGTTGGTGTACGTCAGGTACGGCAGGAGGTAGACCTCCTGGTCCCAGAAGTAGTGGCCCTCGTAGCCGGATCCGCTGACACCCTTGGCCGGGATACCCGCAACACCCGCTCGGGCCGTGGCCTGTGCCAGCTGGAACATGGCCCAGCGAACCGCCTGCTGCAGTTCGGGCTGCCCGCCGATCGAAACGTCTGCCGTGGTCCAGTACGTGTTGTAGTGGGCAAGGCTCTGGGCCAGGATCTCGTTGAACGGAACCAGGTTGGCTTCGGCTTCGGCAACCAGGCTCTCGCCGCGGTCCTCTGCGTCACCCGCGGATCCGGCCACCATGTAGCTGACTGCTTTTTCCAGCCGGAACGGCTCACCGGCGTTGATGGCCAGCACATAGCGGACGGATGACTCGTCTTCCGCCACGGCAGTCTCGAACGGCTGCCCCTCGTACGAAATCCAGTGGTCCACTGCCATGGCCACGCGCTGGCGTGATTCCGAAGTTTCCCAGGCGAGGCGGAGCGAACCATCGGCGCCCTGCAGGTGCAACGGCAGGAGCACCCGCCCGGCGTGGCGGCCGGAACGCCGGGGGTCGTGGACCGAGTGGTCCTCCACAGGCTGGTCCTGGCGGTTGACGACGGCGGAGCTGATGTCCGCTGACACGTCACGGTCCGCGCTCACGGACAGCTCCAGGCCGAGGCAGCCGCGGGAATCGAAGCCCACCGCGCGGCGCTCCACCGTGGTGACCGTGGCACCGGAACGGCAGGCCCACGTGGTGGTTTCCTCGTACACGCCGGTGGCAAAGTCGATGCTCCGGTGGTAGTCCAGGACCGTCGACTCGGCCAGGCTCAGGGCCTCGCCGTCGATCCAGATGGAGAAATTGTTGGCGTCAGGGACATACACGATCCGCTGGCCGGTACGGGCGAATCCGTAGGCATTTTCGGCGTGCTTGATGTCCCAGATCTCATGGAAACCGTTAATGAAGGTGCCCGGGAGTTCGCCTTCGCCGGGAGTCGAGTGCGAGCCACGGATGCCAAGGTGGCCATTGCCCAGCGCGAAGAGGGTTTCCAGGGTTCCCTCGTCGCCAGGGACGTGGATGTTTTCCACAAGTTTCCAAGGCTCGCAGGGGAAGCGCAGCCGGTCAGAGCTGATGAGTGCCATGGGCTGATGAAGTCCTTTGAAAAAGTCGGGTCAGAGAAGGTCGTTGAGGTCTTCGACTACCAGCGTCGCACCGGCGTCAAGAAGGGTTTGGCGGCCGGCGCCGCGGTCCACGCCGATCACGGCCTGGAAATTTCCCGCGCTTCCGGCCTGGACACCGGACACGGCGTCCTCAACCACAATGCATTCCTCCGTGGGGACGCCCAGCAGCGAGGCCGCATAGGTGAACGTTGCGGGGTCCGGCTTTCCGGGAAGCCCGACGGCGGCAGCCACCTGCCCGTCCACCACCACCTCGAAGTGGTGGTCCAGTCCGGCGGCCTTCAGGACCGCGGGAGCGTTGCGGGACGAGGAAACAACGGCAACGTGGAGGCCTTGCTCCAGGGCCGCGTTGATGAACTTCACCGAGCCCGGGTACGGCTCCACGCCGCGGGTGTCCACGATCTCGTTGAAGATGGCGTTCTTCCGGTTCCCCAGGCCCTGCACCGTCTGGTTGGTGGGGGCATCATCCGTCGGTCCCTCGGGCAGGGTGATGCCGCGGGAGGTCAGGAAGTCCCGCACGCCATCGAAGCGCGGCTTGCCATCGATGTGGTCGAAGTAGTCGCTCTCCTGGTAGCCCTCAGGGTGGTTCTGTTCCGCGAGGTAGCCGTCGAACAGTTCCTGCCACGCTTGCTCGTGCACCACGGCAGTGGGCGTCAGCACGCCGTCGAGGTCGAAAAGGAGCGCAGAGGCGCCCGTCCAGGCAGTACGAAGGTCAGTCATGTGCATTGTTCCGTTCAGCGCTTGTGACGCGTGGTCTTGCGTTCGATGAGCTTGGTATCGAGCAGGTGGTTGGCGGGTGGGTTGGGGGTTTCGGTATTCACGAGTCGTTCGCAGAGCAGGTTCGCCGCGAAGGCACCCTGGTCCGCTACGGGCTGGGCCACGGTACTCAAACCAAGGAACCAGCTCATGGGATGGTCATCGATGCCGATCACGGACATGTTCTTTGGCGCGGCCAGGCCGTGTTCGCGCAACGCCATGAGCGCACCGAACGCCGCCTCGTCACAATGGGCGAACACTGCAGTGGGCTTTCCACCGCGGGCCATGAGTTCGGTCATCGCCCGGCGGCCGTCGTCGATGCTGGGCTCGCAGCCCACCACCTGGTCCGGGTGGACGGTGAGGTGGTGTTCATCAAGTGCACGACTGAAGCCTTGGAAGCGGGGAATGTCCTTCACAACGGGCTCAATGCCCGCAAGGACAGCCAAGTCCCAATGCCCCAACTCCAGCAGGTGGGAGGTGGCCCGCCACGCCGCATGTTCGTCATCGATACCAACATTGTCCCACGGAACATTCCGCATGCTCACGCTGGCTACCGCCAAACCGGAAGCGTCCAATGCTTCCACTTCGCCGGGGTCCAGGTCAACATTGAGCAGCAGCAGCCCGTCCACCCTCTGGGCCAATTGCTCCAGGTTGCCGAAGACCTGCTGCTTCACGCTTTTCTTGTTGCGCAGGCTGATCAGCACGGTGTCGTAGCCGCTGTCGCCGAACACTTCCTCGGCCGCTTCCACGGCTTGGGCGAAGAACCAGGTGGTGGCGGTGGGGGCGATGATCGCCACCGAGCCGGTGCGGCCGCCGGCCAGGCGGGCTGCCGCGGCCGAGGCCTTGTAACCCAGTTTGCTGGCGGCGTCCGACACTTGCCGCTGGGCCTTTTCTGAAACGTTGGGGAGGTTCCGGAGCGCCCTGGAGACGGTGCAAATAGACAATCCGGAGAGGAGGGCAACGTCCTGGATCGTCGCCCGGTGCGTCCTAACCATGCAACACGGCCTCAACCCTTTCCATGCTCGAGTTCACCCTGTGGTGGCGGCGCTTGGGGAGCGCCGCAGCCAAAAGTGTAAGCGCTTACAATTTTGTCATTCAACAGAGTGGGGCTGGATTCGGAAATGTGACGTGGACCTCACCGCCGGTGTTGCGCCGGGGTGCCGGCATGCCGTCTAATCCCAACCCCTCCCCCAACTGAGTCGCATTTGTGCGCGTTTTGAGCTGTCATAACGCGCACAACTGCGACCTAGTTGGGCGGGGTTGGCGCGGGGCCGAGGACGTAGAAACGAAGGAAGGCACTCACGTCCACCAGTTCCGGCGGCTCGATCCGGTGCCCCATCCCGGGATAGGTGCGCGCGGTGAGGGCCATGTTTGCGTTGAGCCATTCCTTGGTGTGGGCGATGGCATCCTCGTTGATCACTGGATCGGCCTTGTCCCTTCCCCAGAAGAACGGCGGCGGAGTGTCGAAGGACTCAGACAATGCCAGGAGGTCGTTGTCCAGGACAAACCCGGAGAGGCCAACGGTGGCTGCGAACTGTTCCGGCTTGAGGCGCAGAAGGGTGCTGGCCATGGCCATGCCCTGCGAGTAGCCCAGCAGGCTGACGCTGCTGTGGTTCTGCCGCACCGAGCCGATCCATTCGAAGACCTTGTTGGTGGAAGCGATGACGTCGGCAAAATCATTGGTCAGGAAGTAGTCCAGCAGGAACCAGCCATAGTGGTCGCCGATCACCTTCGGCCCGCGCAGGGCCACGCACGTGAACTCCTGCGGCAGGTGCGGAAAGAGGGAAACCATGCGTTCCTCGCTGGTCCCGTAGCCGTGCAGCATCACCAACAAAGGAGTGCCCGCGCGCTCACTTTCGGGCTTCGACCAAACCACTGAATCCATGAGCCTGAGCCTAGTAGACTGACCGCATGACACCGCAGGAACTGGCCAATCTGGCCCATCTGCGGCGCGCACGCGACTTCATCGACCGGGAGTATGCGCGCCCGCTGGATGTGCCCACCATGGCAGCCGGGGCCCTCATGTCCCCCGCCCATTTTTCCCGCCAGTTCAAGGCAGCCTATGGCGAATCACCCTACAACTACCTCATGACGCGCAGGATCGAGCGGGCCATGGCCTTGCTGCGGGCCGGCACCAGTGTCACCGATGCCTGCATGGAAGTCGGATGTACCTCTCTGGGTTCCTTCAGCTCACGGTTCACGGAGATTGTTGGCATCACGCCCAGCGAGTACCGCACCCGCGAACATGAGGCCGTGAAAGCCATGCCCAACTGCATCGCCAAGCAGCACACCCGCCCCGAACGACGCAAAGCCACCACAGCACCCACAAGCTGAGCAGGATCGAAGAAGCGCCCGTTTCGCGACTGCAATAGCGTGTGAGTCATGAACATCTCACTGAAATACGCACACGTAACTGTCAACGATGTGGACGAATCGCTCGCCTTCTACCGGGACGCACTGGGCTTGGACGTCAGGAACGACGTCGGCTCGGACGGCCAGCGCTGGGTCACCCTCGGCAGCGACGCCCAGCCGGACCTCGAACTGGTGCTCTCCCCGCCGCACGCCGGCCGTTCCCAGGCCGACGGGGACGCCATCCAGGAACTCCTCACCAAAGGCGTCATGCCCATGCTCGTCTTCAGCACGGACGATCTGGACGGCACGTTCGAGAAGCTCCGCGCATCCGGCGCCGAGGTCCTCCAGGAACCGATCGACCAGCCATGGGGTCCGCGAGACTGCGCTTTCCGCGACCCCTCGGGCAACATGATCCGCATCAACCAGGGCTGACGCCCCCACATGAAGTACGACGGCGGTCTGGTCAGCTTGGGCACCCAAGCCAGCCAGCCGTCGTCGTGCTTGAGCGGTACTTACCGGAGCATGAGTCCGGCGTCGGTCCGTTCGCCGTCCTGATGCGTCGAAGCGATGGCCGCGGAGACCACGTCAGCCAGCCGCAAACGGCGGCTGTAGGCGTGCCGCTGGAGTCGTTCACCCGTGCCTCGCCGGAGAATCGCCGCCACCCCGGCACGGGCCACTGCCAGGTCTCCCGTCTCCGTGAGCGCCGGGCCCACGTGGCGCAGCAGCGCACCCACGGCATCCTCCGCCGGGCAGGGCTCCAACTCCCCGGGGTGGATCAGCTGCTCGTTGACGCCATAACGGCTGGCGCGCCAGTTGGACATGCGCAGCACGCTGGTCAAAACGTCCGACGGCGGCGCGCCCTCCCGCCACTGCCTCGCCGAGGTCTCCACCAAGGCCCGCGCGAGGACCGCGATGGTCAGGGCGTCCCCGGCGTAAAGGCAGACGTCGGCGATCCGCAATTCCACTGTGGGCTGGCCGCGGGAAAGGCGCGCGTCGAAGTAGATCATGCCCTCGTCCAGGGGCACGCCGGTCTTGAGCAGCTCCCGCAGGACACTCCGGTATCCATCCGCCGATCCGAACACGTCCATGGGTCCGGCGGTGGGCCAGCGGTTCCAGATCTGGGTTCGGTAACTGGCGAAACCCGTGTCCGTGCCCATCCAGTACGGCGAATTGGCGCTCAAGGCCAGCAACACCGGAAGCCAGTGGCGCATGCGGTCCAGGACTGCAACGCCCTCTTCGGGCGACCCGATGGAAACATGCACGTGGAAACCACACGTGATCTGTTCCCGGGCAATCAGGCCGAACTCATCGCCCATGGTGGCGTAGCGCTGGTTGCCCAGGGTTGGCGTCGCATGGAAGACAGGTGGCGTGGCCAGGGCTGCAACCCGTGCGCCCACGGTCCTGGCGGCCTTGTCCGCGAGCGCCCGCCCCCGCTGGATTTCCTGGCGAAGGCCCTCGGCGGTGGTGCAGGGCCGGGAGTTCACCTCCACCTGTTCCTGCTTGAACTCGGACTTCAGCGATGGCCCATCATCCTGCTCGTGGTGCGCGGCGATATCCAGGACTCCGGAGGCAAGGGCCAGCGGCATCCCATCAATCGGATCGGCAATGAGGAGCTCTTCCTCTACGCCAAACGTTCGCATAGCCACCCCTCCCCACGGGTCATGTTTTCAGAGACGCCCGTCATCCCACGTGGCGCGGAACCTCCATTTGGAAGCCGCACCGGCAGTGGAGCACCTGTGTTTGCAGGTAGACCTCCAGAAGGCTGGGAGTGTCCGGATAGTCAGTGGTCCGGGGTGCTTCGATGAACCGTTCGGTGGGGCGGCCAAGTGTCATGGGCTCGCCGCAATGGGTGCAGCTGAACCACAGGCCGGCCGCGGACGTAGAGAGGAATTCCGACTGGATCTCCGGGACCAGTTCGGCCAACGGGACGGCGTGGGCGTAGAAGGTATCGCATTCACTGCAGGTGTAGCTGACTTCGACAATCTCTGACTGGTTCGGCGTGGCCTCAACCACTGTTTCAACAAAAATGTACGAATCGGTATCGCACACTGTGCACCACGGGCGTGAGCCGGCGTCTTCAGTGGCGGGAGTTGCCCCAGGCAAGCGTTTCGGGGCAGGAATCGGGGAACCAAGCGTCATTGCCATTCTCCTTTATTGCAAGCACCACCAAAGCGGTGGTTTCCGACAACCGTCCCTTGCGGGACACACTGAACAGCGGTCGGGAGAAGCTGATGCTCCTGTCGGAGCCCGCGTCCCTGGAGAGGGCTTGTCAGCCGCGCTCCGAGGTCGTAAGGATCCAGGGGCTATTGGCTTAACCCAGTAATGAATGTAGTTCAACAGTGCCGCACGTCACAAGACACGAGTGGCTTAACAGCATGCGCCTAGAGGTCGAAATGGGATACCGAGGCGGTCCCGGCAACAGCCTTGATCATGGCTTCAGCAACGTCCCGGAGCTTTTGGTTACGGCCGTTGGAGGCCTTTTTCAGCATCCCGAAGGCTTCAGCCTGGCTGCAGCGGTTCTGGCCCATGATGATTCCGCAGGCAAGGTCGATTGCAGTGCGCGAGGCCATGGCATCCTGCAGGTCTTCGGCATGCTGCTGCTTGGTTCCGATCCGCACGGCCAAGCGCAGCGAACGCTCTGCCTGGCTCGCATACAGCTCGCAATTGCGGACGGTTGCAGGATCGAAAATGTGGGCCTGCGGAGCAAAAAAGTTGAGCGCGGCGGTGGCTCCTTCGTCCAATTCCAGGGGCACGCACAGCACGGACAAATGCCCGCGACCGGCGATCACGCTGCAATAGTCGGACCATCTCTCCTCAGTGGCAGTGTCCTCCACCAGCACCGTGGTGTGGGTGCGCATGGCTTCCAGGCAGGGACCATCGCCGAAAGTCCGCTGGACCTCGTCGATCAACCGCGCCTCGTGGCTGTTGCCGGCAACCGTCAAGGCCTTGCGACGGCGGCTCAAGGTGATGCCGCAGAGCACGCCCAGCCCTACGGTGGCGGACACCGAATCGGCGGAGAACACGGCGAGTTCGCCAAGGAATCCGCCCACATCCTCACTGTCGATCACCAGGTCCTGGAGCTGCTCGGCCACGGGGACGTCGTCGGCAGCAGGCGCCTCCACGGGCATGGCCGTGTCCGGATGAATTTGGTCCATGCCACTATTATCTACACCTCTTCCACCCCGAGCGGATCCCCCAAAAATCCTTGCATCTGCGGTGCACCTATGTGCACAATCTAGCTACGGTCTGCGTCGACGGACCCCGCTTCACAGCTCATGCAGACGGGCGCCCCCATATTCACACAGAGGTGAATGCCATGCCGGCCCAGCCTGCCTCGAGGGTTCCCGACGAAGCACACCAACCACCCGACGAGCCGCTGTGGTGCCCACGCTGCAACACCGACCAGCATCTGTTGGTGGATTCCATCCAGTCGCACTATCCGCCCGCGCCCAACAGGGTGGACGTCAGCTATCAGTGCGCGGAGTGCAGGTACACCTACGAACACCTGGCAAGCGTGCAGCGGGTGGCCGCCATCCTGAACCGGCCAAGCGGTGCCCAGGGCATCCTCCAATTCGGCGGCCAGTTCCTGCATTGCGGCAACCCCATGAAAACGCGCAGCTGCGAGCTTCGCCGCATCCAGGCACCCTTGGCGCTCAAGCCCGGGGCACCGTTGCGGCTCTACGAGGTCTACATCAACACCCGCGTCCTTGGATGCACGTGCGGCTTCCGGATGGAGATTCCGGACTAACCCGCACCATTTCGGTTCAATCCGGCCTGGTCCGGACATAGAGGAAGAGAACGCATGCACGCAGAGAAGCGCAGGAAAGAGTCGCTGGCCACCAATGCGGGACCCCAGGCCGGGCGCAAGCACAAGTTGCCCGATCCGCCGGATCCGGACAACCTCCCCATCGACTACCTGGGCTCCGGCTGGGATTCCAGCAAGTATCCCTCCTCCACGCCGCGCACCCTCCGCCCCCAGCAGCGGAGCCACGGACGGAACGGGAAGTCATGACAGAGCCAACCTCCGCTTGGGCTCCCGGGCCGGAGGGCCAGTCCAGCCCGGCGGGGCAGTCCGGGCCAGAGGGACGAACAGCACGCGAACCTGCGCCCACGCCGGAGCCGGTGCCGCTACCGGAGCCCGGACCACCGCCGGTTCCCAAGCCCACTCCCGAGCGGGAACCCGTACCGGGAACCACACCGCCGGACGGACCCACCCCACCGGACGGACCCACACCGCGCGAACCATAGGTTGACGCACCCCCGGACCAGCGCCGCATCGACGACAGGTCCCCTAAGACCGGATCCTGGCAAATCCCCCAGTCAGGATCCGAACGAGGGCATGACGCACTACAGGGAGTGCGTCATGCCCTCTGCCATGCCCGGGCCAGCGTCCGGGCGCAGTCACCACACCCTCGTGTCACAACCCGGTTTCACCGCCCTCACCAAGCAATCTGTGTTTATGTTGTTTTCTATTGACTTACCAACACAAACACAGATAGAGTCAAGCAATTCCACATTACGTGTGACAGCAGTCACCGTGAGTGGAAGGCAATGAAGACAACGACTCACGCATGACGCAATGGAGGGTAAGTGTTCGCCGAAGAGCGCCAGCAACTGATCTCCGCACTCGTCACAGAGCGCGGACGCGTCAGTGTCACCGAGCTGGCGGACCGATTCAGCATCACCACCGAAACCATCCGCCGGGACCTCGCAGCGCTCGAAGTTTCCGGCAACCTGCGCCGCGTCCACGGCGGCGCGGTTCCCTCGGACCGGCTCAGCACCCGCGAAGAAAGCATCCTGGAGCGCGCCATTCAGCGCCAGGCAGAGAAACTCCGCATCGCCGCCGCCGCCCTCGCCATGATTCCCGGGCCCACCACCGGCAGCATCCTGCTTGATGCCGGCTCCACCACCGAAACCCTCGCGGACCTGCTGGCACAGCGCACGCCGGCATCCAACGGGTCAACGGACGAGCTCGTGGTGATTACGCACGCCATTCCCATCGCCGGCAAGCTGTCCGCCACTCCCGGCGTCGCCCTCCAGATCCTTGGTGGCCGCGTCCGCGGACTAACGCAGGCGGCAGTGGGACAGTCCACCGTGGACGCCGCCGTCAAGCTCCGTCCGGACATCGCGTTCGTCGGGGCCAACGGCATCCACGCCACCTTCGGGCTCAGTACCCCCGATCCCGAGGAAGCCGCGGTCAAGGCCGCGTTCGTCAAGTCGGCCCGCCGCGTGGTGGCCCTGGCCGATTCCTCCAAGCTGGACGCCGAAACCCTGGTCCAGTTCGCCACTCTGAAGGATGTGGATACTTTGATCACAGACAGGGAGCCCTCCGCGGAACTCGCGGCAGCCCTGGCCGACGCCGGCGTAGACGTGGTGGTCGCATGATCGTCACCCTGACCGCCAACCCCAGCCTTGACCGCACGGTGGAGCTGCCCGGACCGCTGGCCCGCGGCGAAGTGCAGCGTGCCACCCACGTCCACCAGGAATCCGGTGGAAAGGGCGTCAACGTTTCCCGGGCACTCGTGGCCTCCGGCCTCGAAACCCTCGCCGTCCTCCCGGGCGCCGATTCGGATCCGGTCCTCGCAGGACTGCACGACGGCGGTGTGCCGTTTGCGGCGCTGCCGATCGGCCAGGCGCTGCGCAGCAACGTGACGCTCACCGAACCGGATGGCATCACCACCAAGATCAATGAACCCGGCCCGGAGTTGAGCGCCGAACAGCAAGAGGCCCTGATCGGGTTGCTGCTGGAGCGCTCCCGTGGCGCCAGCTGGGTAGTCCTTGCCGGCTCGCTCCCACCAGGGGTTCCCGCCGACTTCTACGCCACCATCGCACGCCGGCTCCGTTCCCGCTCCGATGGGCTCGCCGCACCTGAGATCGCCATCGACTCCTCCGGCGCTCCGCTGGCGGCGGCCCTGGAAGGGGACCCCGCCGGAAAGCCGGATCTCCTGAAACCCAACGCCGAAGAGCTTGCGGAGCTTGCCGCCGCGGCCGGTTTCACCCAAGTCTCCACCGCTGAGGAACTGGAGGCAGACCCGGCCAAAGCCGCCCAAGCTGCTGCCGCCGTCGTCGAAAGCGGTGTGGGTGCTGTACTCGCAACACTCGGATCCAAGGGCGCAGTCCTGGTGACGGCAGACGGAGCGTGGCTTGCCACGCATCCGCCGATCCAAGCCGTCAGCACTGTCGGTGCCGGCGATTCGTCCTTGGCCGGCTACCTGCTGGCTGCAAGCAAAGGTGGTTCCGCCCCGGACTGCCTCCGTCAAGCCGTGGCGCATGGTGCCGCTGCTGCATCGCTGCCGGGCTCCACTGTCCCGGCAGTCCACCAGACAACCCCAGACGCCGTAACCATCACGGCCCTCCAGAAGGACTAACAGTGACCCAGCTGATCACACCCCAATTGGTCACCCTCGACCAGAACCTGGGCGATGCCCCCGCCGACGTCATCCGTGTCCTGGCCGGCAAAGTAGCCGACGCTGGCCGTGCTTCCGAGGTTGAAGGGCTCTTCACTGACGCCTTCGCCCGTGAACAGAAGACCGCTACCGGCGTTCCCGGCGGCATTGCCATCCCGCACTGCCGTTCGGCCGCCGTCACGGAACCCGCCTTGGCCATGGCCCGACTGTCCCACAAAGTGGACTTCGGCGCGAAGGACGGTCCGGCGGACCTCATCTTCTTCATCGCAGCCCCGGACGGCGCGGACCAGGAACACCTGAAGCTGCTCTCCAAGCTGGCCCGCTCACTCATCAAGAAGGACTTCACGGCGGCGCTCCGTGCGGCTTCGTCGGAGCAGGAGATCGTGGACTTGGTAGACGGCGCGCTGGCGGACAAGCCCGCAGCGCACGCCGCGGAACCTGCTGCTGCGGCCGCACCGGCCGCTTCTGCAGCCCCCGCGGGAAGCCCGACGGCGGCCGCCGCGCCCAAGCGCCTCGTGGCAGTTACGGCCTGCCCCACCGGCATTGCGCACACCTACATGGCAGCGGACTCGCTGGTTGCCGCTGCTGCCGAGATGGGCGTGGACCTGCAGGTTGAAACCCAGGGTTCCTCGGGCGCCAAGCCGCTGGACCCGGCGGTGATCGCTGCGGCAGATGCGGTGATTTTCGCCGTCGACGTGGACGTTCGCGGCAAGGAGCGCTTTGCCGGCAAGCCGGTCATCAATGCTCCGGTCAAGCGCGGCATCGACGAGCCCGCCAAGATGGTCCAGGAAGCCCTCGCTGCCGCCGACGATCCCCACGCACACCGCGTGGCCCATTTTGGGGCAGAAGAGCAGGCTGAACGTGAGGCCGAGGAGAAGAGCGAGCACATCGGCCAGAAGCTGAAGCGCGCCCTCCTCACGGGTGTGTCCTACATGATTCCGTTTGTTGCCGGTGGCGGCCTGCTGATTGCGTTGGGCTTCCTCCTGGGCGGCTACCTGATCACGGGCTTCGCGGACAAGATCGTGGTTGAGAACAGCATCTTCAACCTGCCCACCGAGTTCCCGGACAACGCCTGGGGTCCCTTGGGCGCCTACCTTGGCGCAGTGCTCTTCAAGATCGGCGCCCTGTCCCTGGGCTTCCTGGTTCCGGCTTTGGCTGGTTACATCGCCTACGCCATTGCCGACCGGCCGGGCATCGCGCCGGGCTTCGTGGCCGGTGCTGTCTCCGGGTTCATGGGCGCAGGCTTCCTGGGCGGCATCGTCGGTGGTCTCCTGGCCGGCTACATCGCCTACCAGTTGGGCAAGCTCAACGTGGCCCGCTGGCTCCGCGGCCTGATGCCGGTGGTGATCATTCCACTCCTGGCCTCCCTGGTGGCCTCAGGCCTGATGTTCCTGATCCTCGGTGCACCGATCGTCGCCCTGACCAACGCCCTCAACACCGGCCTGTCCGGCCTCACCGGCGCAGGTGCCATCATCCTGGGCATCATCCTCGGCCTCATGATGTGCTTCGACCTGGGTGGCCCGGTCAACAAGGTTGCCTACTCCTTCGCCGTTGCCGGCCTCGGTACCGCTTCAGTGACCAACCAGGCACCGTGGCAGATCATGGCCGCAGTCATGGCAGCAGGCATGGTTCCGCCGCTGGCCATGGCCCTGGCAACCGTGCTGGACAAGAAGCTGTTCTCCCTCGCCGAGCGTGAGAACGGCAAGGCCGCCTGGCTCCTGGGGGCATCCTTCATCTCCGAAGGCGCCATCCCGTTCGCCGCTGCCGATCCGCTCCGCGTCATCCCCGCCAGCATGGTGGGCGGCGCAGTGACCGGTGCACTGTCCATGGCCTTCGCTGTCACCTCCAAGGCACCGCACGGTGGCCTGTTCGTCTTCTTCGCCATCGACAACTTCCTGTTGTTCTTCCTGTCGATCGCTGTTGGCGTTGTCATCACCGCCCTCCTGGTCATCGCCCTCAAGCGTTGGGCCGTCCGCAAGCCGGAGGCCGTTGAGGCCGAACCCGTACCCGCAACCGTCTAGACTCTCCACAACCTCACAAAGGAGCACCAATGCCTGAACGTACAGCCACCATCGCCAGCCGTGTCGGCCTCCACGCCCGTCCGGCAGCCATCTTCGCCGAAGCCGCGGGGGACCTGGACCTTGAGGTCACCATCGCCCGCGAAGGCGAGCCGGCCGACGACGCCATGGATGCTGCCAGCATCCTGTCCCTTATGAGCCTCGGCGCTTCACACGGCGACGTCGTGGTGCTGCGGGCCGAGGGTGAAGGTGCGGACGCCGCCCTGGAGAGCCTCGTGAAGATCCTCGAAACGGACCACGACGCCTGATCGTTGCCTGAACAACAGAAGGGCCTGGTGACACCCGGATATGGGTGTCACCAGGCTCTTTCAGTGTCAGTTGTTTGCTTAGCCAACTACCCGGCTCATCAGGTCAATGAAGTTTTCGCCGAGCGCCGCAACGATCGTGCTGTCCTCCACGCCTCTCAGTACCAGCTCCCGCGTGATGTTAGGCAAACCCTCGTAGCTCTTCACGCCTTCGGCATAGGGGTACCACGGTGGAGTCTGCAAGCAGCCCGGCCCCTCCCATTTCATGCGTTTGACGTACAGCGTGCCGTCGTACTGGATATTGAGGTAGCCCTCCTGATCGATGTAGGCGGTCTCGTAGACACTCCGGCGGCCCTTGGGAAAGTCAGTGCAGATGCCCGCGCCGTTGGGTCCGAAGATGTCCAACGTGTGCATGAGGTGGTCCACCATATTGGCTACTGTGGCTTCTGGATCATGGTTGATCTCCAGTGGCATGGTGCTCATCATGCCGCCCTTGTCCGCCACCACCTGCATGGTCTGGTCCGTTGCGTTGCGCCGGTTTCCAAACACGGAGTAGCAGTTGTTATGGGAGAAATACGGCGCTGAGATGGAGGCCTGGGCGGCCGTCAACTGGGTGCGCTTGCCGCCATGCGACAAATCAACCAGCATACCCACCCGGTTCATCTCGGCAATCATCTCCCTGCCAATGGTGCTGATGCCCGAGTCCTCGGGTTCGGCGCACCCATCCCCCAGAAAGTTGCGCTTGTTGTACGTGATCGCTGACGACACCACGCCCATGTCCTTGAACAGCTCCACATTTCCGGGATCGTCGCCGAAAGGCTTGGCGTTCTGGAAAAGGTAGTAGACCGCAATGCGTCCGTCCTCCTTGGCCTGCCGGATGTCGTCCGCGCAGGTGGCTTTCACGAGGTCTTCGGAATGCTTCCGGATATTCCTATTCCAAAAGATGATCTGGTCCATGGCGGCTCGCTGGTCATGTTCCTCGGCCGAGAGGGTCATTCCGACGCAGTCCACTCCGCCGAGGCGCAAAAGGGCTATGGATTCATCCAGGGATCCCCCACTGCCGGGAGGGATTGCTCCGCAGGTATCCACCACGGTGGCGCGGGCATGGAGTTCCAAAGCCCGTTGTTCCTCGTCCCGGCTCGGCATCCTGGACAGATAGGGGTGCTCAAGCTGCATCTGTGTCACGTTCCGTTCCTTTCTGCTCTGCATCGCCGGCCTCCAGCATGGTCAGGAGCAGGGTATCGGAAGCCAGCAACCCTGACCGCACCAGCGCGGACTGCCACGACTCGAACTGCTCCGGAACGGCGCGTGATGACTTCGCCCAGAAGCCGATCCGTTGGAACTGTGCGATCGTGGCCTCAAGTTCAACAGCCGGGATATCCGGAAAGAATTCCGCCGCGGCTGCAGCCGCAACCTTGGCGGTACGCCCAGCCAGCCATAGCTGGGCTTCGCCCAGGCCGGCACGGAACGCTTCAAGCTCCTGGACATGGCCTTGTGCCCAAGCACGCGTTGCGCAGTAGACCGACCATGGCACCGGACCCAGGCCTTCGGCCAGTGCAACAGCTTCGGCCAAGCGTGGGTCTTGTGCTTCCTGGCCGCCTGCCAGAAGAAAGTCCCCCGGACCGTTGATGAATTCTTCCACCACTGCTTCAGGCTGGTACCCGATCAGGAGCTTGATATCGCCCAACGGAACGTCGTTCCGGTGGAGGATCTCCATGAAGGCAACCCACGATGTCGGCACATAGCTCGGTGCCACCAGCACCACACTGCCGCGAAGGGACTGCCAGTCGAAGGCCTTTGGTGCTTGGAGTGATGCTTCGGCGTCGGCTTTCCTGAACAGGAAATGCCGCGTCTGCGTATTGCTGACTGCCGCGACCACACTGGGCGTTGTCCTGTTGAGCCTGTCGGCAAAGACCACGCTTCCCAGCACCAGGTCCGCTTCTCCGCGTGCCACGGCCTCAGTGATGGTGCTGTGTCCGGGGGTCTGTTCGATGATCCGGACGTCCAGGCCGCGCTCGGCGAAGTAGCCGCGGGAGAGCCCCACGTAGTGCGGCAGATAGGCAAGGTTGCGGGCTGCAGCGATGCGGACAACGCCGCGGCCCGTGTGGTGGTCAAGCATGGAAGACCGGCCTCGCTTCGTTGGCTTCCTCTAGCGTCTGGTCCTTGGTTTCCACCCCGGCGAGTCCAAGCACCGCGGTTATGGCGAACATGATGGCCATGGTGGTGAATACACCTGGCAGTCCGGCCTTGTCGAAGATCAGGGCGATCAGTGGCGGCATCACGATGATGCCCAGGCCACCGGTGCCCTTGACGAAGGAGACTCCGAAGCCGCGAACCCGGGTGGGGAACAATTCGGGAGCCCACGACCACAGGGTGGTGGTCAGCAGCAGCGTGAAGAACTGGAACAGTGAACCGAAGATCAGGATGAGGGGATCAGTGGTGGCCAGGAGGCCAAAGCCAAGGCCAACCAGGCAGCCGAGGATCGCACCGGTGACCATGACGGTCCGTCGCCGGAACCGGTACGTGACGGTCGCAGCGCAAAGGGCGCCGAGGAGGCTGCCGATCTGCATGATCAAGGTGTAGAGGAGGCTTTGGCCCAGGGTGGAACCGCGGGCCACCAGGAAAGTGGGCATGAGCGTCAGCAGCGACATCTGCGCGGCCACCACCATGAAGTACGCGCCGCTGGCCGTTGCCGTGCGGCGACGCAGCCCGCGGGTGAAGATTTCGCCGAGCCGGATCTTCTCCGGACGGACCGGGACAACGCTGCTGTCGGCTTCCAGCTGGTCCTCGCGGATGTGGATCTCTTCGTCGGGCACCTTGCCCGCGGCCAAGGCGGACAGGCTCCTGTTCGCACCGGCTATGTCCCCACGGGTAAGCAGGAACCGCGGCGACTCCGGCATGTTTCGTCGGATAACCAGGACCAGCAGTACGGGAAGGATCAGCAGGCCGAACAGCCAGCGCCAGGCAACCTGTGGGCCGCCGAAGAAGTTGCCGAGGGCCACCAGGACCAGCGCCGCGTAGGCCGGAGCGACGACGTTTCCGAGCCCGCCCGACCCGACGTTCAGCGCTGCCACGGCTTGGGCCCGGTACTTGGTGGGCATGATTTCACAAATGAGGGCGATGCCAACGGCCAACTCGCCGCCCAGGCCGATGCCGACAATGAGCCTGGACCCCATGAGGACTTCGTAGTTGGGGGCGAGTGCGCACAGCACACCGCCCACGGAGTACACAACGAGGTTGGCCACCAGGGCGAATTTCCTGCCCTTGATATCGGAGAGCATGCCGCCGAGGTAGGCCCCAACGGTCAGTCCAATGAATGTCATGGAACTGATCAGCGCGAATTCAGCTTTGGAGATCCCGAAGGTCGCAATGATTTGGGGGCCGGCCAGGCCCAGGGAGTTGGACTCCAGGATGTCGAAGAACATGCCGGCAACAACCAACAGGATCGTCGCCCAGTGAGTCCGGGTGAGCGGGATCTTGTCCACCGATTCGGACAGTTTCAACAGCATGGAATTAAGTCTGGGGCTGCCGCCCTTGATGTCTAGAGAACTCATTTTTGGTGCCTCCTGGAGATGGCTGAGTGCATCGAAGATTCAGTGGTGGCGGCATCTTTGCCGCCGGGTGAGGTGTTCCTGGAACCGGAGAGCGGGCCTATGGGCTTCTGTGATCCGTACCATAAATCTACTTCATCATCGATGATGATGCAATAGATTTATTTGCTGGCGAAGCAAGTTACTGAGCCATCGCAGATAGTGAGAGTCCGCCGTCCAAGACCACCATCTCGCCCACCGCGTAGCTTGCTTCGGGACCCGCAAGCCACAGGTAGATGCCTGTCATCTCTGCAATGCCGGCAGGCCTTCCCAGTGCACCGCTGTAGACGTCGCTTCCGGCGGTAGCATCCAGAAAGCCCGTCCGGACATCGCCAGGACACACGCCGTTAACCAGGATTCCGGACGGCGCCAGTTCCATGGCCATCGATTTCACGAGTCCCATCAGACCCCACTTTGCTGCTGCGTACACCGAGTACCCTGGCTCTGCGGTGAGGCCTGCCACTGAGGAAGTCACGATGATCCTGCCGGGACGTCCATGTGCCAGCATCGCAGCCGCCCCGGAGCGCATGGTATTGAAGGCCCCCTTGAGGTTGTTGTCTATCAGCCAGTCCCAGGTTTCGTTGCTGGTGTCCACGGCGGCTGCCTTAGGCAAGGAGACCCCGGCGTTGGCTACCACTACATCGAAGGGTGCTTGGGCGGCAAAGAAGGATTCGGTGGCGGGGCCGTCGGCAACGTCCAGATGCACCGCCGTCGCACGGGGAATGGCTTCGGCCGCCAGCGCAACCTCTTCACCATCGATGTCCAGCAAGAAAACCGAAGCGCCCGCTCCGGCGAAGCGTTCGGAGACGCCCTTGCCTATCCCCCGGGCGCCGCCTGTCACTGCGATCCGTTTGCCTGCAAAGGGAAATGAACTGTTCATGGGGAGGCTCCTATTTCGACTGGTTGGTGTGCCCTGCCCGCCCCGCGCCATCCAACCAGACGGGGTCCTACCGTCGGGTGAACCCGGAAATCACGCCCTTCCAAGGCACAGATAAAGGAGATGAGGGCGGAAATGGACGGAGTCCGGATCCCGGCCCATATCCCCAGCGACTCAATCGGAACCAAGCCGCATGGAACATCTTCAGTTACGAATCGTCGCTGGAACGTGTGGCCGGTTCTCGGTGGATCTGGTTCACGGGCGCCGGGACCATAAGCCCGCAGGCCAAAGTCATTTCTGCCCACGAAATGTGCACCCAACCCGAGGGCACGCATCACAGCCAGCCGCTCGGCGTCGAGTACGTTCCTAAGCGCCTCAAGCGCCGGGGCGCCAAAGTCGCCCAAATGGAATGCCCCCTGGGGCGGCACCAACCCGTGAGCTTCCTTGGAGGCGGCGACTGCGTTTAGAACAGCAGCGGGCACGTGGGCTGTGGGGTTCGGATTGTTAAGGGAAGAAGAGAATTGATGGCGCGCCGGCGATGCGGCCGGAAACCATTCGGCCAAGCGGATGGCCCCTTCTTTGGATGCTGCCGTCGTGCTGGCCGAGACTTCGAACCACGTCTTGACCGCGGCGACGTGCACGCTTCCATCGCCCGAAGCGTAGGAAAGATGGGGTGTGGTGTTGAGTGCTGCCACGCATGCACTGCCGACAGTGGCACCGGCGGCGGCGAGCGCATTTTCGAAGGCTGCAACCCCGTTGACGTACCCGGTGACGAGGACGCAAAGCTGGCCGGATCGCAGAACCGGCGCCAAGTGGCGGGCCAGCGTCAAGTGCCTGTCGGCAGTGGTCGCAACGAAGACCACGTCGCAGCCCGTCAGGCTGGCATAGTCATCCGTGTACGGGGGAGCCGGAAAATGGGCAATCCCCAAGTGCCCTGTCAGGGATATCCGTCCTGCGTGCCGGAGCCGGTGCAGCAGCGCATGCCCCTGATCCACCATGCACTGGACAGTTGCACCCTGCTGCATGAGGTGGGCAGCCAAAGCCAGGCCCGTGCTGCCGCAGCCGACGATACCAATGCGTGTCACGGGCACACCAGTTCGCCGAAACCGGGACGTCCGGTCACCTGCCCGTCCTTGGCAACGAGGTGTCCCCGGACGTACGTCGCCGTGACTGCGCCCCTTGTCTGGCGCCCCGCCCAGAGCTTGGCAGCATCCTTGCTCGCCGAGTGTTGGCCCGAGGGATCAATCACACCCTCGCGCTCCAAGTCAACCAGAATCAGGTCGGCGTCGGCGCCTACCCGCAGTTCGCCCTTGGATCTCAGCCCGAACACTTCGGCGGCCCGCTGAGAGATGGCGCGGGTCAGCCGGGGCAGGGTGATCCTCCCCTCGTTGACGGCCGTCAGCAGGGCCGGAACCACGGATTCAAGGCCATGGACCCCTGATGGGGCGCTCCAAATGTCGTTCCAACCCTTGTCCTTGTCCGCGGGAGTGTAGGGGGCGTGGTCCGTGCCGATGTAGTCGATGGTTCCATCGGCCAGTCCTGCCCAGAGCGCTTCGACGTCCTCGTCTCCGCGGAGCGGTGGGTTGACCTTAGCGTAGGGTCCCAGGTGCTCGCTGGCGGACAAGGTGTGGAACAAGTGGTGCGGGCACACTTCGGCCGTCAGCGCCTGCCCCTGGGCTTTCGCCCATCGGACCCGCTCCACCGCAGCACCCGTACTGATGTGCGCGATGGACAACCTGGCACCCGCAGCGCCAGCCAGGAGGATAGCCCGCGCCACCGCTTCCTCTTCGGCCAACGGCGGCCGGGATTGTGCGTGGGCGCGCAGGTCCTTTCGTCCGAGGTTCTTCATCTGCGCGGCAAGGCACCCGCAGATGGAGTCACTTTCGGCGTGCACGACGGCGACGCGGCCGGTCACTGCGATCGCCTCCATGGCGGCAAGGAAGGAAGCGTCGTCAGGCAGTGCCCGGGTATCGAACCCCGGATCGGCGTTGGGTGCGGGTGCATTCATGAAGGATTTGAACGCCACCGCACCCGCGGCGGCCTGCTCGGCTATCCGGTTGGTGTTGGTGTGCCCGGCTCCGCCATAAAGTCCGTAATCGACGTAGGCCTTTGGCGCTACCACCTGATTCTTGTAATGCCAGCTTTCCGCATCCGCCACCGCAGGGATCCCGGACGGCATTTCCAAAACCGTGGTCACGCCACCAATGGCGGCGGCACTGGTTCCGGTCGCAAAGGTTTCCCGGTGCGGGTGGCCCGGATCGCGCAGGTGCACGTGCGTGTCGATCATTCCGGCCATGACGACGAGGTTGCTGGCGTCTACGATTTCCACGGACTGGGAAACATCCGGAGGAGTAATTCCACCACGGTCCATGAGGCCAGAGATTTTGCCGTCCTTCACCAGGAGGTCGGCCTCGACAACGCGATCCGGCAGGACCACACGCCCACCAGCTATCAATATCCCGGACTGTTCCATCACTGCTCCGACATCATGATCACGGCACCCTTTGTCTGCGTGAAACCAAGCAGTGCCTCGTAGCTCTTCGAAGTCCCGTAGCCCGACTGCTTGCGGCCACTGAAAGGAAGTTCCACACCATTGGAGAACGTATTGACCATGACTTGGCCACAGTTCAGGTCCCGGATCAACCGGTGCGCCCGGCCGACGTTCGCAGTCCATACCCCGGCGACCAGCCCATAGTCGGTACCATTCGCGAGCGAGACCGCCTCGTCAGTGTCATCGAAGGTGGTGACAGTCAGGACAGGTCCAAAAATCTCCTGCTGCGCGATGGACGCCGCGGAAGAAACGCCGTCAAAGATCGTGGGCAGGATGAAGTTACCGCCCTCCAACGCAGGGTCGCCCGGCGCTCCCCCGCCCACTAAAAGCTCGCCTTCGCCGCGTCCCAGGGCTATGTAATCGAGCACCCTCTGCTGCTGCTTCCGCGAGATCACGGGTCCAAGGCCGGGGTCATCCAGTCCATGGCCAAGCGTGGTGTCCGCGAAGATCCGCACCAGCCGCTCAACGAGTTCCTGGTGGACGCTCCGGTGCACCAGCAAGCGTGAGCCTGCAGAGCACGTCTGGCCGGCATTTTGAAGGATCGATTGCGCCACTACCTTGGATGCGGCGGCGAGATCGGCGTCGCCGAACACGATGTTTGGCGATTTGCCGCCCAACTCAAGGTCCGCAGGGACCAGGTTGGCTGCGGTCGCCTGGCCAATCCGGATACCCACCGGAACCGATCCCGTAAAGGACAGCTTTCCCAAACCGGGGTGCGCTGCCAGCGCAGCGCCCGCTTCCGGTCCCCTGCCCGGTACCACGTTGAGCACTCCGTCCGGCAGCCCGGCATCGCTCATGATTTCGGCCAGGCGGAGGGTGGACAGCGGAGCTTCCTCGGCCGGCTTAAGCACGCAGCAATTACCGGCAGCCAGAGAAGGGGCAATGGTCCGTGTGGCCAGCCCCAGCGGGTAGTTCCAGGGGGTGATGTGGCCGGTTACGCCATAGGGTTCGCGGATCGAGAACGTCACACGGTCCGTCCCCGCCGGAATGATGCTGCCGAACACCGCCTCCACCATGTTGGAGTAGAACTCGAAGAACCGGGCAGCGAAATTCACATCCACCACGGCCTGACGCAATGGCTTGCCCGTGTCCTGGCTTTCGATCCTGGCCAATTCTTGGCCGTTGGCCACGATGGCCGCAGAAATTTTCCGGAGCATCGTTGCCCGTTCGGCGGCTGAAGTTCGCTTCCACCCGGATTCGTAGGCCAACCGGGCGGCGGTGACGGCCTGGTCCACCTGTTCCGCACCACAGGCAGCAACATCCGCCAGTGGCCGCCCGGTGGCGGGGTCCAGGACGACGAAAGAGTCGTCCGTGTCTACTGCCCTGCCGTTGATGTGTCCCGTCCGGCGCTGCGTGCCGAGTGATTGCTGCGTCATGGTTTTCCTCCTGGTTTTGCTGGATGGAGTGGAGCCTGGAATGAGGGCCGTTCGCTGATCCAGTGCCGGGCTATGGCCTCGCGGGTGCTGAACAGGACATCGCCCGCACCCAATGCGTGCTCCACAAAATCACGGAGGCCGGCCATTCGGCCCGCCTGGCCCGTGTGCCGTGGATGAATTCCGATGGACATCATTTTTGGCGTGCCCCGGTGACCTTCCCGCCTCAGCTCATCAAGGCCGCGCGTGCAGGTCTCCCAGAAATCGAAAGGACTGGTGAACCCCATGGGCTGGACCAGCCGCCCCTCGGTATAAGTCAGCGTGTAGGGAACCACCAGGTGCTCGCGGGCGCCGACGTCCAGGAAGTAGGGGAGATCGTCGTTATAGGCGTCGGAGTCGTAAATAAACCCGCCCTCTTCAACAATGAGCCGCCTGGTGTGCAGGCTTGGGCCGGTTCTGGATCGCCATCCCACGGGGCGGCGTCCGCACGTCCGCTCAATCGATTCCACGGCAAGCTTGATACGTTCCCGTTCCTGCTCCGGCGTAAGCTCTGCCGGGTCCGTCCACCGCCATCCGTGGGCGCAGATATCATGGCCCCGCTCGGCAACCCATCCGCTGACCTCGGGGTTCTTCTCCAGAGCCACAGCTGGCGCAAAAAGCGTGGCGGGCAGTCCGTATTCGTCGAGCAGATCGGCTATCCGCCAGATGCCGGCCCGGCTGCCGTATTCATAGATGGATTCGACGGCGAGGTCCCGCTTCCCCGGCTGAGGATCGCGCCCCGGCCCCAGGCTTTCGCCGTGCGGATCACCTTCCAGGACGCTACGCTCAGCACCTTCCTCATAGGCGATGCAAAAATTCACTGCTATGGCCGCATTCCCCGGCCACGTGACCTTAGGCTTATTCCTCCCGTATCCGATGAAGTCCCGCGCAGGGCCTGCATCGTAAGAAGAATCAGTCATTGCCTCCACCCACTTTCCTGATTACAAGCATCGACTACTTCATCACCAATGATGAAGTACAATAGTTGCGGAGTCAACAGCCCACCAAACCGCTCAAGGGCGGGAGGGCTATGGGAAGATGGCTGAATGCAACCGAGCGGACGATTCAACGAGGAAGAAGGGCACACCCGGTGACATCGCCGAATATCGAGATGGAAATCCTGGCCCTCACCCTCATCCGGGAATCGGAACGGCCCGTAGGATCCTCGCGCTTGGCGGAGGCCCTGAACGAGTCCGGCATCCACCTGGCAGAAGCCACGGCCGGACGTTTCCTGCGCTCCCTTGATAAGCAAGGTTTCACCGTGATCCCCCGCCCCAAGCAAGGACGCGTGGTCACGGAACTGGGGCAAAGGCGCCTGGAGGAACTCAAGGGAGCCCTCCGGGTCCAGGAAAACGGCGCCAACCTTGTCCTCGCCGCAAGCACCACAGATCTCAGCGAACTTCTGGACATTCTGGTGGTGCGCCGGGCCGTCGAATCCGAGGGCGCACGCCTGGCCGCAGCGGACGCCACCGATGAGGACCTTGCCGAGATCGCGCGTCAGGCCGCGAGCCACCGCAAAGCAGTGGAGGCAGGTTCGTCGCCGGACCGGGAATCGTCAACAACCTTCCACCGCTCCATAGCTGCAGCCACGCGCAACCGCATCCTCATCTCCATGGCAGATCTCCTCATTGAGCCGGCGAATCCGAATCTGACCAGGGTGCTCGAGGAAGTCTCCCTGAATTCGAAAGTCGTGGCAGAGCAGGCGCACGACCATTCAGAACTGGCCGCAGCGCTGGTGAATCGCGACGTTGAACTGGCCGGGCGCCTCATGAACCTGCACGTCGAACACCTTATTGAGGCAGTCCGGAGTTACCTGGAGAAGACAGCCTCCAAGGGAAAGTGATCAGCTCTGCTTCCCGATCAGGAACTCGGCGATCGAGGGTTCCGTGGGCTTGATCTTCTCAAGCCCGCCGTCGAGGTAGGCCTCCACGATCCGCGGGTCCACGTAGGACGTGCGGGCCACGGCAGGGGTGTTGCCCAGCATCTCCGCAGCCTCCTTCATGGCTTTCACCAAGGCTTGGGGACGGGTCATGGTTCCGTCATTCTTCAGGAGGCACAGGGCTGCCGCTGCCGTGCCCTTCCAGGTGCGGAAATCCTTGGACGTGTACGCCTCCCCCGCGATGCTTCGGAGGTACTCGTTGACCATGTGCCCATCCAAGGGGACCCAGACGCCGTCGTCCTTGTACGACAGCAGCCGTTCCTTGCCGGGCCTGCGCGCCAAAGGTTCCAAAAAGGCCGCCAGGACGGGGTCATTGATGGACGTATCCCACCACTGCCCGCTCTTGCCGGGAAATTTCAGGGCCACGGCATCGTCTTTGATGCGGGCGTGCCTGCACCTCAGGGTGGTCAGCCCATACGAGCCGTTCTGGCGCATGTAGCTTTCCGAACCAACGCGCAGGGCACCAAGGTCCATGAGACGGACGGCCGCCGCCAGGGTTTGCTGCTTCTGCGAGGAAGCGTCCTTCAGGTGCAGGGTGACGGCCCGGCGGATCGAGGGAAAAACCGAGCCGAGTTCCGCTGCGCGCTGGAACTTCTCAGTGTCTTTACGTTCGCGCCAGCGCGGGTGGTACATGTACTGGCTTCGACCGGCCGCATCAACACCGGTGGCCTGGATGTGGGCGTTCTCGTACGGACTGATCCACACATCGGTCCACGCAGGCGGGATCGCCAGCGCTTTGATGCGCTGGCGATCCTCCTCGTTGAGCAGGGTTCCGTCGGGGTGGCGGTAACTGAAGCCCTTGCCCGAGCGGCGCCGGACGATGCCGGGCTTGGACAAGTCGCTTCGCCGAAGCCTGGCCATTCCGGCCGCCCTGCCGTCGTCGTCCCGGGCCGGTTAGGCTTCGTCGGGGTCGGTCACGGCCGTACCGGAACCCATGGTCTCCGCGTTGATCATCCACGCCAACTGCTCAAGGCGGGCGATGAACTCATGGAGGAGGTCCGCCGTCGTGGGGTCTTCGTCGTCAACTTCGTCGTGGACATCGCGCATTGTCTGCACGGCACGTTCGACTCGGTCGGTGACCAGTTTGACGGCGTTCTTGGTGTTCACCAGTCCGCCGGGGAATTCTTCAAGGCGCGTGCCCTTGGCAATGGTGCTGCTACGGCCGTCCGGGAGGGCGTGGAGGGCACGCATGCGCTCGGCGGTATCGTCCGCGAACTGCCGTGTTGCAAGGACCAGTTCATCCAGCTGGAGATGCAAGTCCCTGAAGTTCGGGCCCACAATGTTCCAGTGGGCCTGCTTTCCCTGGAGTTGGAGCTCGATCAGGTCTGTCAGGACGATCTGAAGGTTGTCTGCGAGTTGCTGTGACGCTTTCATGTTTTCCTCTCCTGGGACGCCGTCTGGACGTCCACCCAATCAACCAAGTGACTACTTCAATAACTCTTTCATAAGGGTGCTTAGTAGTACAATGAGGAGTGTCGCTGTTCACAACCGGCGAACCGACCTCACAGGATGGACCGGTTGCACGCAACGGCACAGGCACCATGGAAACGGTGGAACGCTTCCGGGTACCGGCATAACTCAATTGAAGTAAACGGAATGCATGTCAGGAACCCGTCGACTTACCGCCGGATTCCTCCCAGAAAGGAATGTGCTGACCATGAATACGCTTCTGATCATTGCTGGTGCAGTGGCGATTGTCCTTCTTCTTGTGGGCGGCTTCTCGTCGGCCCTTAACTGGCTGCTGTGGGTGGGCGTCATCCTCCTGGTAGTCGCAGCCATCGGCTGGCTTCTCAGCTTCATGTCAGGTCGCCGCGGCCACACAGTATAGAGCCCGCAGCGCGACACCAGCCGCGCCGTCAGGCCGGCACACCCAGATATCAAAAAGACCGTGAGGGCTGTCCCCGCAGCAATGCTGCAGCTTGGGGACGGCCCTCCGGCGCACTACCCCAAGCGGAGGTGCTTGAAGTGGCCGATACCGAGCCGGTCGCACGGACCGGCCGCAATGAATCCACCGAAGAGAAGATGGACCGCAACTGGCTGGAGCTGATCCAGGAACTGCGGGTCCTCCAAACCGGAGTCCAGATCCTGGGCGGCTTCCTGCTGACGCTCCCCTTCCAGTCGAGGTTCTCCACCCTGGACGACTGGCAGACCGGCCTCTATCTCTTCAACGTCATGGTCGCCTCACTGACCACCATCACGATTGTCCTTCCCGTCAGCATCCATCGACGGCTCTTCCGGCGCGGCCTCAAGGCAACACTCGTCTCCAGCGCAGACACCATCACCAAGCTCGCTCTGGCTGGCGTGTCCATCCTGATTGTCGGCTCGGCCGCGCTGGTTTTCGACATGGCCATGGGCAGGAATTCCGGCTTGCTCACCGGCGCAGTCCTCATCCTTGTGGTGTTGGTGATTGTTGTGGGACTCCCCTTCTGGATCCATCGCAAGGCCCTGCAAAACCGGGGGGACTGACGCTGGGAGCGGCCGCGGCCGACGTACCAAAGAAAGGATCTCCACCATGCCAGAAAAAAAGAATCCCAGCCTCAAGGACCCCGAACTTTACGAGGAACTCCGCGATGATGGAGCCTCCAAGGAGAAGGCCGCCCGTATCTCGAATGCGGCTGCCAAACAAAGCCGGGGCGAAGTTGGACGCAAGGGCGGAAAGTCCGGCGACTACGACGATTGGACCGTGGACAAACTTAAGTCCCGTGCAAAAGAACTCGGCCTGAAAGGATACTCGGACAAGAAGAAATCCGAACTCATTTCCATGCTGAGGAACCACTGAATCACCCAACCGGGTCGCAGTAGATGCCGTTTTGGACGCTTCGAATCATGCGGTGATCGCAACACCTGATTATTGAAGGGTGTCGATTGCCGTGGTGAAGTTCTCGAATCGTTTGGTTTCTGAGGTTGTTCAGTCGTTCTGGCAACAGGTAGCGGACGGTTCCCGCTTTGAAGAAGCAGGAGAGTTCGTCGGATGGTCCGTAACGACCGTGCGGAATGAATTGAGGTCCTCGGGAGGGATCCGGCCACGCAGGGGCCGGACCCTTTCGGGGCGTTCGCTGTCCTTTGATGAACGCGAGCAGATCGCTTTGCTCAGGGGTAAGGAATCCGTCCGTGAGATCGCCAGGCGGTTGGACCGGTCGCCCTCGACGATATCTCGGGAACTGCGTCGTAACGCTGATGAGGTCTACTACTACCGGGCCACCACTGCCCACGCCCGGGCCCACGCAAGGGCGGCCAGGCCCAAGACCGCTAAGCTCAAAAGCAACGAAGC